>JBEKQJ010000061.1:0-12628 GCA_049519835.1 Caulobacteraceae bacterium | reverse complement strand
CGCGGCCCGGCGCTCGACTACGGCGGTCATGTTCGTTTCTCCTGGCTAGATCACCGCTGCACGGTGCGCCGAAGCCCAGGGACGAACAATTCGGGGCTAGCCCTTACTTAAAACCCCGTAGTCAAACTAGGTTCCATTATTAAAGTAGCAAAGAATTATCACTTACGAATTCTTGCACTTAGCTCAGAAAACCTGAGAATCGCCTCGCGCACCTCGGCGAGGCGCTGCTCTACGGCGTCGGGGCGCAGGCCGGGTCCGATGCCGCTGAAGCGTCGACCGAAGGCCTCGATCTATCAACCGAAGCGGCAGTCGTCCGACGTCTGGGCGCTCGCCTCGAGCGGACCGGCCAGGGCCTGATCCTGGTGAGCCACCGTCCTGCCGCCCTGGCGCTCGCCGACGATGTCGTCAGTCTCGACGTCTATGCGGCCGCCGCAGGTCCAATGCCCAGCGTCGCGCTCGTGTGAAGGGCGATCATCCGCTCCTCGTCGGTGGGGATGACGCGGACGGTCACGACGCTTTTCGGCGTGCTGATCACGGGCGCGTCGGCGGCGTTGGCCGCCGCATCGAGGTCGACGCCCAGCCAGGCCAGGCGCTCGCAGACCCCGGCGCGGACCTCGGCGTCGTTTTCGCCAATGCCGGCGGTGAAGACGAGGCCGTCGAGACCGCCCAGCGTGCTGACCAGCGCGCCGGCCTCGCGCGCGATGCGGAAGATGAAGAGCTCGATGGCGACTTTGGCGTTCGGCGTGGCGCTGGCCTGCACGGCGCGCATGTCGCTGGAGACGCCGGAAACCCCGAGGAGCCCGGAGCGGCGGTAGATCAGGTCTTCGATCCCTGCGGCGTCGTAGCCGAGGCTCTGCATCAGGTAGAGCAGAACGCCCGGATCGAGTGCGCCGCAGCGGGTCGCCATCATCAGGCCGTCGACGGCGGTGAAACCCATGGTCGTGTCGAGGCTGACGCCGGCGTTGAGCGCGCAGAGGCTGGCGCCGGCCCCGAGATGGGCGGCGATCACGCGGCCGGAGGCAAGCCGGGGGTCAAGCGCCGCCAGGCGGCGGGCGATGTATTCGTAGGAGAGTCCATGGAAGCCGTAGCGGCGCACGCCCAGGGCGTCGAGTTCGGCGGTGAGGGCGAAGCGCGTCGCCACGCGCGGCATGGTGCGGTGGAATCCGGTGTCGAAGCAGCCGACCTGGGCGAGGCCCGGCCGCTCGGTCCAGACAGCGCGTACGGCGGCGATGTTGGCGGGCTGATGCAGCGGGGCGAGCGGCGAAAGGGCCTCGAGTTTCGCAAGGATCGCCTCGTCGAGCCGGACCGGCGCCGCGAAATCGGCTCCGCCGTGGACGATGCGATGGCCGACGGCGGCCAGACGAACGGTCCCGAGATGATCATCGACCCAGCCGAGAAGCTCGGCGAGGAAGGCGTCGTGGCTATGCCCCGCGCCGCCTGGCCAACGCTCCTCGGCGAGGATCGCGCCCCCAGCGTCGTGCACCATGAGGCGGGGCGCGGTCCCGATCCCCTCGATCTGGCCGCGCGCGATGAGCGCCGGTTCGACGGCGGCCTGGAAGAGCGCGAACTTGAGGCTCGAGGAACCGGCGTTGAGGCAGAGGATCGCCTCGCTCACGGCGCCAGCGCCGCCAGCTGGGCCGCGCGCACCAGCAGCACGGCCGCCGCGCACGAGGCCACGCGCGTGGCTTCGGAGTCCGCCCGGCTGGTGAGGATGATGGGGACGGCGGCGCCCAGGACCACGCCCGCGGCGTCGGCGCCGGCCAGGTAGATGAGCTGCTTGGCCAGCATGTTGCCGGCCTCGAGATCGGGAACGAGCAGGATGTCGGCCTGTCCGGCGACCTCGGAGACGATGCCCTTTTCCTGCGCCGCCGCGACGCTGATGGCGTTGTCGAGCGCCAGGGGGCCGTCGAGCAATGCGCCGGTGATCTGGCCGCGGTCAGCCATCTTGCACAGCGCAGCGGCTTCCAGGGTCGAGCGCATCTTGGGATTCACGGTCTCGACGGCGGCGAGAATCGCCACCCTGGGCGTCTCGATCCCGATCACATGAGCGAAGTCGATGGCGTTCTGAACGATGTCGCGTTTGGTCGCCAGGTCCGGCTCGACGTTGATGGCGGCGTCGGTGATCAGGAGCGGCTTGGGATAGGCCGGCGGATACATCAGATAGACGTGGCTGATGCGCCGGCCGGTGCGCAGGCCCGCGCCGTCAGCGACCACGGCCGACATGAATTCGTCGGTGTGCAGCGAGCCTTTCATCAGCAGCTGGGCCTCGCCCCGGCGGACCAGCGCCACCCCCTCCGCGGCCGCCGCGTGGCTGTGCGGGGTGAGCACGACGCGGAATGGGCTGAGGTCGGCGCCCACCGCCGCCGCGGCGGTTCGGATCTTGGCTTCGGGCCCGATGAAGATTGGGGCGATGAAACCGGCGGCCGCCGCGTCCATCGCCCCCTGGATGGCGGTGGGATCGCAGGGATGGACGACGGCGGTGGCCGTCGGAGGACCGCCCCTGGCCCGTTCGATCAGTTCGGCGACGCCGTGACGCTGGATGGCCGCTCCCGTATCCATCGCCTCAGCGCTCCAGCAGGTAGGGGCTGGGGGCGCCCTCGCGCCGCCTGGATCCCTCGCAAGTGGCGTCGAGTTTGACGCAAGTCATGGCGGTTGTCGCTAGGTGCTCCAGACTTCGCATCGCGTACGCGAGGAGCCCGCCATGGACATCAAGGACATCCTTCTGGTCCTGCAGGCCGGGGACGGCTGCGAGGCGCAGTTGGCGATCGCCGCCCGCCTGGCCAGAGAGAACGACGCGCTGATCGACACGGTCTGCGTTTACCCCGAGCCCGACCTGGCCCCGGCCGACTGCTTCGCCATCGGCCGAGCCGGCGCGGGCGATGTGCTCGTGCATCGGGAAGAAGAGATCGGCCGCATGGTCGGCGCGCTCGAGGCGGCTCATCACAAGGCGATCGTGGACAAGGGCTATGGACGGAGCTGGGCGGCCGGCGAGATCGGGGAGCGCGCCTGGGCGGTGACCCGACAGGCCAGGCTCGCCGATCTGGTGATCGCCGGCCTGCCAAGGCAGGACGCCGGCGCCCGACGTCTGGCGGAAGCGCTCGCGATTCATAGCGGCGCGCCCTGTCTCTTTACACCGAGCCTGTCCCCTTCGGCTCCCAGCTTCGAACGCGTGCTGCTCGCCTGGGACGGATCGCGCGAGGCCAAGCGGGCGATGGATGACGGCCTCGCTATCATGTGCGCCGCAGGCGCCGTCAGCGTGGTGCTGGTTCACGAGGGCGGCGACCAGACTGATGTCGAGTCCCAAGGCGAAGCCGTGCGCGCTCACTTGGCGCGGCACGGGGTGCAAGCCCGCGTCGAGGTCGTTTCGCGGCCCGGCGAGCGAGCCGGTGGGGTTTTGCTTGAGCAATGTGCGACGTTCGACGCCGACGTACTGATCATGGGCGCCTACGGTCACGGCCGGGCCCGGGAAATGGTCTTGGGCGGCGCCACGCGGATGATCTTCGCCCACGCCCGTCAACCCGTTCTGATGTCACACTAGGGAGCTGCCGATATGCCTTCCATTCCCCCTAACCCCGACGAACCCGCGATGCGGGAGATCGAGGACCGCAAGGTCGAAAGCGTTGGCAATCAGCCAGTGCTTTGGGCTCTGCTCGGGCTTCTGCTGATCGGGGCGTTCGTCATCGCGCTTCAGGTCCATTGGTTTGGCCTGGGCGCCGTAGGATAGGTCAATCTCAAGGCCCAATAAGGATGCGCCCCAGGCCGGCGCAGCCTGGGGCGCAAATTGCGCCGAGCGGGGTTCCGGGGATCGCCCGGACGCAATACCCGCAGACCGAAGTTTCGATCTGCAAGGCGCCAGCACCCTCGGCCACAGCAGCAAGGTGGCATTGATGCGGATCAATCGGTGAAGCGAGCACTGACCCCATTCACGCCCGTCGCGTGATCGAGGTCGCCGTCTCGGTCAGCCAGGCCGGCATGCTACTGCTCGCGCTGCCGAACGCCGAACCTTGCAGCGCCTATTCGGCCGCGGCGCGCACCGGCAGCTTCCAGCCCGGCCGGATGAAGTGGCAGGTGTAGCCGTTCGGGATGCGCTCCAGGTAGTCCTGGTGCTCGGGCTCGGCTTCCCAGAAGGCGCTGGCCGGCGTCACCTCGGTCACCACCTTGCCGGGCCACAGACCTGAGGCGTCGACGTCGGCGATGGTGTCGAGCGCGACCTGCTTCTGCGCCTCATTCGTATAGAAAATCGCCGAACGATAGCTGTCGCCGAGGTCATTGCCCTGGCGATTGAGGGTGGTCGGATCGTGAATCTGGAAGAAGAACTCCAGGAGCTGGCGGAAGCTGATCAGCGCCGGATCGAAGACGATCTCGATCGCTTCAGCGTGGCCGCGGTGGTTGCGGTAGGTGGCGTTGGCCACCTCGCCGCCGGTGTAGCCGACGCGGGTTTTCAGGACGCCGGGATAGCGGCGCAGCAAATCCTGTACGCCCCAGAAACAGCCACCGGCGAGGATCGCGGTCTCGGTTGAGGATGACATCAAGGGTGACTCCTTATCGCGCGCGGCCGATCAGCGCGTGAGGCCGGGTGGGAACACCGGCTGGCTCACGAAGCTTCAGCGCCCGCAGCAGCCTGATCTTGTAGTAGCCATTGACGGTCGGATCGAGCGCCGGGCGATGCTGATAGATAAGGCTCCTGAAGAACGAGCGCCAACCCGGCTCGAGCGCGCCGGTGACGATGAGCCAGTTCCGGATTCCGCCGTAGTTGGTGACCATCGTGTACTGCACCTCCTCGGGGAAATGATACGAGAACGGCGCATCCTCCAGGCGATCGGTCAGCCGCTGCAGCTTGCCCTGGGCGCTGGGAATCTTGCGCGCATCGAGGTCAAGCAGGACCTCGGTCAGTTTCACGGCTTCCCCGGAGTCCAGGAGATCGAGGAGCACATCGCACTCCGCGCCCTCGCAATTCAGCTTCATCCAGACCTGGCTTCCGGCCGAGATGTGCTCGCGGAAGAAGTCGGTGGCGCGAATGAAACGACAGGTTTCCCGATCCAGGCCCCCCACGTCGGGCGCGTCCGCATAGACGGAGCCCCCCAGGGAGCCGGCGTGATAGATCGGCAGCTCTTCGTTGCGATCCAGAAGGCCGGCGTTGACGACCTGAAGTCTGGGGTCGGAGAGGCGAGCCACGATGCCCGTGAAACAGCTCCTAACGGGTTCGAAGCAATAGACACGGTCGAAGGCGAAGCGTGGGTCGAGGGCGGCAAGGGCGCTGTCCCCGCGAAAGCCGCCGACATCCAAGAATATTTTCGCCATGACTCGCAGCATCGGCTTGGCGTCTTGGTGGTCAAGACCGCATGTCG
Organism: Caulobacteraceae bacterium; assembly: GCA_049519835.1. Classification (GTDB taxonomy): domain Bacteria; phylum Pseudomonadota; class Alphaproteobacteria; order Caulobacterales; family Caulobacteraceae; genus Acaudatibacter. Next base: position 7,280 of record JBEKQJ010000061.1, on the reverse strand, counting down.
AGGTCGGGCGTCGAGCGCGCATGTCTAGGCTGGGTTTCGTGAACGTCACCCCTCAGGATCTGATCGACTTCTGGACCGCCGCCGGGCCCAAGGCCTGGTTCCGGGTCGACGCGGCTTTCGACGCGGCCATGCGCGAGCGGTTCGAGGCGACGCACCTGGCCGCCGCACGCGGCGAGCTCAGCGGCTGGGGCGAGACGGCGAACGGCGCCCTCGCCCTGCTGCTCCTGCTCGACCAGACTCCGCGCAACATCTACCGCGGCTCGGCGCACGCCTTCGCCACCGACGGCCTGGCGCTGGCGCTGGCGACGCGGGCGGTGGAGGCCGGCTTCGACCTCCAGGCGCCGCCCGCGCTGCAGATCTTCTTCTACCTGCCATTCGAGCACGCCGAGAACCCGGCGGCGCAGGCGCGGGGCGTGGCGCTCTGCGAGGCGCATGCCGCGCGCACCGGCGACGACGATCAGCTTCGCTACGCTCGCATCCACGCCGACGTCATCGCCCGCTTCGGCCGCTTCCCGCACCGCAATCAAGCGCTCGGCCGGGTGACGACACCGGAGGAGGCGGCGTTCCTGGCTGGGGGTGGTTTCAGGGGGTGAAAACGCTGAATCCTCGTCCCCCTCGATGGGGGAGGTGGTCCGAAGGACCGGAGGGGGTGGAGCGCCCACCCCACCCGTCCCGGCTTCGCCGGTCCACCCTCCCCATCAAGGGGAGGGAGGGTGTTTGGCTTGACAGCCTCCTGCCGTCGTGATTGTATGAGTGTATGCATACAGGCCGGCACGCTTTGGACTGGATCCACGTCTCCAACACCGGCGTGCCGATCTATGTGCAGCTGCGGGACCAGTTCCTGGGGGCGATCGGACAGGGCGTCCTGAATCCCGGCGACCAGATGCCGACCATGCGGCAGGTGGCGGTGCATCTGCGCGTCGACCTCAACACCGTCCGCCACGCCTACGAGGAGCTTGAGCGCCTGGGCGCCCTGGCCCTGGTCCGCGGCCGCGGCAGCTTCGTCGCCGAGCCGCCGGCGCCGACAGACCCTGCGACGGTGCAGACCCAGCTTGAATCATTGGCGCGCCAGACCCTGGCCGCCGCCCGCGCCCAGGGCATCGACCCGGCGGCGCTTTGCAATCGCCTCGCGGCGCTCGCCGCGGCGAAGGAGGAACAGACATGAGCAACATCTCTGGCGCCAACGTGGGGTTCACCGCGTCCGGCGGCGGACCGCGGTCCAGCCGCGCCAACGGCCCGGCCTCGCTGCTGGCGGTGATCTTCTTCATCCTGGCGGCGGGCAGCTTCGCCTGGGGTGAGCGGTCGGGATCGCCGGCCTTGATCGGCGCCGCCGTCCTGCTGGCGATCATCGGTTTTCTGATCCCGATGTCGCTCAAGATGGCCAACCAGTGGGAGCGCGCGGTGGTGCTGCGGCTCGGCAAGCTGCACGGCGTGCGCGGCCCCGGCGTCTTCCTGATCACGCCGGTGATCGACACCGTCGCCATCTGGATCGACCAGCGCATCCAGACGACCGAGTTCAACGCCGAGCAGGCGCTCAGCAAAGACACCGTGCCCGTCGACGTCGACGCCGTGGTGTTCTGGCAGGTGCACGACGCCGAGCGCGCCGCCCTCGAGATCGCCGACTATCGGGCCGCCATCTCCCGCGTGGCCCAGACCTCGCTGCGCGAGATGGTCGGCTCGTCCCTGCTCTCCTCGCTGCTCTCCGACCGCAAGCAGGGCGACGTGCTGCTGCGCGACGAGATCGCCCGCAAGACCGCCGACTGGGGCATCTCGGTGATTTCGGTGGAGATCCGCGACATCGGCGTGCCGGACGCCCTGCAGGACGCCATGAGCCGCGAGGCCCAGGCTCAGCGCGAGGCGGCGGCCCGCATCCACCTCGGCCAGGCCGAGCAGATGGTGGCGCAGAAGTTCGTCGAGGCGGCCGATATCTACGCCAAGAGCCCGGCGGCGCTGCAGCTGCGGGCGATGAACATCATCTATGAGACCACCAAGGAGCGCGGCGCGACCATCCTCATCCCGACGGCCATGGTCGACGCCATGAATCCGGGCGGGATCCTGGCCTTCGCCGGCGCGGCCGGCCAGTTGCGAACGCCGCCAGCGGCGGAGTGAGGCGCCGGCGCCTCCGCTACATCTTGACCAGTTCGACCCGGCGGTTCTTGGCGCGGCCGTCGTCGGTGTCGTTGGGGGCGATCGGCTTGTCTGGGCCGTAGCCGGCCGAGGCCAGGCGACCAGGCGCGATCGACTGCGCCTGCAGCGCCGCCACCACCGCCGCGGCCCGCGCCTGTGACAGCTTGACGTTGTAGTCGTGCAGGCCGACGCCGTCGGTGTAGCCGTCGACCGAGAGCTTCAGCGTTGGGTTGGCTTTCAGCAGGGCGACGATCTGGGCGATGATCGGGGCGGCGTCCGGCTTCAGCGTCGCCTTGTTGAAATCGAAGTTGATGTAGAGCGTGACGTGGCCGTCGCGGTCGAGCGCCGTCTTCATGTCGGAGGCCTGCGGCGGCTTTACGGTCAGCTCGAACGGCTTCTCGGTCAGGGTGTCGACGGTGATGGCGGCGTTGCTGGTGACGCTGATCCACACCGTCTTGCCGCCGTCGTTGAGGCGCGCCGTGGTCTCGCCCGGGCTTTCGCCGGGATCGGCGTAGAGGATCTGGGCTCCGAGATCCTTGAGGGCGGCGCGATAGTTGAGCTGGCTCTCCAGGCCGCTCATATGGCGGTCGGACGGCAGGTCGTAGATCATCTTGTAGTGATAGCCGCGCACCTTGACCGGCTTGGTCCCCGTCCCGTTGGCGACGTCGAACGACACCTCGTCATAGTTGGTCTTGACCGGCGGCCTCGGCGTCGTCTGCGGCATGTGGCCGAGCAGGTGAAAGTCATCGCCGCTCGGGGCCTGCAGCGTGCGCGTGAACGGGACCATGCCGATCTCATGCACGGTGATGGTGTCGCCGTTGCTCTCGGAAACCTCGATCCAGTAGACCGCGCCGCCCTTGGTGAGCTTCACATAGAGATCGTCGTCGTGGGCGCGCCAGGGATTGGTGACCTCCGCCCCCGCCGCGGCCATGGACTGCTCATAGTTGGACATGATCTCCAGGCCGCTCAGGCGGGTGGTCCCCGGCTTCAGGCGATAGATCTGTTCGCAGAACTGGCCGCTCTTGGGGACCGACTTGCGGCCGGCCCCGTCGGCGACCCAGAAATCCCAGGTGTCATAGGTGCGGACCTCGAGCGCCGGCTGCTGGGCGGCGAAGGCCTGCAGGGGCCCGACGAACGGGCAATCGCCGGTGGCGCCCGGCGCCGGCATCGAGGCCGGGGTGGTGATGACCTCAGGCGCCTCGGCGGTCGCCGTGGCGGCCGCCGGCGCAGGCGATGCGACGGTGGCGGGCGGCGGCGCGGCTGACGCCGTGTTGGCCGGTGTGGTCGACGAGCGGGAACAGGCAGCCATGGCGCCCGCGACTGCGACCATGGCGGCCGCGCGCAGCCAGACGTCTCGAGACATAGAGATCACCCCCCAAGTTCGCGGACCCTGAGACGCGACGCGCGCCCTGGGCTCTCACCTGGCCGAAACGGCCTTGTCCGCCAAGGGGAAGCATCCGGCGTGACGCGTCAAGACTGTCTGGGGCGGGTCCGCCTCAGATCCACACCTGGATATCCGCCCGCTCGCCACAGACGCCGCAGCGCGAGGCGCGCCTGATCCGGAAGGGATCGGCGTCGGGGCCGTAAGTGGCGACGGCGTCTTCGCGCCTCAGGATGGCCGAGTGGCCGCAGGCTTCGCACGCCAGTTTCAGGGTCTGGTCAGGACCGCGCAGCGTGCGGTGCAGGTTCTGGAACATGGTCATGGCGGCTGGCTCGCGTTCGGCGCTCCGCGCGCCGGGGCCGGTGGCCGGTCGAACGAGACTCGGACCCATTCCGAGCGGCAGCGCTGGCACCTGAGGCGCGGGGCGATGCGGGCGAAGGTCGCCCACAGGTTGGCGCGGAAGCGCTGTTTGAGGTCGTCCGGGAGCCAGCGGGCGACGTGGGGACAAGCGTCGCAGCGGATGAGCACCGTCTCGCGGCTCTCGACCAGCAGGCGGATCGACAGCCGCTCCAGGGCCGGTTCGATGCGCCAGGGCGGCCGGCCGCTCGGCTCAGGCATCGCCGGCCGGCGTCGGCTGCGGTCGATAGGCCAGCGCCGCCTCGGCGGCCTTGGCGGCGGCCAGCAGGCGCTCGACGGCCTGGCGGCTGGCGGCATCCGCAAAGATGTCAATCTCGAGCAGGTAGCTGGCGTGGCGGCGCGCCTCACCGACGCCGGCCAGCGCCGCGTCGAACAGTCGAGTCCTGAAAACGGTCATGGGCGCCTCGGGCCGAGGGGCGGATCATTGACTCCGAAGGTGGTCGGTCGGCAAGCGAATTGTTCGTGTTTTGTTCACTTGGCATTTGGGGAATTATTCCTTTGACACACCCGCCTCAACTTCGAGGCTCTGAGCCACGTGATAGGGCCGGTTTAGCTGAAGATTTCGGGGTCTGGGTAATGCCGCACTTTGGGCCATACGAATGCAGCAAGAACACCGAAGAAGGCCGAAACGATCGCGAGCACTGCGAAGGCCACCCACAGCTGCCACTCTCCGAAACCGCCAGTGACTATGACCGCGATCAACAGCAGGAGGATGATCGCCGCCATGATCATGGAACAAAGCGTGCAGATGACAGACAAGGCGCGCCTGACAACGATCACTTCGACTTCGCCTTCCTCACGGCCTTCCCCTTCGACTCCCGATGCTTCGGCGCCGGATGCAATGTGCGCTAGCGGCGCGCTCGAAGCGACGCCAGGGTTCAGGTCCGCGTCTGAGAGGGGGATTGTCTGTTATCGGCGCCAGGCTATGGAGGCCCGCCATGGACGTGCTCACCTTTTCCGACACCCGGGCCCGCCTCAAGGAGGTGATGGACCGGGTCGTGAAAGATCGCTCGCCGGTGGTCGTCGCCCGCGCGCGGGGCGAATCCGTGGTCATGGTCTCGCTGGCGGACTGGAAGGCGATGGAAGAGACCCATCATCTGGTGTCCAGCGCCGCCAACGCCCGGCGCCTCGCGGACGCCGTCGCGCAACTCGACGCCGGTGACGGAACGGAGCGAGAGCTGATCGAGCCGTGAGGCTCGTCTTCGCCGATCAGGCCTGGGAAGACTACCTTCACTGGCAGGCGACGGACGCGAACGGTCTGGCGCGCGTGAACGGCCTGATCAAGGAATGCATGCGCTCCCTTCCAGGGCACGGGCAAACCGGAACCGTTGCGCGGCGAGCTCCGCGGCTGGTGGTCGCGCCGCATGAACCTGGAAGACCGCCTCGTCTATCGCGTGACCGGGGTCCGCGCGGCGCAGCAACTGGAAATCGCGCAATGCCGGTATCGCTATTGAGATTGCGCGAACGGCTTGGCAGGTGATCATGAACGGGCGCCAATCATCCATCGCCGCCGTGTCCGAGTAACGCCCATGCCCGAAGACCCCATCCTTCTCGCAGACACACCCGCGCCCCACGTGCGGCGGCTGACGCTCAACCGGCCGGCCAAGCGCAACGCCCTCTCCAACGCCTTGCGCGGCGAGCTGTTCGCCGCGCTCGAGGCCGCCGACCGCGACCCGGAGGTGCGGGTGGTCATCCTGCGCGGGGCCGGGACGTGCTTTTCGTCCGGGTACGACCTTTCGGGGCTCGGCGAGCTCCCCTTCCACACCGCCGGCGGCCAGGGTCAATGGGCGCGGCATGTGGTGGAAGGCTGTTTCCGCATCTGGGACCTGGCCAAGCCGGTGATCGCCCAGGTGCACGGCTGGTGCCTGGCGGGGGGCAGCGAGCTCGCCTTCGCCTGCGACCTCGTCTACGTGGCCGAGGATGCGCAGATCGGCTACCCGGCCGTGCGCAGCATGTCGCCGCCCGACAACCAGTTCCACGCCTGGATCTTCGGCATGCGGGCGGCGATGGAGATGATGCTGACCGGCGATGCGGTGAGCGGCGCGGAGGCGGCCCGCCTCGGCTTCGCCAACCGCGCCTTTCCGCTGGAGCGGCTGGAGGCGGAGACGCTCCTCATGGCCGAGCGGATCGCCAAGGTCGATCCCGAGCTCGCCCAGCTCAACAAGCGCCTCGTCCACCGGCAGATGGAGGCCATGGGCCTGAGGGCCGGGCTGCGGGCCGGGACCGATCTGCACGCCCTCGGCTGGCACACCCCGGCCTCGCGCGCCTACATGGCCAGGATGCGCGAGGGGGTGAAGGCGGCGCTGGACGCCCGCGACGGTGCTTTCGGCGACTATGGCAAGGGCGACAAGCCGGCGGGCTGACGCGGCCGGACGGCGGAGTCGCGGGGCGTGCCGCCCCGGGGAAGAGTCCGATTGCCGGCGCTAGCGCCCGTCGGCGCAGTTTCCTGGGCCGACGGGCGCCTCGCGTATGGTTAGTGGATCGAGATTTCGTTCTCGACGCTCATCGCGCCAGGCGCGGCCCACGCCGTGTTCGCCGCCAAGCGACGCTCATAGAGCGAGTGAACGCTGCCCGTCAGGCGGATATTGCCGTTCTGGGCGGTCACCTTGATCATCTTCGGATCGAACAACGAGCGGTGCAGGGCCTGGGCGATGCCATCGCTGACGGCGAGGGCGTCGGGCTGGGCCTTGATCGCGATCTGGTTGGAGACGCCGACGACGCCGAAGAGACGACGAACGTCCTGCAGGGCGGCCTGTTTCTGATAGAACGAGTGGACCGTCCCGGTGAGCGTGATCAGACCCTTCTCAACCTTCACTTTGACGGCGTCGCGGGGGATGGAGACGTTCCAGGCGAGACGCTCGACCGCGGCAGCCGCTATTTCGTCGTCGCTTCGCTTGGCGTCGGACGGCAGATGAACCTCGATTTCTTCGGCCACCGCCATGACGCCCTTCACGCGTCGGGCCGCTTTTTCGGCGGCGTATTTGCTCGCAAAGTCGCCGACGTGGCCCGACAGGGTCACGACGCCGGCCTTCGCCGTAACGCCGATATGGGCGGCGATCACGCTCGGCTCCCAACGCAACTCATCCTGTACGGCGGTCTGCAGTACATTGTCGTTGATCATAGTTGTCTCCAAGTCATAGGATGACATAATCCGCCAGGCATTCATATGTCGTGCGCTCAGGTCATTTAGTCTGACAAATATAATCGTGCCGTTAGAATGCGACTATCTTATGTTTTTGTGGCGCTTTATTTTCCTTCCATGAGACAATGGTGAAGATTGACAGATATCATAGGTGGTATTTGGTCGAAAACTTTGCCGATGACGCAGCCTGCGACGGCGCGAGCCGGGTGTTGA
>JBEKQJ010000060.1:0-12747 GCA_049519835.1 Caulobacteraceae bacterium | reverse complement strand
TCTCGACGCCGCGCCCACGGCGCGGGTGGCTCTGGCCGAGCAGCTTGCCGACTATGGCGCCCACGATCTTCTTTGCTACTTCGCCGAAGCGCCTGCAGCGCTGGTGGCGCGACAGGAAGCGCGGTGGGCGCCGCTGCTTGCCTGGGCGCAGGATGAACTCGCTTTGACCTTCGCAAGGAGCGCCGGCGTCACTCACGTCGAACAGTCGCCAGAGACTCTGGATGGGGTCCGCCGCCTGGCGGCTGCCGAGAGCGACTTCTCCCTGACTGCCCTCGTCGCCGCGGCCCAACTCTTCGGTTCGGCGATCCTGGCCCTGGCGCTTCAGCGCGGCCGCTTGAACGGCGCCGAAGCTAGTGAGCTTTCCCAGCTCGACGAGACCTTCCAGGCCGAAACGTGGGGCGAAGACGCGGAGGCGGCGGAGCGACGCGGGACCTTGGCCGGCGAAGCCCGCGCATTGGAGGCTTGGTTCCGCGCCTTGTCATCACCCGGCGCGGCGGCTAGCACCCCCTGAGGCGCGAAGGGAGCGGCATGCATCAGATCCTCGAAGAGCTCGACAGGCGGCGCGCACAGGCCCGGGCGGGAGGTGGTCAGAGGCGCATCGACGCCCAACACGCCAAGGGCAAGCTGACCGCCCGCGAGCGCATCGCCCTGCTGCTGGACGAGAATTCGTTCGAGGAGTTCGACGCCTTCGTCGAACACCGCAGCCATGATTTCGGCATGGATGGCCAACGCATTGCAGGCGACGGGGTGGTCACCGGCTGGGGTACGATCAATGGTCGCGTGGTCTACCTTTTCTCAAAAGATTTCACGGTGTTCGGCGGTTCTCTTTCAAAGGCTCACGCCGAGAAGATCGTCAAGGTCCAGGAAATGGCGGTGCGCAACGGTGCGCCGATCATCGGCCTCTTCGACGCCGGCGGCGCCCGTATCCAGGAGGGCGTCGACTCGCTTGCCGGCTACGCCGATATTTTCCTCCAGAATGTGCTGGCCAGTGGCGTGATCCCGCAGATCAGCGTGATCATGGGTCCCTGCGCCGGCGGCGACGTCTATTCGCCGGCCATGACCGACTTCATCTTCATGGTGAAGGATACGGCCTACATGTACGTCACCGGACCCGACGTCGTGAAAACCGTGATCAACGAGGACGTCAGCCACGAAGAACTGGGCGGCTATCGGGTCCATGCCCTGAAGTCCGGCGTCGCCGACGGGGCGTTCGACAACGACCTCGAGGCGCTGACCCAGGTGCGCAGGCTTGTGGACTTTCTGCCGCTGTCCAACCGCGCCAAACCACCCATAAGGCAGAGCTTTGACGATCCGGACCGCGACGAACCCTCGCTCGACACTCTGGTGCCGGCCAATCCGAACAAGCCGTACAACATGCGGGAACTCATCGAAAAGGTCGTCGATGAGGCGGATTTCTTCGAGATTTCACCTGATTACGCCAAGAACATAATCATCGGCTTGGGCCGTGTGAACGGTGAGACAATCGGCGTTGTCGCCAACCAGCCGCAGGTTCTGGCGGGCGTGCTGGACATCGACGCCTCGCGCAAGGCGGCCCGCTTCGTGCGCTTCTGCGACGCCTTTTCGATCCCGATCATCACTTTCGTCGACGTGCCTGGATTCATGCCGGGCACCAAGCAGGAGCAGGGCGGCCTGATCAAGCACGGCGCCAAGCTGCTCTTCGCCTTCGCCGAGGCGACCGTGCCCAAGATCACCGTCATCACCCGTAAGGCCTATGGCGGCGCCTTCGACGTGATGAGCTCGAAGAACCTGCGCGGCGATTTCAACTATGCCTGGCCGACGGCCGAGATCGCCGTCATGGGCCCCAAGCAGGCGGTCGAGATCATCTTCCGCGCCGACATCGGCAACGCCGAGCGGCTCGCCGAGCGGGAGGCCGAGTACAAGGCCCATTTCGCCAACCCGTTCGTGGCCGCGTCACGCGGCTACATCGACGACGTCATCATGCCGCACGGCACCCGCCGCCGCATCGGCCGCGCGCTGCAGTCGCTCAAGGGAAAGAAGCTCGAGAACCCCTGGAAAAAGCACGACAATATTCCGTTGTAGGTAGACTGGAGGCGCGCGCGATGGGACGCATGGTCATCGTCGGATATCGCCCGAAACCAGGGTGTGAGGACGAGCTTCTAGCCCTTACTCGCGATCACGTGCCGCAGCTGAGGCGTCTGGGCTTCGCCACCGGTCGCCCGGCTGTGGCGATGCGCTCGAAGGCGGGGGTGATCGTCGAGGTCTTCGAATGGGCCGACGGCGCCATCGCCCGAGCCCACGAACATCCTGAGGTGCAAGCGATGTGGGGGCGCTACGCGGCCGTCTGCGAGTACACGCCCCTGCACGAACTGGCCGAGACGAAGGATCTGTTCGCCGAGTTCGAACCGATCGACCTGTGAAGATCTTGGAGCTGCCCCAAGCTCAAATCGGCTTGGTCTCCGCCGGGTCGTAAAAGAACCGCTCGGTCGCTATGCGATCGCCGCGCCATGTCTGCAGCGCCAGTTCTTCCCGACGGCGGGTGACGCCGTCGGGGGTGGTAATGTCGAACACCCAGAAGATCGCCACCTGATCGCCGTCAATGAGCACCGCCCGCGGCGGGTGCGTGTGCATCTTCACTCGCATGAGGAAATCCGCCTCCCGCGCCACGAGCCCGTCGCGTCCCTCGCGGGGTGGCTGGCCGTTCTCCTGCATCGAAGCTTCCGGCCAATAGAAGTCCTCGATGGCCTGCACATGGTCGTTGGAGACGACCTTAGCCACAAAAGCCTCGACGCGTTCGCGGGTGGGCATGGCCGACTCCGCTACGGCAGGTGATCGCCGCGACCCAGCGGGTCGGGCAGGGGCTCGCCATCGGCGACGAAGGTCAAGGAGACCGAGTTGATGCAGTAGCGCAGGCTGGTCGGCGGCGGGCCGTCGGGGAAGACGTGACCCTGATGCGAGCCGCAGCGCGCGCAGCGGGTCTCGATGCGCACCATGCCCCAGCTGGTGTCGCGAATGCCGACCACATGCGCCTCGTCGAAAGGCGACCAGAAACTCGGCCAGCCGGTGCCACTCTCGAACTTCGTCTCGGCCTTGAAGAGCGGCAGGCCGCACAGGCGACAGCAGTAGACACCCGCCTGCTTGTTGCTCAGGAGGCCACCGCAGAATGGCGCCTCAGTGCCGTGACGCAGCAGGACGTCGCGCTCCTCTGCCGAGAGATCGGCCTCTAGGCGTTCGCGCTCCGCTGAGTCCGGCGGCGCCAGATCGAAGCCGCTGGCGGAGATGGGATGGGAGGTTGGAGTGTCGGCCATGGGCGGGTCTCTCGATTGGCTTGACGCACGGGCGTGGTTGTCAACGCGTCCCCCCGCGTCTAACCCCACAACCTAAGAACGAAAACGGGCGTCCTCCAGGCGATGTTCTCCAAAATTCTGATCGCGAACCGTGGCGAGATCGCGGTGCGGATCATCAAGACCTGCCGACGGCTAGGCATCGCGACCGTCTTGGTGGTCTCGGAGGCGGACGTTGACTCCCTGGCGGCGGAGATGGCTGACGAGACGGTGCTGATCGGTCCGCCGCCGGCGGCGCAGTCCTACCTGCTCGGAGACAAGATCATCGCCGTCGCCAAGGAAACCGGCGCGCAGGCCATCCATCCGGGCTTTGGTTTCCTTTCGGAGAACGCCGGCTTCGCCCGCGCCTGCGAAGCGGCCGGGATCGTTTTCATTGGACCCAATCCCGCGGCGATCGACGCCATGGGTGACAAGATCCAGTCCAAGCGGTTCGCCGCGGCCGCCGGCGTCAGTGTCGTACCTGGGCATGTCGGCGAAATCGACGACACTGCCCACGCCATCCGCATCGCCGAGGAGATCGGCTATCCGGTGATGATCAAGGCTTCGGCCGGGGGCGGCGGCAAGGGCATCCGCGTCGCCTGGAACCGCCGCGACGCGGAGGAGGGCTTCCCGGCCGTGCGCGCCGAAGCCAAGGGCGCCTTCGGCGACGACCGCATCTTCATCGAGAAATTCATCGAGAACCCGCGCCACATCGAGATCCAGGTGCTGGGCGACAAGCACGGCCATCTGGTCCATCTCTTCGAGCGCGAGTGTTCGATCCAGCGACGCAATCAGAAGGTCATCGAAGAAGCGCCGTCGCCGCTGCTCGACGAAGCCACCCGTGCGGCCATGGGCGCCCAGGCCGTCGCCCTCGCCAAGGCCGTCAACTACGATTCGGCCGGCACGGTGGAGTTCGTCGCCGGCCAGGATCGGTCCTTCTATTTCCTGGAGATGAACACCCGCCTGCAGGTGGAGCACCCGGTCACCGAGCTGATCACCGGTGTCGACCTCGTAGAGCAGATGATCCGGGTCGCAGACGGAGAGTCGCTCGCGTTCGGCCAGTCTGATCTCGCGATCGATGGCTGGGCCATCGAGAGTCGCATCTACGCCGAGGACCCTTATCGCAACTTCCTGCCCTCGATCGGCCGTCTGGTGCGTTATCGCACGCCCAAGGAGGGCGAACTCGGGGGCCGCCGCGTGCGCAACGACACCGGCGTGCGCGAGGGCGACGAGATCTCCATGTTCTATGATCCAATGATCGCCAAGCTCTGCGCCTGGGCGGCCGATCGCGAGGGCGCGGTCGACGGCATGGCTCTGGCGCTCGAGGATATGCATCTGGAGGGACTGGGACACAACACCGCCTTCCTTTCCGCGGTGATGGACCAGGCGCGGTTCCGATCCGGCGCGCTTTCCACACGCTACATCGCCGATGAGTTCCCGGACGGCTTTCGTGGCCTCGAGCCGACCCCCTGGCAGCTCGACTTGATGGCGGCCGTCGGCGCCTGGATGCATCGAACGCTGACCGCCCGCGCGCGGGTTGCCAACGGCGGTTTGAAGCCACCCGCCCGCGCCGATTGGGTGATCGATTGCGCCGGCGCCAAGCGCGTCGTCAGTCTCGATGGCGCCCAGGATGGGTTGAACATGCGCTTCCCGGACCAGGACCGGTCCGTGCATCTCACCGGCGTCGAGTGGCGACCGGGGCAGGCGTTGTTCCATGGCCAGCTGGACGGGCGCGCCTTCACGGCCACCGTGTCGCCGGCCGCGGAAGGCTTTGTGATCCGTCACCGGGCGGCGACGGCGCGCGTGCTGGTGCTGACCCCCACCTCCGCCGAGTTGCACGAGAAACTGCCAGCCAGGACGCCGCCGGACACCTCCCGCCTGGTGCTCTCGCCCATGCCGGGGCTGGTCATCTCCGCGGATGTCGCCGCCGGCGACGAGGTCGAGGAGGGCCAGGTGCTCTACGTCATCGAGGCCATGAAGATGCAGAACATCATTCGCGCCGAGCGAGCCGGGGTGATCAAGGCCGCGTCGGCCAAGACAGGCGACAGCGTGGCCGCCGACGACGTCCTGGCCGAGTTCGCCTAGTGGAACGAATTTGACATTCGCCCCCGACCCGACATCGGCGGCCGAGCGAATGTCAAATTCAAAGTTCCACTAGAAAAACAAGCGATTGCTAGTGGTCTTTTTGATTCCAACATTTGCTGGGGAGATTGTATCAGGCGGGATGCAAATGTTGGAATCGGACCACTAGGGTCATGGCCGCCGCGCAGCCGGGACCGCCGATCGACTGGCGCGAATTGTTCGCTTCGCCCATCGGCCGCTGTCCGAGGCCGCGCTTCTGGCTGGCGGCCGGTTCGCTCTTCGTCGCGGCGGCTCTCTACGAGGCCGTCTGCGACGAGACCGTCAAGCTCGCAACCTTCTGGTTCGTCTATCCGGCTCTGCTCGCCTCGGCGGCCTGCGTCGCCTCAAAACGACTGCATGACCGCGGCAAGAGCGGCTGGTGGGCGGCGCTGGTGCTGATCGGCGTGGCCCTGGTCTGGCGAGCGCCAAATGCGGCGCGTTTGCTGCTGGCGGCGCCGATCCTGGTGTGGTCGGCGGTCGAGTTGGTCCTGCTGCAAGGCGAAGAAGGCGCCAATCGCTTCGGCCCGCATCAAGCCTGACCTTCCGCGCCGGCCCGCGGCGCCTTATCGAACGACCCAACATCGGAGCTAGGCATGCAGATTGAGTTCACCTCCGCCGACGATCTTCCAGGCGCTTCGGGCGTCCTGGCGCTGGTCGTGTTCGAGGATCAGGTGCTGGCAGGGGCTGGCCGGACCCTTAACCGCACCATGGGCGGGGCGATTGAGCGGGCCCTGGCGGGTGGACGCTTCACGGCCGGCGCCGGTCAGACTCTCGAGCTCGCGGCGCCCCATGGCCTCGATGCCGCGCGGCTGGTGATCGTGGGCGCCGGGCCGAAGGACAAGTTCGACGAGAAGGCCGCCGAACTCGCCGCCGCCCAGGCCTATCAGGCGGTCAAGACCAGCGGCGCCGAAACCCTGGTGATCCGAATGCCCGACGCCTCGGCCACCGAGGCCTCGCGCGCCGCGCTCGGCGTCACTCTCGCCGCCTATCGCTTCGACCGCTATCGCACCACCGAGAAGCCGGAGCGCAAGCCTTCGGTGACCAGCGTGCGCATCGCCTCGGCCAAGGCGCCACAGGCGGCCAAGGCCTGGAAGACCGACGCCGCTATCGCCGAAGGCGTCATTCTGGCCCGCGACCTGGTCTCCGAGCCGGCCAACATCCTCTTCCCCGAGGAATTCGCCCGCCGCGTCAAGAAGCTGAAGTCGCTGGGCCTCGAAATCGAGATCCTGGGCGAGAAAGAGATGCGCAAGCTCGGCATGGGCTCGCTGCTCGGCGTCGGCCAGGGCAGCGTCCGCGAGAGCCAGCTTGCCGTCATCCAATGGAAGGGCGCTTCGGACGCCGAAGCCCCGCCGGTGGCCTTCGTCGGCAAGGGAGTCACCTTCGACACCGGCGGCATCAGCCTCAAGCCGGCCGACGGCATGGAAGAGATGATCACCGACATGGGCGGCGCGGCCGCCGTCACCGGTGTCATGGCGGTGCTGGCCGGCCGCAAAGCCAAGGTAAACGCCGTGGGCATCCTCGGCCTGGTCGAGAACATGCCGGACGGCGCCGCCCAGCGGCCGGGAGATGTGGTCAAGAGCATGTCAGGCCAGACCATCGAGGTGATCAACACCGACGCGGAGGGTCGGCTCGTGCTGGCCGATGCGCTCTGGTACTGCCAGGACCGCTTCAAGCCGCGGTTCATGGTCGACCTTGCGACTCTCACCGGCGCCATCATCGTCGCCATAGGCAAGGATCTCGCCGGCCTCTACAGCAACGACGAGGCCCTGGCGGAGAACCTTCTGGCGGCCTCGAAAGTCAGCGGCGACGCGCTCTGGCGCATGCCGCTGCAGGCCTCCTATGAAAAGCAGATCGAAAGCCAGGTCGCCGATGTGAAGAACACCGGCGGGAGGCCCGCCGGCTCGATCACGGCCGCGCTCTTCCTGCAGAAGTTCGTCAACGGTCTGCCCTGGGCTCACCTCGACATTGCAGGTCCGGCCTGGAAACCCAGCTCGACGGTTGCGACCATTCCCAGCGGAGCGACCGGCTTCGGCGTGCGGCTGCTCGACCGGCTGGTGGCGGATCACTACGAGACCTGACGTGCCCGGCTGCGAGGTGTGGTTCTACCATCTGGAGCGCTCGCGGCTGGAGCAGGTGCTGCCGGACCTCCTGGAGAAGACCCTGGCGCGCGGCTGGCGGGCTCTGGTCCGCTCACCGGCCGCGGACCGGATCGAGCGGCTCGACGACTGGTTGTGGGCCTACCGGGACGACAGTTTCCTGCCCCACGGCGTGGCCGGCGAGCCGCTCGCCGATCGGCAGCCGGTGCTTCTCACCGCGGGAGCGGACAATCCGAACGGCGCGCAGGCCTTGTTCCTGATCGACGGGGCCGAGACGGGAGATCTCGCCGGCGTCGAGCGCTGCATCCTGGTCTTCGATGGGGCCGATGAGGCGGCGGTCGCCCAGGCTCGCGTCGAGTGGACCCGGTTCAAGGCCGCCGGCCACGCCGTCGCCTATTGGAAGCAGGGGGAAGAGAGGGGTTGGGTCAAACAGGGGTAGGCGCGGCCAGCGGGCGTGGCTATAAGCCCGCACCCCTTCAAACGAGCCTTTCGCAACCCATGACCGAACGCACTTTCTCGATCATCAAGCCCGACGCCACAGCCCGGAACCTGACCGGCAAGATCAATGCGGTGATCGAGGATGCCGGCCTGCGCATTATCGCCCAGCGTCGCATTCAGATGTCACGGGCGCAGGCCGAGACCTTCTACGAGATCCACAAGGAGCGGCCGTTCTACGGCGAGCTGGTGGAATTCATGACCTCGGCGCCGGTGGTGGTGCAGGTGCTGGAGGGTCCGGACGCGGTCGCCAAATACCGCGAGGTGATGGGCGCCACAAATCCGGCCCAGGCGGCCGAGGGCACGATCCGCAAGCTCTTCGCCCTGTCGGTCGGCGAGAACTCGGTGCACGGCTCGGACAGCCAGGAGAATGCGGCCCTGGAAATCGGCCAGTTCTTCAAGGACCACGAGATCGTCGGGTGACGGCCGCCGGCAAGACGCCGGCGTTCATTTCGCTCCACACCGTCAGGGTTCTGCGCTAGCCAACGTTTTCAATGACGGGGGCCACATGACTGAACCAGACCCCAACGCACTGCGACTGGCGCGGCTTATCCAACATCTGGGTCAGGTGTTCGACGTCGACCTCAGCATCGTCCTCTGGGATGACACCCGGATTTCGCTGTGTGAGCGCCCTACCAGCAATCTCGCGCTGAAGATCTACGATCCCGGCGTCATCACCAGCCTGTTGCGGGTCCCAAAACTCTGGACGGCGATCGAGCTGCTGCTCAACGGTCGAATCAGAATCCTGGACGGCCTGTTCTTCGAGTTCGAACCGCGAAGGCAGGACATCGAAAACAAGCTGCGCGCCGGCCGCTGGCGAAAGATCGACCGGCGGTTGGCATTCAGTGCTCTCGCGCCATTCTTCTTTCGAAGCCGCAATCCGCCGTCGCCGAAACTGGAATACGCCGGCGCCATTGCGGACCGCGTCGAGCACGGCCGCGACGACAAGGCCTTGGTGCAGTTCCACTACGACCTTTCGAACGAATTCTATGCGTTGTTCCTCGATTCGCGGATGGTCTACTCTTGCGCCTACTTTCCGACCTGGGACTCGAACCTGGACGACGCGCAGCTTTCGAAGCTGGACATCGTTTGCCGCAAGCTGCGGCTCGAACCTGGCGACCGTTTTCTCGACATCGGCTGTGGTTGGGGCGGCCTCGTCATTCACGCCGCCCAGCACTACGGCGTGCAGGCGCATGGCGTGACGTTGTCACAGGCGCAGTTCGACTTCGCCAAGACCCGGATCGCCGAACTGGGCTTGTTGGACAAGATCAAGATCGAGTTGAAGGACTATCGCGACCTCACCGGCGAGTACGACAAGATCGCCTCAGTCGGCATGTTCGAACACGTCGGCCTCGACAACCACGACGCCTATTTCGCCAAGATGCGGTCCCTGCTGCGCGTGCGCGGGCTGTTGCTCAACCACGCGATCACGCGGCGCGCGCGCCGAAAAAACTTTCGGCGCAAGCCACCCGAGTACGCCGCGATGACGCGCTACGTCTTTCCCGGCAGCGAACTCGACCACATCGGACTCTCGCTCGACCATCTCGAGATGCACGAATTCGACATCCACGACGTGGAGGGTCTGAGAGAGCATTATGCCCAGACCTGCCGTATCTGGGCCGCGCGGCTTAACGCCCGCCGCCGCGAGGCGGAAGCGATGATCGGCGAAGCCAGGACGCATCTGTGGCTGCTCTACCTTGCCCGCTCCGCCATAGGTTTCGACCGCGGCGCCACGGCGGTCTTCCAGACCTTGGCCTCCAAACGCGCGGTCGGCGCCTCGGGCCTGCCGCCGACTCGTCGTCACCTGCTTGGTGATCGGATCGCCGGCTCGCCATAGGTGGTCGGGATCAGCCCGCCCGTAGTTCGCCGCACACGAACGCGGGTTCACCGGCCTCGAGCAGCCGGTTGAGCACAGTCTCAGCATCTTCAGCCGCGACGATCAGCACGAACCCCACACCGCAGTTGAACGTGCGGCGCATCTCCTCGGCGGCGACGCCGCCAGTCTCGGCCAGCCACTGAAAGACCGGCGGCAGCGGCCAGGCGTTCCAGTCGAACACCGGGATGAGTCCCTCGGCCACGGCGCGCGGCGGGTTTTCGATGAGGCCGCCGCCGGTGATATGCGCGCCGCCTTTGACGAGGCCGGCCTTCACGAGAGGCAAGACATCCCGGACGTAGATCCGGGTCGGGGTCATCAGCGCTTCGCCGAGCGTGACCCCGTCGGCGAAGGGCGCCGCGTCGGTCCAGTCGACCCACGAAATCGCGACAATCCGACGGACGAGCGAATAGCCGTTGGAATGAGGTCCGGAGGAGGGCAGGGCGATCAGGAGGTCGCCGGCCTGTTGTTGGTCGAGCTTGGGGAGGACCGCGTCGCGCTCCACGGCCCCGACGGCGAAACCCGCCAGGTCATAGTCACCCTCGCCGTACATGCCCGGCATCTCGGCGGTCTCGCCGCCGACAAGCGCCGCGCCGGCCTGACGGCAGCCTTCGGCGATGCCGGCCACGACCTCGGCCGCCTGGTCGATGTCCAACCGTCCGGTGGCGAAATAGTCCAGGAACAGCAGGGGCTCGGCCCCTTGCGCGAGGAGATCGTTGACACACATCGCCACCAGGTCGATGCCGACCGTGCCGTGCAGACCGGTTTCGGAAGCCACCTTCAGCTTGGTGCCGACTCCGTCGGTGGTCGAGACCAACAAAGGATCGGCGTAGCCGGCCGCCTTCAGATCGAAAAGCGCGCCAAATCCGCCGAGGCCCGCGTCTGAACCCGGCCGTCGCGTGGCGCGCGCCAGGGGCTTGATCCGCTCGACCAGGGCCTCGCCCGCATCGATGTCGACACCCGCTTCGCGATAGGTCAGTCCGTTTCGCGGGTGCGTCATGCCGTCACGTCTCGTCCGTAAAGTTGCGAGCAACTTGCAGACTCGCTGCTCGCCCGCGCTATAGCTAGCCCATGACCCCAATAACAACCACGGACGCGCTCGCCGAATTCTGTGAGCGCCTGCGCGGCCGCCCATTTGTGGCGGTCGACACTGAGTTCATGCGCGAGACCACCTATTGGCCCAAACTCTGTCTGGTGCAGGCCGCAGCCGGAGACGCCGCCGCGGTCATCGACCCGCTCGCGCCAGATCTCGACCTCGGGCCTTTCCTGGCGGTGATGACCGACACTTCGATCGAGAAGGTGTTCCACGCTGCGCGACAGGACGTCGAAATTCTCAACAACCTTGGCGCCATGCCGCGCCCATTGTTCGACACCCAGGTGGCGGCCATGGCGGCAGGATTTCCCGAGCAAGTGGCGTACGACGGCCTGGTCCGCCAGATGCTTTCGATCGAGATCGACAAGTCGAGCCGTTTCACCGACTGGGCGCGCCGGCCGCTCAGCGACGCGCAGCTGACCTACGCGCTCGGCGATGTCACCCACCTGGCCGAACTCTATCCGATGCTGCGGGCGAAACTCGAGGCGAGCGGCCGGCTCGCCTGGGTGCGCGAGGAGATGCAGGCGCTGATCGATCCCGCGCTCTACGACACCGAGCCAGAGAACGCCTGGAAGCGCCTGAAGCCACGGCGGCACGGCGCCAAGTACCTCGCCGTGCTCAAGGCGGTGGCGGCCTGGCGGGAGCGGACCGCTCAGACGCGCGACCAGCCCCGCGGCCGGATCCTCAAGGAGGACGCCATCGACGAGCTCGCCACCCAGACGCCGACCGACGCTGAGGCGCTTGGCCGCCTGCGCTCGCTGGCCAAGGGCTTCGCTGGGTCGAAATTCGGCGTCGAGGTGCTGGAGGCCGTGCGCGAAGGTCTGGCGGCGGCCGAGCATCATCCGGTCGAGCCGCGCAAGCCGCCAAAGCCGCCTTCGGCGCCTACCGGCGCGGTGGTCGAGCTGCTGAAGGTGCTCCTGAAGGCCCGGTCGGAGGATGCCAACGTCGCGTCCAAGCTGATCGCCACGGTCTCGGACCTGGAGAAGATCGCCTCCGACGATGAGGCGGAGACTGAAGCCCTGCAGGGCTGGCGGCGGGAGGTGTTCGGGGAGGACGCGCTCAAGCTCAAGCGCGGCGAGATCGCCCTGGTGCTCGACGGATCAAAGGTGCGGGCCGTAGAGGTGCGCCGGCGTCCGAGGACGGCCGAAGACTAGCCGACCGCGTCTTTCGCCAGAGGCGGGGCCGCCGGGGCCGCGCGCCTGATCTTCAACTCCCGGTCGAGGAGGCTGGCGAGCGTGGCCGCGCGCTTGGCGGTGGGTTCGCCCAGCAGCGCCGTCTCCCAGCCGGATTCGGCCTGCAGGACGACGGCCTCCGATTTGAACTCCAGGCGGGCGCGGTCGAGCAGAGCCGGTCCCCGGCCGGAGAGATCGCAGCCGAGGCGTACGGCTGCGCCGACGGCGCGCGCGCGCTGATACCGCTCCGGGGTGAGCAAGCGGCCGACGATGTGCGGGGCAGGGGTAACGGTCGAAGCCGTGTGGCGGCCGAAGGCGGCGCAGGCCAGGAAGACGCGCTCAGCGTGATCGCATCCTGCGATCGGCGCACGCAGCACCTGCTCGAACACCAGGTCGGCGCGATGGTCGGGATGCAGCTGGGCGCCGAAATCGGCCAGTCGACAGACGGCGGCCAGGAGCACCGGGTCACGGGCTCCGAACGCCGGCTCCAGCCTGTCGAACGGGGTCCGCAGCCACGCTTCGAGAGCCGCGCCGAGCGGCTCGGCGGCCTGCGGGCGTCCGCCCAGGGCGGCGCAGCCGGCGATCAGCGGGTCTT
>JBEKQJ010000059.1:0-12754 GCA_049519835.1 Caulobacteraceae bacterium | reverse complement strand
TCGAAACCGACATAGATCACGCCATCGCCGAGCTTGAGCTCCGAGTGACCGATGGAGCCGTCCTCGTTCTCGACGATCATCACGGTCTCGAAACCGAAGGCCTTCTCAAGCCAGGCGATTGCGGCGCGCGGATCGCGGTAGACGACGCTTGTGGCCATTCCGGCCGGGCGAACGTAGTCCATGGAAACCTCCTGTGGCGTTGATTGTCATTTCTTGCAAATATCTCGCAAGAGCGCAAGCACTCTTCAGGCATTGACCGACCTTCCCCCGCCGCGGAAAGAAGGGGGATGAGCCTGAGCACCTATCTCTGGGTGGCCCTGGGCGGGGCCTTGGGCTCCGTAGCGCGCTACGCCTGTTCTAGCCTTGCGGCGGCCTGGTTCGGCGAGACATTCCCATTCGGCACCCTGATCATCAACGTCGTGGGCTCGTTCGTGATCGGCTTCTTCGCCGCCGTCACGGGGCCGGATGGGCGCCTGCTCGTGGCCGGCGACATGCGCCAGTTCGTCATGGTCGGGATCTGCGGCGGCTACACCACCTTCTCGTCGTTCAGCTACCAGACCCTGACGCTCGCCCAGGGCGGCGAGTTTGTGCGCGCCGGGGCGAATATCGTCGGCTCGGTGGTGTTCTGCCTGCTGGCCGTCTGGCTCGGCTGGGTGGCCGGCCACGGCCTCAATGCGGTGAAGGGAAGCTGACCATGGACTATTCGGCCGTGCTGCTTCGCATTTACACCGAGGAGGCCCGCCGCAGTGGCGGGCGGCCACTCTACGAGGATATTGTGCTCAAGGCCCGGGCGGCAGGACTCGCCGGGGCGACCGTGTTGCGCGGCCCGATGGGCTATGGCTCGCACGGCAAGCTGCATAGCGCCAAGATTATCGACCTTTCAGGCAATCTGCCCCTAGTCATCGAGATCGTCGACACCGAGGACAAGGTCCGGACCTTCGCCGATCAGCTGCGCGAGATCGAAGATCTCGGCCTCGTCACTCTCGAACGGGTCGAGGTGATCCACTGGAGCCCCAAGGGCTAGGGCCCGTCGAGGTCGAACTTCGGGCGGCCGGAGATGCCGCCGGCCTTGCGCAGGTCGTCACAGTTCATCAGGCCGCCATCCATCGTCACCAGACGGGTGTGGCGCAGATCGCCGATGGTCTTAGACGGGTCGCCGTCGACGAGCACGAGGTCGGCGTTCTTGCCGACCGCGATCGAGCCGGTTTTATCGTCGACGTGCTGCAGACGCGCCGGCGCGACCGTCGCCGCCTGTAAAGCCTCGACCGGTGTGAAGCCGGCATCGACATAGAGTTCCAGCTCGCGGACCAGCTCCATGCCCGAGCCGTCGGTGCCGGCGACGATCGGCACGCCGGCCTTGTGCATCGCCTCGACCAGGGCCTCGAGCTTCTTGAAGCTGGCGCGATAGTCGGCGCGCGTATAGCCGGGGGCGACCTCCAGGCCGCCGGCGCGGAAGCCGCGCTCTACGGCCGGCGGCAGGGTGCCGACAAAGGGCGCGTAGGCCGGCGAGAGGTCGCCGTTGTCAGGCACCATCAGGCTCTCGACCACGACCAGCGTCGGGTCGGACGTGATATGCTTGGCGGCCATGGTGGCGATCAGGGACTTCATCGGCTCGGCGTCGAGGTCCATGTCCTTGGCGTATTTGGCCGGACCCTGCATGCGGGCGATGGTGTTGGACTTGGCCACCACATCGTCAGGCATGGCCTGCATGGCGACAAAGTAAATGTGGGTGATCTCGTCGTAGCCGTCGTTGATGGCGTCCATGGTGCGCATGCCGGCCGGCAGGTGGCCGTGAACGTGCAGGCCCAGGCGGTGGGCCTCGGCCGCTGTTGGCGCCACCCAGGCCGGATTGAAGCTGCCGTAGATCTTGATGGCCACAAAGCCCTCGTCCTTGGCCTTGCGGACGGTGGCGAGCGCCTCGTCGAGGGAGCCGACCGACTCGCCGACCTGAGCCGTTAGCGGCCCTTTGCCGTCAATCAGCATCGACGGATAGATGTGCGGCATCAGGAGGTCGCCGCTCGCTCGCCGGGTCCGACGTGACAGGGTGTGGGAGGTGACGTTGCCCGGGTCGCGAACCGAGGTGACGCCGAGCGAGAGCAAGGTCGGACCGCTGAAATCATCGCCGAAGTGCTGGTGCGAATCCCACAGGCCAGGGACCAGGGTCTTCCCCGCCCCGTCGATCACCTCGGCTCCCGCCGGAACCTTGACCTTGCTGGCCGGACCGACCGCGGTGATGACGCCCTGGTCCTCGACGACGGTCTCGTCCTCAGCATAGCGCTGACCGTCGACGAAGGCCCGGACGTGGGTGAAGGCCACCGGGCCGGCTGGCTTCTTGAACAGGGTGTGGGCGATGATCGGCGCCTGCTTGGCCATCGCCTCGTCCTGGGCCTTGTCGATCTGCGCCAGGTCGGCCTCGTAGCCGGTGCGGATCCAGGCCAGGCCGAAGTCGATGGCAAAAAACTTGCCCTGCTCGTCGACCCAGACGGCCTGGGGCGTCGGACCGAGGCCGGTGACGGCCCAGGCGGTGAGCGTCCGCTTGGTCGCGCCCTCACCGATGGTCAAGGTGGTGAGCGGCTCGGCGTGGGCTTCGCCGCCGGGCAGCATGGCGAGGGTGTGGTTCGGCGCGGCAACGATGGCGTCGACCAGGCTCTCGGTGATGTCGATCGGGCCGCCAACGGAGTTATACATCGCCGGCCCGGCATAGGGGGCCGAGGCGCCGTCGACCTGGCTCTTCCAGCTGGCAGTGCCGTTCGCGACGTCAAAGGTTTCCGCCGAGTCGCCGGACGGCGTGAAGCCGCGCACGACCAGATGATCGATCATCCCGTCGGAGCCGAACCGCGAGGCGCTGTCGACCTCGAAGATCTGGCCGCGCAGGTTCATGCTCTCACGGCCCCAGTGGACGCCGTCGGGCGTCGTCCAGCGCGCCGAATGGCCGTGCACGCCGGCCGGAGACATGATGGTGAAGGTTTCCGCGTCGGCCGGTGGCTTGGCCAGGTCGGCCAGGGCCGCCGGCGCGGCGTGCGCCACCGAGGCGCAGAGCGCCAACGCCAAAGTTGTCGCCAGAATGCGCATCGAACCGCTCCCCCGTTTCCGCTCTAGCGGTAGGGGAACGGCCTGGCGATTGTCACCTTAATTCGGGGTTAGCCGCTCGTTTGCGGTTAAGTCTATTCCGCAGCCTGGGTGGCGACCGGGCCGGAATCCAGGCCCTTGGCGGCAACATCGCGATCGACGAACTCGATCACCGCCATCGGGGCGTTGTCGCCATAGCGGTTACCGGCTTTGAGCACGCGGATGTAGCCGCCAGCGCGGTTGGCGTAGCGCGGGCCGAGCGTGGCGAAGAGCTTGCCGACCTGGGCGACGTCGCGCACCTGGGAGATGGCCTGACGGCGAGCGTGCAGGTCGCCGCGCTTGGCCAGCGTCACCAGCTTCTCGACGATCGGCCGCAGCTCCTTAGCCTTGGGCAGAGTGGTGACGATCTGCTCGTGCTTGATCAGACTGGCTGCCATGTTGGCGAACATGGCGGTGCGATGGCTCGACGTGCGGCCAAGTTTGCGGCGGGCATATCCGTGACGCATGTCGATCTCTCCGATTGTGCGGGCCGTCTCGCGACGGGCCGCAGCTCTTACATCTGGTCTTCGAACTTCTTGGCCAGGTCTTCGATATTCTCGGGCGGCCAATTCGGCACGTCCATGCCGAGATGCAAACCCATATTGGCCAGGACTTCCTTGATTTCGTTCAGCGACTTGCGGCCAAAGTTCGGGGTGCGCAGCATCTCCGCCTCAGTCTTCTGGATCAGGTCGCCGATGTAGACGATGTTGTCGTTCTTCAGGCAGTTGGCCGAACGCACCGACAGTTCGAGTTCGTCGACCTTCTTGAGCAGGGCCGGGTTGAACGGCAGCTCCGGTTTCATCTCGCCATCGATGGCCTTCTTCGGCTCGTCGAAGGTGATGAACACCTGCAGCTGGTCCTGCAGAATGCGGGCGGCATAGGCCACCGCGTCTACAGGCGAGACCGCGCCGTTGGTTTCCACTTCCATGATCAACTTGTCGTAGTCGAGGCTCTGGCCCTGGCGGGTCGGCTCGACGCGATAGGCGACCTTCTTCACCGGGCTGTAGAGGGCGTCCACGGCGATGAGGCCGATCGGCGCGTCTTCCGGCCGGTTCAATTCCGACGGCACGTAACCCTTGCCGTTCTGGACGGTGAACTCGATGCGCACCGAAGCGCCTTCATCGAGCGTCAGGAGCACGTGTTTGCCGTTGAGGATCTCGATGTCCGACGGCGCCTCGATCTGGCTGGCCGTGACCGGACCTGGCCCCGTGGCGCGCAGGGTCATGCGCTTTGGGCCCTCGCTGTGCATGCGCAGCGCGAGTTGCTTGATGTTGAGGACGATGTCGACCACGTCCTCGCGCACGCCCTCAAGCGATGAGAATTCGTGCACAACGCCATCAATCTGAATGGCGGTGACGGCGGCGCCCTGGAGGCTCGACAGCAACACGCGGCGCAAGGAGTTGCCAAGCGTCACGCCGAAACCGCGCTCGAGGGGCTCGGCCACAATCCGCGCCTTACGCGCGGAATCGCTGCCGGACTCGATGAGCGGCTTCTCGGGGCGGATCAGTTCGTTCCAGTTTCTTTCGATCACGGGCAAGGTGTCCTCGAACACAGAGTCTTCACGGCCCGGGCGGTCGGGCCGTCGAATGGTGCGGCGTGCGGCCTAGACGCGACGACGCTTGGGCGGACGGCAGCCGTTGTGCGGGATCGGCGTGACGTCGCGGATGGTTGTGATGGTCATGCCCACCGATTGCAGCGCGCGGAGGGCCGATTCCCGACCCGAGCCGGGTCCCGAAACATTGACTTCCAGGGTGCGGACGCCGTGCTCGGCGGCCTTCTTGCCAGCGTCCTCGGCGGCCATCTGGGCGGCGTAGGGCGTCGACTTACGCGAACCCTTGAAGCCCATCGTGCCGGCGCTGGACCAGGAGATGGCGTTCCCCTGGGCGTCGGTGATGGTGATCATGGTGTTGTTGAACGAGGCGTTCACGTGCGCCACGCCCGAGGTGATGTTCTTACGCTCGCGCTTTTTAACGCGGGCAGGTTCCTTGGCCACGGGGCGCCTCTCTTACTTCTTCTTGCCGGCGATCGGCTTGGCCGGCCCCTTGCGGGTGCGGGCGTTAGTGTGGGTGCGCTGGCCGCGGACCGGAAGCCCCTTGCGGTGGCGCAGGCCGCGATAGCAGGCCAGGTCCATCAGCCGCTTGATGTTGACGGCCGTCTCGCGCCGCAGGTCGCCTTCGACCTGATAGTCGCGGTCGATGGTCTCACGAATCTGGATCACTTCCTGATCGGTCAGCTCGCTCACCCGGCGAGCGTCGACGATACCGACGCGGTCCACGATCTGCCGCGCCTTGGCCGGGCCGATGCCATGGATGTATTGCAGCGCGATCACAACGCGCTTGTTGGTCGGTATGTTTACACCGGCGATACGGGCCACGCAGATTTTCTCCTGATCACGCAGACAAGCGCGAAAAGCACACCCGGCCCTGCCACCCAGGGGGCGGAGGGCCAGCGCGCTTATCGCGCCCTATCGCGGAACGCGCTGTATATTGTAATCTTTGGCTCTGGGTCAATGGGCGAGGCCCGAGGTTTTTGCCTTCACCTGATCGATTACCACGGAGACAGCCGCGGCCACGGACTCGACGTCGGCCATGCCGTCGATTTCAGCCAGCTTGCCCTGATCTTTGTAATAGGGAACGAGCGGTCCGGTGTCGCGGTTGTAGGCCGCCAAACGCCGTTCGAAGGAGACTGGATTGTCGTCGGCCCGTCCCGATTGGGCGAAACGGCCAGCGACCCGGGCCTTGAGCGCCTCGTCGTCCACCAGCAGGCGGATGACCAGGTCGACCTGGCGGTGGTGGCTCTTCAGCATGGCGTCGAGGGCCTCGGCCTGGGCCTGGGTGCGCGGGAAGCCGTCGAAGATCGCCCCGCCGGTGCCCTTCAGGCCCGGCAGCCGCTCCTCGATCAGCCGGATAACGATCTCGTCGGTGACCAGTTCGCCGTGGGCCATGATCGCCTCGACCTTTTTGCCGAGTTCGGAGCCCGAGGCGATGGCGGCCCGCAGCATGTCGCCGGTCGAGAGGTGCACCATGTGGCGCTCGCTCACCAGGCGCGCCGCCTGAGTCCCCTTCCCCGCCGCGGGCGGGCCAAACAGGATCAGATTCATCTTCCCCCCGCGGGCCTTCGTCTCCAGGACGCTGCGGCTAGCGCCGCGCGCCTCTCAGTTTCGACTTCTTGATCAGCCCTTCGTACTGATGGGCGAGCAGTTGTGACTGAATCTGCGCCACCGTGTCCATGGTCACCGACACGACGATCAGGATCGAAGTGCCGCCGAACATGTACGAACCGGTGGGACCGGCCAGCACTTCCGGCACCAAACATACGACGGCGATGTAGACCGCGCCGATCATGGTCAGCCTGGTCAGCACATAGTCGATGTACTCGGCGGTGCGCTTGCCGGGGCGGATGCCCGGCAGGTTGCCGCCGTACTTGCGCAGGTTCTCGGCCGTCTCATCGGGGTTGAACACCACCGAGGTGTAGAAGAA
Organism: Caulobacteraceae bacterium; assembly: GCA_049519835.1. Taxonomy (GTDB): domain Bacteria; phylum Pseudomonadota; class Alphaproteobacteria; order Caulobacterales; family Caulobacteraceae; genus Acaudatibacter. The sequence goes on along the minus strand of JBEKQJ010000059.1, from coordinate 6,167 downwards.
GCAGAAGAACACGATCATGGCCCCGTAGAGGGCGATGTAGGCGGGTTTGCCGTGGGTGAGCGCGCCCGCGGCGCCGGGTAGCCACTGCAGCCACGACGGCAGGTTCTGCGGCTTCAGGAAGCCAACGGCCGTGGCCGGCAGCAACAGCAGCGATGAGGCGAAGATCGGCGGGATCACGCCCGAGACGTTGATCTTCAACGGCAGAAACGAGTTCTCGCCGCCCATGATCCGATTGCCCACCTGGCGCTTGGGATAGACGATCAGCAGCCGCCGCTGGGCGCGCTCCATGAACACGATGGCCAGGATGATGACCACGGAGAGGATCAGCAGGCCGAAGATCTCGAACGTCTTCGACGAGTCCAGCCGCGCATCCTGGATCAATTGCCAGAGCGCGGTCGGCAGGCGCGCCACGATGCCTGCGAAGATAATCAGCGAGATGCCATTGCCGATACCGCGGCTTGTCATCTGCTCGCCCAGCCACATCAGAAATATGGTGCCGCCGGTGAGCGTCACCATCGTCGAGATGATGAAGAAGATCCCCGGCTGGTCGACGATGCCGGGGCTGTTGGAGAGGCCCACGGCGATGCCAAACGACTGGAACATCGCCAGCAGCACAGTGAGGTAACGGGTGTACTGGTTGAGCTGCTTGCGGCCAGCCTCGCCGCCTTCCTTCTTCAGCTTCTCCCACGGCGGATAGGCCGTCTGCAGCAGCTGTACGATGATCGAGGCCGAGATGTAGGGCATGACGTTGAGCGAAAAGATCGCCATGCGTTGAACGGCGCCGCCCGAGAACATGTTGAACATGCCCAGAATGCCCTTCGACTGCCCCTCGAAGGCATGGGCGAAGGCCACAATGTTGATCATCGGGATCGGGATGTAGGTCCCAACCCGGTAGATCACGAGCGCGATCAGGGTGAACCAGATGCGCTTGTGCAGTTCGGTCGCCTTCTGAAAGGCGCCGAAGTTCATGTTGGCGGCGAGCTGTTCGGCGGCCGAAGCCATTCAGGACCTCAAGTCTTCAATCACCGTCGGTGAGATAGGGCGGAAGGACGGCGGATGCGAGACCGCGCCGCGCGCGCTCATGCCTCGACGGTGGCTTCCTTGGGCTTCGCGGTCGTCGTCACCGAGCCGCCGGCCTTTTCCACGGCGGCCTTGGCCGAGGCGGAAGCCGAGTGGACAGTGATGTCGAGCTTGCTGGTGAGTTCGCCCTTGCCGAGCAGGCGCACGCCGTCCTTCAGTCGGCGCACGATGCCGGCGGCCACCAGAACCTGGCCGTCCACCGGCTTGCCGGCGTCGAGCTTGCCGGCGGCGATCGCCTGCTCCAGACGCCACAGGTTCACTTCCGCCAGATCCCTGGCGAAAGGGTTGTTGAAGCCGCGTTTGGGCATCCTCATGTGGAGCGGCATCTGGCCGCCCTCGAAGCCGTTGATGGCGACGCCGGTGCGGGACTTCTGGCCCTTGACGCCGCGGCCCGCTGTCTTGCCCTTGCCGGAGCCCGGGCCACGGCCAACGCGCATGCGGCCCTTGACGGAGCCCTCGCGCGGCGAAAGTTCGTTGAGCTTGGTCATTCTGCGCCTCTCCTCAAGAGATCTGTCGCCGGGCGCGGCGCGCCCGACTCGGCTGTGAAAGGTTATTAGTCGACGACCTCGACCATGTGGGCGACCTTGGCGATCATACCGCGCACGCTTGGCGTGTCTTCGAGCACCTTTTGGCGGCCGATGCGGTTGAGGCCCAGGCCCACGAGGGTCGCGCGCTGATCCGACTTGCGGCGGAGCGGGCTGGCGGTCTGACGGACGGTGATCTTGGCCATGTCGCTATACCTCAGGCTTCCACCGCTTCGGCGGCGACGTCGGCGCGCCGGCCGAGCAGATCGCTGACCTTCTTGCCGCGCTTGGAGGCCACTTGGCGGGGCGAAGATTGGGACTTCAGCGCTTCGAACGTGGCCCGCACCATGTTGTAGGGGTTGGACGAGCCGACCGACTTGGCGACCACGTCCTGCACGCCGAGCGTCTCAAGCACCGCCCGCATCGGGCCGCCGGCGATGACGCCGGTGCCGGCCGGCGCCGAGCGCATCATGATCTTGCCGGCGCCCCAACGGCCTTCGCCGTCGTGGTGCAGGGTGCGCGACTCGCGCAGCGGCACGCGGATCATGCTCTTCTTGGCTTCCTCGGTCGCCTTGCGGATCGCCTCGGGCACCTCACGGGCCTTGCCGTGGCCGAAACCGACGCGGCCCTTCTGATCTCCCACCACCATCAGGGCGGCGAAGGAGAAGCGCCGGCCGCCCTTTACGGTGGCGGCGACGCGGTTGATGTGGACGAGCTTTTCGACGATGTCGCCGTCGCTCCGCTCTTCGGGCTGCTTGCGGTCGCGTCGGTCGCGACGCTCGCCGCCGCGCTGTTGTTCGCCTCGGGCCATCTAATGGTTCCTCAGAAGTTCAGGCCGGCTTCACGCGCCGCGTCCGCGAGCGCCTTGATCCGGCCGTGATAGATATAGCCGCCACGGTCGAAGACCACGTCCTTGGCGCCCTTCTCGAGCGCGCGCTGGGCGACCAGGGCGCCGACCTTGGCGGCCGCCGACTTGTCGGAGCCCTTGTCAGCGCCAGCTTCCAGCGACGAGGCCGCGGCCAGGGTGACCCCCTGGGCGTCGTCGATCACCTGGGCGTAGATGTTCTTCGCCGAGCGGAAGACCGACAGGCGCGGCCGGCCGGCGCCGACCTTCTTCAGACGGCGACGAACGCGCTGAGCGCGCTTCTTGGTGGATTGGTGAGTGGAGAGGGCCATGACTTACTTCTTCTTGCCTTCCTTGCGGCGAACGGCCTCGCCCGCGAAGCGCACGCCCTTGCCCTTATAGGGCTCCGGCGGACGGATCTTGCGGATGCGCGCGGCGGTCTCGCCCACGACCTGCTTGTCGATGCCGCTGATCCTGATCTCCACCGGCCGCGGGACCTGGAAGGTCACGCCCGGAGGGGCCGGAACATCGACTTCGTGCGAGAAGCCGAGCTGCATGTTGAGGGCTTGGCCCTTCATCTGGGCGCGGTAGCCGACGCCGACCAGCTCGAGGGTCTTCTCGTAGCCGACCGTAACACCGGTGACCATGTTGGCCACCAGGGTCCGCGAGAGGCCCCACATGGCGCGGGCGCGCGAGCTGTCATCGCGTGGCGCAAAGGTCAATTCGCCGTTCTCGAAGCCGACCACGACCTCGTCGGTGACCGTCCAGGCGAGCTCGCCCTTGGGACCCTTCACGCGGATGGTCTGGCCTTCGACCAGGGCTTGGACGTTGCCCGGAATGGCGATGGGCTTCTTGCCGATACGCGACATGTCAGTACACCCGGCAGAGGACTTCACCGCCCACGTGCGCTTCGCGCGCGGCGATGTCGGACATCACGCCCTTGGGCGTCGACAGGATGGAGATGCCCAGGCCGTTCTTCACCGGCTTGAGATCGCCAATGGCCGAATAGACCCGGCGCCCCGGCTTGGAGACTCGGCTGATCTCGACGATCACCGGCTCGCCGTCGAAGTACTTCAACTCGACCTCGAACTCCGGGAACGCGCCCGGCTTCTGGACGAGCTCGAAGCCGCGGATGTAGCCTTCGGCCTGCAGCACTTCGAGCACGCGCTGGCGCATTTTGGAGGCCGGCGTCGACACCTTGGAGCGGCGGCGCTCGGCGGCGTTGCGGATGCGGGCGATCATATCGCCCAGGGGATCGTTCACCATCTTTCCCTCACCAGCTCGACTTCACGAGGCCGGGGATCTGGCCGGCGGAGCCCAGTTCGCGCAGGGCGATCCGGCTCATCTTCAGCTTGCGGTAGTAGGCCCGAGGACGGCCCGTCACCTCGCAGCGGTTGCGGATGCGGACCGCCGCTGAGTTGCGCGGTAGCTCGGCGAGCTTGAGGCGCGCCTCGAAGCGCTCCTCGAGCGACAGGGCTTCGTTTTCCGCGGTCGCCTTGAGGGCGGCTCGCTTGGCGGCGAACTTCTTCACCAGCCGGCGGACCATCTCGTTGCGGTTAATGGCGCTCTTCTTGGCCATGACTGTCTCTTTCCTTTAGGCCGCGAACGGGAATTGGAATTCCTTGAGAAGCGCGCGCGCTTCGTCATCGGTCTTCGCGGTCGTGCAGACGATAATGTCCATGCCCCAGACCTGGTCGATCTCGTCGTAATTGATCTCGGGGAACACCAGATGCTCCTTCAGACCCATGGCATAGTTGCCACGGCCGTCGAAGCTGGTGGCCTTGAGGCCGCGGAAATCCTTGACCCGCGGCAGGGCGATCGTGACCAGGCGGTCGAGGAACTCGTACATGCGGTCCTTGCGCAGGGTTACCTTGGCGCCGACGACCATGCCTTCGCGCAGCTTGAAGCCGGCGATGGAGGTGCGGGCCTTGGTGGCCACCGGCTTCTGGCCGGTGATCGCGGCAAGGTCCTTCATGGCCGCGGCCGGCTTCTTGGAGTCGGTCACGGCTTCGCCGATACCCATGTTCACGACGATCTTGTCGAGCTTGGGGATCTGCATCTCGTTCGTGTAGCCGAACTGATCCTTCAGCGCCTTGCGGATGCGCTGCCGGTAGTCGGACTTGAGCCGGGGCTCGTAAGCCGCGTCAGCCATGAATCACCTCACCGGTCGTCTTAGCGAACCGCACCTTCTTGCCATCCTCGACGCGGAAGCCGACGCGGGTCGGCTTGCCCTTCGAATCGACGATGGCGACGTTGGAGACGTGCACGCTTGCTTCCTTGGTCTTGATGCCGCCCTGCGGGTCGGCCTGGCTCGGCGCCGTGTGCCGCTTGACGAGGTTGAGCCCCGACACGAACACGCGCTCATCCTTGGGCAGAACTTTTGACACCTGACCCGTGCGGCCCTTGTCCTTTCCGGCCAGCAGGACGACGCGGTCGCCCTTCTTGATCTTGGCGGCCATCACAGCACCTCCGGCGCAAGCGAGATGATCTTCATGTGGTTCTTGGCGCGCAGCTCGCGCGGAACCGGTCCGAAGATGCGCGTGCCGATGGGCTCGGACTGCTTGTTGACGATCACCGCGGCGTTGCGGTCGAAGCGGATCACCGAACCGTCCTTGCGCTTGATGGCCTGGGCCGTGCGCACGACGATGGCCTGCAGGACGTCGCCCTTCTTCACGCGGCCCCGCGGGATGGCTTCCTTGACCGAGACGACGATCTTGTCGCCGACACCGGCATAGCGCCGGCCGGCCCCGCCCAGCACCTTGATGCACATCACGCGGCGCGCGCCGGAGTTGTCGGCGACCTCGAGGTTGGTCTGCATCTGGATCATTGCGCGGCCCCATCCTTAGGGAGCACTTCCCAGGTCTTCAGCTTCGAGCGTGGCGCGCACTCCACGATCCGGGCGAATTCGCCGGCGTGGTAGGCGTTGTGCTCATCGTGCGCGTGGTACTTCTTGGACCGGCGCACGGTCTTCTTGAGCAGGGGGTGCAGGAAGGTCCGCTCGACACGGACGACCACGGTCTTGTCGCCCTTGTCGGAGACGACCAGTCCCTCGAGAATTCGCTTCGGCATCGTCTTCTTCCTCTAGGCCGCGGGGGCCTTGGCGTGCAGGACGGTCTTGATGCGCGCGATGTCGCGGCGCACTTCCTCCACGCGGTGGGTCTTTTCGAGCTGGCCGGTGGCCGCCTGGAAGCGCAGGTTGAACTGCTCCTTCTTCAGGTTCAGCAGCGACTCGGCGAGCTGGTCGGCCGTCAGGCGGCGAACGTCATCGATGTCCATGTCAGGCAGCCTCCGTCGCCATGGCCAGACGAGTGACGATGCGGGTCTGGACCGGCAGCTTGGCCGCGCCCAGGCGCAGAGCCTCGCGGGCGATATCGTCCGGCACGCCATCGACCTCGAACATGATCCGGCCCGGCGCGACGCGCGCGGCCCAATATTCGACCGAGCCCTTGCCCTTGCCCATGCGGACTTCGGCTGGCTTGTCGCTCACCGGCACGTCGGGAAAGATGCGGATCCACACCCGGCCCTGGCGCTTCATCTGCCGCGTGATGGCGCGGCGCGCGGCTTCGATCTGGCGCGCGGTGATCCGCTCGGGTTCGACGGACTTGAGGCCATGAGAGCCGAAGTTCAGCGTGAAGCCGCACTTGGCGTTGCCATGGATCTTGCCCTTGAACTGCTTGCGGTACTTGGTCTTTTTCGGTGACAGCATGACTTAGTCCTCA
>JBEKQJ010000058.1:0-13149 GCA_049519835.1 Caulobacteraceae bacterium | reverse complement strand
TTGCAAGTAGCCCAGATTTCCTAGCGCCGATCTCGTCCTCTTTTAGTAACTGAACGTCAAGCGGGCCTAATTCGGAAAAGCTATCCATAATTAGCCTGTGAGCGCCGATTGCGACTAGAGTTCCAGCGCTCTTGCATCGACTAGGGCAGTATAACAAAAACTCGTCGTACATCTTCTGCATAAGCCGAGCGATCTGATAGGCGGCATTGGCCGAGCCGCCATTTGTGACCAAGATCAAGATCGCTCGGCTACGCGGCTTGCCCGCCTTAGCGATGGCGCTAGCGAGGCTTCCATATCCGGTATCTTCTATCGGACCCGAATATAGAAAGATGTCGGCATCGTGCTTTTCAGACGCAGCTGCCGCTACGGCCGCGCCGACCGAGCAGCACGGCAGCGACATCGCGCCCATCATCAGTCTTGACCGCCGCGCCGCCCGTGGCCAGGTCGGCGATAAGTTTCGCCATTTGGTTGGGATCGCGCGGGCGGGAGGATTTTGGAATCGTTGCCATGGGCCGCCATATGGCACGTTAGATGGTATCATTAAAGATGCTTGAGCGCACAAGCGCGTGTCCGCGACGTTCGGTCCCACGCGGTCCCTTGCGATCCCATCCGGTCCCTTGCGGCGCCACTGTTCCAATTTCAAACTAGCCCACTACCAACCTTTCCCGGCGCTTAACGGAACCCGCAGAGGCGGTGTATGATCCCGCTCAAAGGAGTCAGCTGTGGATTTCACCGCCAAACTCGCCCGCGCCTGGAAGGCGTCGGGCACGTCCCTCTGCGTGGGTCTCGATCCCATCATCGAGCGTATGCCCGAGCCGTGCCGGAGCGCGGACCGACCCGTGCTGGCCTTCAATCGCCTCATCGTCGACCTAGTCGGCGCACGCGTGGCCGCGTTCAAGCCGCAGTTCGCCCACCACGCCGCCGTGGGCGCCGAGGACGACCTTGCGGAAACCATCACCTACATCCGTGAACGGGCGCCACACGCTTTTGTCTTGCTCGACGCCAAGCGCGGCGACATCGGGTCGACCGCCGAGATGTATGCGCGCGAGGCTTTCGAGCGATACGGCGCCGACGCAGTGACCGTGAACCCCTACATGGGCGACGACACCGTGCTTCCCTTCCTGAAGTGGCCCGACCGTGGCGCGGTCGTCCTCTGCCGGACTAGCAATCCGGACGCCGATCGTTTCCAGACCGCCGACGCCGGCGGCGAGCCCCTCTTTCTCGCCGTCGCGCGCCGGGCCGAAGAGGTCTGGAACAAGCTTGGGCCGACGATGCTGGTTGTCGGCGCCACTGCGCCCCGTGAGCTCGCGGCGGTGCGAGCGGCGGCGCCAAGCCTGACCATCCTGGCGCCGGGCTACGGCGAACAAGGCGGCTCGGCTGAAGCCGTGGTGCGGGCCGGGCGGCGCGCCGACGGCCACGGGCTGTTCGTTTCGGCCTCGCGCTCGATCCTCTACGCCGGTGGGCCCGACAAGATCCGCCAGGCCGTGGAGGACGCTCGCGAAGCCCTGGCCGTCGACGTCGCCGCCTGACCGTCATGGCCAGGGGCCCAGGGCGCGGACGGGAGGCCCAGCCGGCGCCGCGAGCCTGGCAGCGGATGCTCTCCGGACGCCGGCTCGACCTGCTTGATCCCTCGCCGCTCGACATCGAGATCGAGGATATCGCCCATGGCCTCGCTCGCGTGGCGCGGTGGAACGGCCAGACGGTGGGCGATCACGCCTTCTCGGTCGCTCAGCATTCCGTGGTGGTCGAGGAGATCGTCGCCCACCTTCGCCCGGCCCTCGAACCTCGCTGGCGTCTCGCCGCGCTGCTTCACGACGCGGCCGAGTATGTGATCGGCGACATGATCTCGCCGTTCAAAGCCGCGCTGGGATTCGACTATCGCAATTTTGAGACTCGCCTCGAGGGCGCGATCCACATCAGATTTGGCCTTCCGGCCGCGACGCCGGCGCCGATCAAGTCCCTGATCAAGGACGCCGATCGGGCCAGCGCCTTCCTGGAAGCGACGACGCTGGCCGGCTTCGATCATGCCGAAGCCCTGGCCCTGTTCGGCCCCGCCCCGCCCGGATTTCATGCTCACATGGCGCCCCTCTCCCCGGCAGAGGCGGCTGGCCGCTATCTGCAGAGATTTCAGCTCCTGTCCGAGTCGGCCGGCTTCGCGTCGATCCAGTCGGCTTTCGGCACCGAATGAGTCCCGGACCGGACTCCCTGGTCGTCATCGGCCTTTCGGCCGTGATTCTCGCGCTTCGCCACGGCGAAGGCCAGGTCCTGACCGTGCGGCCGCACGACCTGGAGACCCACGCTCTCTCGCCCTACGAAGGCTTGCCGGTCGGCCCGTTCGATCCAGCTGGCCACCGCACCTTCGAGCTGGCGCTGCGCGAGTTCGTCGCCCGCCAGACCCGCTTCGAACTGGGGTATGTCGAACAGCTCTATACATTTGGAGACCTGGGTCGAGAGGCGCCGCTTGCCGACGTGGGGGCCGGCGCAGCGCGGGTGATCTCGGTGGGCTACCTCGCCCTGGCGCCGGCCGCGGAGGACACCAACGCTCCCGATTCCCGCTGGTCGCCATGGTCGCGCTTCTTCCCGTGGGAAGACTGGCGCGCCGGCCGCCCGGAGATCGTCGACGGGGTCATCTGGCCCGCCCTGCAGACCTGGGCCGGACGTTCACAAGCCCGCCGCAGCCGCGCCGCCCTTCTCTTCGCGTGCGAGGGAGCGCGCTGGAACGAGGAGCGCGTCCTGGATCGTTACGAGCTGCTCTACGAAGCTGGGCTGGCCCCGGAGGCGGGGCGCGACCGAAACCTGACAGCTAGTGGACCCGCGACCCGGCCGACCCGTTTCGATCCGGCGCTCGGCGCGCCGATGATCTCTGACCATCGCCGTATCCTCGCCACTGCCCTCGGGCGCCTCCGTGGCAAGTTGAAGTATCGACCGATCGCCTTTGAATTCATGGGTGAAGAGTTCACACTTTCCGCCCTCCAGCGGGCCGTTGAGGCGATCGCTGGTGTGACGCTCCACAAACAGAATTTTCGCCGCGGCGTTGAGCGCTCCGGACTGGTCGAAGGCCTCGGGCGCATGGATCCGGGCACTGGCGGACGTCCGGCCGAACTCTTCCGGTTTCGCCGCGAGTTGCTGGTGGCCCGCCCGGCCGGAGGTCTGGCGTTGCCTTTGTTACGCGAGGGTTAGGTTGATGTCGTTTGACCGACTCATGTGTTCAGCAAATGGTCAGCCGTCCGGGCGCATCTGGACGGGAGCGCAACAACGCGCATTAGCGGGTGGAGACCTCTCATGACCCGGATCCTCGCCGCCGCCTTAGCGGTGTCGCTGTTGGCGGGCGCAGCTAGCGCACAGCCGATGTTCCATCACCACCATCGTCACTGCTGGTGGCATCACCATCACCGCATCTGCCGTTAGTTGCGGATCACCCCTCGCCCTTCGGGGCGAGGCCTTGGACGGAGAGATCAGATGACTCGCATTATCGCCGCCGCTCTGGCGGTCTCCATGCTGGCCGGGGCGGCCAGCGCGCAGCCGTGGCATCATCGCCACCATTGGTGGCACCACCACCACCACTGTGGCTGGCGCCATCACCATCGCTGGTGCCGCTGAAGTTCCTAACCCCTCTCCTCAAGGGGAGAGGGGCCCCTACCGCTTGACCGACAAGGCCGCCTGAGCCGCAGCCAGCCGAGCGATCGGGACCCGGTAGGCCGAGCAGCTGACATAATCGAGACCGGCGCTCTCGCAGAAGGCGATCGAGGCCGGATCGCCGCCGTGTTCGCCGCAGATACCGAGTTTGATGTCCGGCCGCGCCGTGCGGCCCTTCTCAGCCGCGATGCGAATCAGCGCGCCGACGCCCTTCACGTCCAGCGACACGAACGGGTCCGTCTCGAAGATGCCGTTATTGATATAGGCCTCGAGAAACCGGCCGGAGTCGTCACGGCTGATCCCGAAGGTGGTCTGGGTGAGGTCGTTGGTGCCGAACGAAAAGAACTCCGCGCCTCTGGCCAGTTCATCGGCGGTGAGCGCCGCGCGCGGCAGCTCGATCATGGTGCCGACCTTATAGTCGATGGTGACGCCCCGCTCAGCCATCACCTCCTTGGCGACGCGGTCGGTAAGTGCGCGCAGGTAGTTCATCTCCTCGCCCTTGGCGACGAGGGGATGCATGATCTCTGGGACCGGCGGGGCGGCGACGCGGCCGGCCACCTCGCAGGCGGCCTCGACGATGGCCCGCACCTGCATCTCGTAGATCTCCGGATAGGAGACGCCGAGGCGGCAGCCGCGATGGCCGAGCATGGGATTGGTTTCGCGCAGCTCCTCGGCCCGGCGCAGCAGGTCGGCGGGATCGTGACCGGTGGCCGCAGCGACGGCGACCAACTCCGCCTCGGTATGCGGCAGGAACTCGTGCAGCGGCGGATCGAGCAGCCGGATGGTGACCGGATAGCCGTCCATGATCTCCAGCAGCTCGACGAAGTCACTGCGCTGCATAGGCAGAAGCTTGGCGAGCGCGACGCGCCGCCCGGCCTCGTCGTCGGCCAGGATCATCTCCCGCACCACCTCGATGCGGCCTTCGTCGAAGAACATGTGCTCGCTGCGCGCCAGGCCGATGCCCTCGGCTCCGAACTGGCGGGCGACGCGGGCGTCGTGCGGCGTCTCGGCGTTGGCCCGCACCTTCAACCGGCGGGTCTCGTCAGCCCAGGCCATCAGGATGGCGAAATCGCCGGACAGTTCCGGCTCGACCATGCGGGCGGCGCCGGCCAAAACCTCGCCACGGGCCCCATCGACGGTGATCACCTCGCCGGCCACGAAGGATCGGCCGCGACAGGTGAGCCGGCCAGCGGCCACATCGATGATCATCTCGCCCACGCCGCAGACGCAGGGCCGGCCCATGCCGCGGGCGACCACGGCGGCGTGGCTGGTCATGCCGCCGCGGGCGGTGACGACCCCCTGGGCGGCGTCCATGCCGCGAATGTCCTCCGGCGAGGTCTCTTCCCGCACCAGGATCACGGCTTCGCCGCCGGCCGCCTCGCGCACCGCCGCCTCGGCGGTGAAGACGATCTTGCCCACCGCCGCACCGGGCGAGGCCGGCAAGCCTTGGGCGATCACGTCGCGGTCACCGGCCGGGTCGATGGTTGGATGCAGCAGCTGGTCGAGCGAGGCCGGCTCGACGCGCAGGATGGCCTCCTCACGGGAGATCACCCCTTCGCTGGCCAGGTCCACGGCGATCCGCAGCGCCGCCCGGGCCGTGCGCTTGCCGTTGCGGGTCTGCAGCACATAGAGCCGTCCGCGCTCGATGGTAAACTCGATGTCCTGCATGTCGCGGTAGTGGCTCTCGAGGCGCCGCACGACGTCGCCGAATTCCGCAAATGAGGCCGGCATGGCCTCCTCCATGGAGGGCGCGGTCTCGTTCATCTTCTCGCGCGCCGCTCGCGTCAGCGTCTGGGGCGTTCGGATGCCGGCCACCACGTCCTCGCCCTGAGCGTTGATCAGGAATTCGCCATAGAGCGTCGCTTCGCCGGTGGCCGGGTCGCGCGTGAACGCGACGCCCGTGGCGCTGGTCTCGCCCATATTGCCGAACACCATAGACTGGACGTTGACGGCGGTGCCCCAGGCCTCGGGGATGCCATGCATGCGGCGGTAGAACTTGGCCCGGTCGTTCATCCAGCTGTCGAACACCGCGCCGATCGCACCCCAGAGCTGGTCGAAAGGATCCTCAGGAAACGCCGTCCCCAGCTCCTGGCGAACGGCCGCCTTGTAGTCGGCCACCACGGCGCGCCAGTTGTCGGCGGTGAGCGCCGTATCGACCGAGACTCCGAGGGTGTCCTTGTGATCGTCGAGGATCTCTTCGAACAGGTGATGGTCGAGGCCCAGCACCACGTTGGAGTACATCTGGATGAAGCGGCGATAGCTGTCGAAGGCGAAGCGCCGATCCGAGGCCAGCGCCGCCAGGCCTTCGACCGTCTCATCGTTGAGGCCGAGGTTGAGCACGGTGTCCATCATGCCGGGCATTGAGGCGCGCGCGCCGGAGCGCACCGACACCAGCAATGGTCCAGAGGGATCGCCGAACCTGCGCCCGACCAGGCCCTCCACGCGCGTCAGGGCCTGCCGGACCTCGTCCTCCAGACCGGCGGCGAACGTCTTGCCGGCCGCGTAGTAGGCGTTGCACACCGCCGTGGTAATGGTGAACCCTGGCGGTACAGGGAGGCCGAGCGCCGACATCTCCGCCAGGTTGGCGCCCTTGCCGCCGAGCAGCTCCTTCATCGCCGCCCCGCCGTCGGCGCTACCGCCGCCGAAAGCGTAGACGCGCTGGGCTTTGGAGACTGTCTGCGTACTCATGCCGCCTTCCTAACCTGAAACCCGGGCGAAGTCCGCCGTGAGGCCCATGACCTCACGCACCCCAGTTAGAAGCGCCAGTCGATTGGCGCGTTCCGCCGCTACGGGCGAATTGACCAGCACCGCCTCGAAGAAGGCGTCGACCGGCGCCCGCAGGCTGGCCAAGGCGGACAGCGCCGCGGCGTAGTCGTCCTGCTCCAGGGCGCGCCACACGGCCGGGTGCAAGGCCGTCACGGCTTCGTAGAGCGCCAGCTCTTCGGCTGGACCCTCCGGCCGGCGAAGTATGGCCTCCGGCAGGGGCCCCTTACGGGCCTCGGCGGAGAGGATGTTGCCGGCCCGGCGATAGGCGGCCAACAGGTTGGCGCCGTCTTCACCGTCGAGAAACACGGAGAGGATTTCGACCCGCTTGGCGATACGCAGGATATCATCGTCGCCGAGCGCGAAAATTGCGTCCACGAGGTCGTGGCGCGCGCCGCGGTCGCGCAGCAGCACTTTGAGGCGGTCGGCAAAGAAGGCGGCGACGCCCTCCCCGTCGAATTGCGAGTGCCCGATCACGTCGTTTAGCGGCAGAGTGACGCCGTTCTCCAACACGATGCGGATCACCCCCAGCGCCGCGCGGCGCAAGGCATAGGGGTCGCGCGAACCGGTCGGGGCCTCGCCGATCGAGAAGAACGCCAGGATGGAATCCATCTTGTCGGCCAGTGCGACGGCCATGGAGAGCGGCGCGGTCGGGACCGGCTCGGACGGCCCCTGAGGGCGATAGTGGTCGCGGATCGCCGCGGCGACAGCCGGATTAGCGCCCTGGGCGGCGGCGTAGTAGCCGCCCATGATCCCCTGCAGCTCGGGGAACTCGCCGACCATGGCCGTGGCGAGGTCGGTCTTGGCCAACCGCGCGGCTTGTGCCGCCTCTGCGGGATTGGCCTCCATCATTGTGGCAATAATCCCCGCCAACACCTCGATCCGCTCTACCCGCTCGAACATCGTGCCGAGTTTGGCGTGGAAGGTGACTCCTTTCAGCGTCTCCAGCCGGCTCTCCAGCGGCTTCGCCAGGTCCTCTTCCCAGAAGAACTGCGCATCCTTGAGCCGGGCCGAAAGCACCCGGGCAGCCCCGGCGGCGATCAGCTTGCCCCCGTCGGCCGCCTCGAGGTTGGCCACCACCACGAAATGCGGCGCCAGCCGTCCATCCTCGCCGGCGACGGCGAAATAGCGCTGGTGGGTGCGCATGGAGGTCCGCACCACTTCCGGCGGCAGGGCGAGGAAGGCCGGATCCATGTCGCCGAGCAGAGGCGCCGGCCATTCGACCATGCCCGCCACCTCGTTCAGCAGGCCGTCGTCGTCGACCATCGTAAGGCCGCGCGCTCTGCATGCAGCCCGCGCACCCTCGAGAATCCGCCGCTTGCGCTCGTCCGCGTCCAGCACCACGAACTGGGCGGCGAGCGTGGCCCGATAGTCCTCGAAGCTGGTGACGCGAAACGGCGCGCCGCTTCCCATGACTCGGTGGCCTTCGGTCAGGTCCGAAGCCGCGATCCCGTCGATCTCCAACGGAACCACCTCACTATCAAACAGGCACAGGATCCGGTGCAGGGGTCGCACCCAGCGCAGTGTCCCCCAACCCGAGGTCATCGATTTCGGCCAGGGAAAGGCGCGAACGATGGTCGGGACGATCTCGGCGATCACCTCGGCGGTGAGCCGACCGGCGCGCTCGATCGTCGCGAACCAAACCCCGTCGCGTTCGACGAGCGCCTCTTGCGACACGCCGGCCGTGCGCAGGAAACCGGCCATGGCCTGCTCCGGCGCGCCGACGCGCGGCCCCTTGCGCTCTTCGGCGCGGTCGGCTTGCCGGACCGGCAGGCCGTCGACAGCAAGCGTCAGCCGGCGGGGTCCGGCGAAGGTGGTCAGGCTGTCGAAAGGCAGTTCGGCGCGGGCGAGTTCGGCGGCGACCAGGCGCTGGAGATCACGCGCCGCGCCGTCCTGCATGCGCGCGGGGATCTCTTCGCTGAACAGTTCGAGCAGCAGCTGCGCCATGGGCTCAGGCGGCCGCCTCTTGCAGTTTCACCCACGCCAAGGCGCATTCCCTGCACAGGTCGCGAATGCGGCCGATATAGCTCTGCCGTTCCGCCACCGCGATGGCGCCGCGTGCGTCGAGCAGGTTGAACAGGTGCGATGCCTTGAGGACATGGTCGAAGGCCGGCAGCACCAGCGGCTGGCCGCGCCGGCCCCTCGCCGCCAACAGCCGCGGCACCATGGCCTCCATGTCGTGGAACTGGCGAATGAGCATGTCGGTGTCGGCGACCTCCTGTTCGTAGGCGGAAAACTGCCGCTCGTTTTCCAGGAAGACGTCACCGTAGGTCATGAAATCCGGGCCCTGGGGGTCGTTGAACGCCAGGTCGAAGATGTTGTCGACGCCCTGGACATAGAGCGCCAGGCGCTCGAGACCATAGGTCAGCTCGCCGGCGACGGGCCAGACGTCAAGGCCGCCGACCTGCTGAAAGTAGGTATACTGGCTGATCTCCATGCCGTCGCACCACACCTCCCAGCCCAGGCCCCAGGCCCCGACGGTGGGGTTCTCCCAGTCGTCCTCGACGAAGCGGATGTCGTGCAGCTTCGGGTCAATGCCGATCGCCTCCAGAGAGGCGAGGTAGAGCTGCTGCATGTCGTCCGGGTTTGGCTTCAGGATCACCTGGTACTGGTGGAAGTGCCTCAGCCGATTGGGGTTGTCGCCGTGCCGTCCGTCGGCCGGCCGGCGCGAGGGCTGGACGTAAGCGGCCCGCCAGGGCTTTGGCCCCAGCGCCCGCAGCACAGTGGCCGGATGAAGCGTTCCCGCTCCCACCTCGACGTCATACGGCTGCAGGATCACGCAGCCGCGCTCGCTCCAGTAGGCGTGGAGCGCCAGGATGATGTCCTGAAATGAAAGGGCCATGGGAGGGTGCGGTGCGGCGCGCCAGGGGCGGCGCAGGCCGACCCTAGAGTGCGCCCCTCACCGCCTCAAGCCCGGCTCAGCGTCCGTCGCCGGTCGAACTCCCGGCCTGAGCGCTCGCCACCGGCAGGGTTACGTCGGCGGGGATAAGCACCTTGTCGACGACCTGGATGAGGTTGCCGTTCGGGGCCCGCACGTCCGACTGGATGATGTCGGCGTCATTGACCTTCGGCGTCGGGCCGCTGCCGTCGAGCTCGACACTGCCGTTCTCGACGGTCTGTACCGGACCCTTGGCGCCCTTGAACTTCGCCGTATCGAGCGACAGGTGCACGAGGTGATAGGTCAGCACCTTTTGCAGGGTGGAGACGTTCTTCGGGTCGAGCAGGGCCGACAGCTCAGCCGGCGGCAGGGCCTTGAAGGCGGCGTTGGTCGGCGCAAAAAGAGTCAGACCCGGAGTCCCGGCGACCACCGCGCTCAGCTGGGTGTCGTCTAGAGCCTTGCTGAGGATCGAGAAGTCCGGCGAGGCCTTGAGCGTCGCGACGACGTCACCCTTGGAGGTCAACTGCGGCGAGGCCGGAAGCGCTGGCGCGGCGGGCGCGGCCGCAGGCGGCATAGTCGGGGCCGCTGCGGTCTGGGCGTGGACGGCGAACGGCGCAGCGGCGAGGGCGGCGGCGACCAAGGCGTGAAGGCGCATTTAAAATCCTCGTAGGTCCGGGGACGGGCGGAACCCGCCCCCCTCGCAAAGCTTCAGGCCGCCGTCAATTGCCAATGGGGGGAGTCGCGCGTCCGCCGTGCGACTTCGGGCCGCCGTATTTGGCCCGATTGGCCGCCGTGTCGGGGACCGGACCGTTGGTCACCATCTGGTTGTCGCCCGACGCGAGGGCCGTAGCCTGCCCCTGCGGGAGCTGATCAGCCGGGACCGGGCCGGTCGAGGCGTTGACGCCAGCCGCTGTGGCCGGAACGGCCATCGGGGGCGGCGGCGCAGCCTGAGTCGCCGGAGCGCTCATATTCTGATCTGCCGGCGCCGAGGAATCGGGCGCCGTCTGGGCCAGGGCGGAAGCAGCGATCGCCGCAAGGGCGAGGCCGCCGAACATGGTCGTGAGCTTCATGGTCAGTCACCTTTCAGGGGCCGCGCCTGAAAGCGGCGGCCGCCCTCTAAAGCGCGCGAACCGGGGTCAAGGTTGCGCCGCGCCCTTGAGGACGGTCGGCCTCACCCACCAGCCGGGCTCCGCCGCCGACAGCCGCGCCGCCAGCGTCGCCGCGTCGGATTCGCTCTCGCAGAGCGCGAAACAGGTGGCGCCTGACCCGGACATTCGGGCCAGCAACGTCTCCGATTCGGCGGCCAGTCTGGCGAGCGCGTCGCCGATCGCGGGCCGCAGACGCACGGCCGGCGCCTCGAGATCATTGCGGCAGGTGGCCAGCCAGGCGGCCGCCGTCCGCGGTGAGTCGATGGGTCCAGGCGCTGCCGGCCTCGCCGCGCCTTGCGGGGACGTCGCCGCGTCATAGGCGCGATAGACCTCGCCGGTCGGTGAGGCGACCAGCGGATTGATCAGCACGGCCGGCAGGTCGGGCAGAATCGGGGCCGGCTCGAGATCGTCGCCCCGGCCGGTTCCGACCACCGGCCGCGAGGCAAGGCAGGCGGTCACGTCCGCTCCCAGGCTGCGGGCGATGGTCTCAAGCTCGGCGTCCGTCGGCGCCGGCGTGACCCGTTCCCGGATCAGACGCAGGGCCGCCGCCGCATCGGCCGAGCCGCCGCCGAGTCCGGCCGCGATCGGCAGCTGTTTCGTGAGGCGCAGGCCGAAGGTGGCGTCGATCCGGCCGCCGAGCGCCAGCAGCGCCTCGCGCGCCCGGCTGACGAGATTATCCGCGCCCGCGTCCAGGCCAGCCGCAAATGGCCCCTCGATCGCCAGACCCGCGCCTCCCGCCACGAGGCTCACCTCGTCGCCGACGTCGGCGAAGGTCATCAGGCTGCAGACCGGGTGATAGCCATCGGCGGCCGGCGGCCCGACATGAAGGAACAGATTGACCTTGGCCGGCGCGAAGCCCGGACGAACCACCACTGGCGTTCAGGAGCCGGAGATCGGCCCAAGGCCATTGCGCAGCTTGGCCTCGACCTCGGCGCGCAGCTTGGCGTCCGGCTCCAGGGTCAGCACCCGGCTCCATTGAAAGCGCGCCTCGATCCGCCGGCCCACGCGCCAATAGGCGTCACCGAGGTGGTTGTTGATGTCCGGGTCGCCCGCCTCGAGCGAGACCGCCAGTTCGAGCTTTTCCACCGCGGTCTGGTAGTCGCCCAGACGATAGTAGCCCCAGCCCAGGGAGTCGGTCATCGCCCCCGATTTGGGGTCGGCGTCGACGGCCTTCTGCACCATGGCCAGGGCCTCGTGCAGCTTCTCGCCCCGATCGATCCACGAATAGCCGAGAAAGTTCAGTAATTCAGGTTCATCTGGCCGTTCCTTGAGCGCCAGGTTGAGGTCGTTCTCGGCCTCGGGCCAGTGATCGCTCAGCTGATTGTCCACCGCCCGCATGTAGAGCAGCCGCCAATCGGGCGTATCGCCCTCGTCGGCGATCAGCTTATCGAGGATGGCGGCGGATTCGCTGTAGCGCTCATCGGCGCGCAGCAGATCGGCGAGATTGGTCGCCGCTTCCCGGCTCGCCGGCTCGGCCGTCACCGCCGTCCGCGCCAGTTCCAGCGCATCGTCCTTGCGGTCGTCGGCCTGGAGCGACCAGGCGAGCTTATCGCGCGCGGCCACATAGTCCGGCTGTCCCGGCTTGGGGGCGAGATAGGCGACGCGTGCAGCGTCCTTATCGCCGATGTCGGTCAGGATGTCGCCGACCAGCAGCCAGGCGGCGTCGCGTTCGGGATCGAGGCGAAGGGCCAGCCGCAGATAGGCCAACGCCGCTTCGCTCTGCTTGCGCACCACCAGGGTCGAAGACAGGGCGGTCAAGGCCTCGGCGGCGGAGGCGTCGAGGCTTTCCATCGCCGGGGCGTCGTGGCGGCTTGCCGCCCTCGCCTTGGCGGCCAGCAGGGTCGGGTCGCCCGGCGCGCGGCTGAGGGCCTGGTCATAGGTGGCGACGGCGTCCGCCCAGCGGCCTCGACGCTCCAGAAAGGCCCCGAGGTTGAGGCTCGCCAGGGCGCCTGGATCGCCGTGCACAATCAGCGCGCGGAAAGCGGTTTCGGCCTCGTCGTAGCGCCGCAGGTGCTCGAACAGGATGCCCTGGTCGAGACTGGCGAAGTAGCTCGCCACTGGATCGTTGGCGATCACCGGCATGGAGATGGCCGCCTCGCCGTCGCCCGCCTTGGCCGCCGCGAACGGCGTCAGCAGGGACCCGGCCGCGTTATAGGGTGCGCCCACTTGCCCCAGCAGCGTGCGCGCCTTGGCCGCCTTGCCGCTGGCCAGGTCATCGACGGCGACGGTGAGAAACGCCAGGCGCTGCAGAACCACGTCGTCGTCAGACACCGGCGCAATCGCCGCCGCGCCCTTGATGTCGCCGGCCAGCAAGGCGGCCGTGAACGCATGGGTCTCGACGAACGGCGCGTCGGCGCCGTCGGCCGCTCCGGCGGCGCGTGTGAAGTAGCCGGCCGCGGCAGCGCCTTCGCCGGTGTTGATCGCCGACTGCCCGGCCAGGAACAGGCCGTAGGCCGACTGACCGGCGATCGAGGCGGGAACGCTATTGGTCTCCGCCGTACTGGTTGCGGTCGGCGGCGGGCTGGCGGTGGCGCAGGCCGCCAGCGTAAGCAACGGGGGTATCCAGGCGAGGCGCAGGGAGATTGGCATGAGGTGACGATATTGAGCCTTGCAATTGCGGCGCGTGCGGGGCGCGTCACATGTTGGGATAGTTGGGTCCACCGCCGCCTTCCGGCGTGGTCCAGACGATGTTCTGCGACGGATCCTTGATGTCGCACGTCTTGC
>JBEKQJ010000057.1:0-12833 GCA_049519835.1 Caulobacteraceae bacterium | reverse complement strand
ACCTGCGCGATGGTGGCGCCGTTCACCAGTTCGCCGACCGGGACGAACACCTCCTCGATAAGGTTGAGGCACACAGCGTGCCCCGGCGAGAGCCACAGGTCACGCTTTGGCAGGCCATCTCCGAAGGCGCCCGCCAACACCCGCACAGGCCATTGTGGGCGGCTCGGACGCTCGACGTGTTTGCTGCCGACCCAGATGATCGGCCGGCCCATGCCTTCCGAGGTCACCTACTGGCACGTCGAATTGGAGAGCCACGACGTGCTCCTGGCCGAAGGGCTCCCGACCGAGAGCTACATGGACGCCGGCAACCGCGCCTTCTTCGGGCGTGAGTATGGTCGACTGGAGGCGATCGATCAGGAACGCGCCAACGCTTCGCTGGCCGCCTACGCGCGGCCGTTCGTCAATGATGCGGCCAGCCTCGAAGCCATCCGCCGGCGCCTCGTCGCCCGCGCCCACCGACTTGGCTGGGCGCGATCTGACGACATCGACCTGCATCTCATCCTCGACGGCCGCCGCCTCGATCCGGTGATCGCGGGCAGCGTGGCGTGCTTCGCTTTCCCGGCTGAAGCCGGGTCCGCACGGCTCTGCTCGCGCACTTTTTCGCCGGCCTGGACGGGCGAGAGTAAAGACCGCCGCGAGCTGGGAGTCTGCCTCAGGAGCCTGCGGCTCGGCGATGGCCGAGACCCTGGCCGCCAGGTCTCGCTGGGCGAAATCGAGGGCTTCCACCCCGAGGAAGCCGCCACCGACGCGGCCTGGCGCTGGGCCAGCGGCGAGCTCCCCCTCCCCTGCCAGCTTTGGGAGCAGCACTCCGGCCTTGTCGTCCTCACCCTCGCCTTCGACGCCGCCGCCGGCTGGGCCTGGCGGCCGCCGCTGGCAGCCTCCGGCGCCGAAGTCGCTGTGCTATACGCCGCCTGAACAGGGGCCCGCAGACGTGAAGAACGGCATTCACTTCATCGCCGGCCTGCCGCGGGCCGGTTCGACGCTTCTTGCGGCTTTGCTGTCTCAGAATCCTGCCGTTCACGCCGGAATGACCAGTCCGGTGGGTTCGCTCGTCGGGGCGTTGCTGGCCGACATGAGCCAGGGAAACGAGACCTCGGTCTTCATCGACGACACGCAGCGCGAGGCCATCCTGAAGAGCGTGGTGGAGGGCTACTACCATGCCATCCACCCCAGCCGCACGGTGTTCGACACCAACCGCGGCTGGACCGCGCGGCTGGAGCTCATCGACCGGCTGTTTCCAGACGCCAAGGTCATCTGCTGCGTGCGCCACGTGCCCTGGATCATGGACTCCGTGGAGCGCCTGATCCGGGCCAACCCCTTCGAACTTTCGCGGATCTTCGCCTTTGACCGTAACGGCACCGTCTATTCCAGGGCGGAGGGGATGATGAGCAGCACCGGGATGATCGGCTACGCCTTGAATTCCCTCAAGCAGGGGATGCATGGGCCGCACGCCGGGCGGCTGCTCCTCCTGCCCTACGACACACTCACCCGGCATCCGAAGGCGGCGATGAACGCCATCTACGACTTCACCGGGCTGCCGCCGTTCGAGCACGACTTCGACAATGTCGAATTCGACGCCGAAGAGTTTGACGCCCGTCTGGGCACGCCGGGCCTGCATCGGGTCGCCAGGCAGGTCACCCACATCGAGCGTGAGAGCATCCTGCCGCCCGATCTCTGGCAACGCTACGAGGGCGCCAGCATATGGCGCGATCCGGACTTCAACCGTCAGAACGTGCCTATTCCCTAGAAGCGGACGGCGCCCCTAGGGTCTGTACTCAACAGGAAGGCGTCTCTTCCCCGCGGCGCTGATAGCAAAGGGCCAGACCTCATCACTGCGTCATCCCGGAACCGAGCGGAGCGAGGTGTCCGGGACCCAGGGGCCACACACCCTGCCGGCCGCCCCTAGGTCCCGGGTCTCAGGCCGGCTGGCGCCGGACCTCGCCCGGGATGACGCAACTTGGGGAATTGAGTCCGGCCCCTGGAGCGCATTCACGGCCGCAAAGCAGATTCCACGTTTGCGGACGGCGCCTCCGGCGCGCGCATCGCGCCTCATGACCACTCGACGTCGGCGCCGATTGCCGCGAGGTTTTCGACGAACCCGGGGTGGGCGCGGCGGATCGGATCGGCGTTGAGGATCGTGGATTGTCCCTCGATGCTGGCCGCCACCATGAACAAGGCAATGGCGACACGGATGATGTAAGGGCTCTCGACCGTCGCCGGGAAGAGCGGCTTGCCGCCGAAGGTGATCACCCGATGCGGGTCGCACTGCAGGGCATGGGCGCCGAACTTGGCGAGCTCGCTGGTCCAGCCGAGGGCGCCCTCGTAGACCTTGTTCCAGTAGAGCATCTGGCCTTCGGCCCGGGCCCCGAGCGCCACGAAGATCGGCAGCAGATCGACAGGCAGGTATGGCCAGGGCGCGGCCTCGATCTTCGGCAGGATGTAGGAGGTGAACGGCGCGCGCACGCGCAATGGCCCGTCTGGCCGGCTGTAGGACCAGCCGTCTTCGTGAACGATCTCGACGCCGAACTTGGCGAAAGCCCGGTCGATAAGCGGGAACTGTTCCGGCGCGGCGTTGCGCACGGCCACCTCGCCGCCGGTGATGGCCCCCAGCGCCAGGAAGGTGGCGATCTCGTGGAAGTCCTCGGCGAACGTGTAGTCGGCGCCGGTGAGCCGCTCGACGCCTTCGACCCTGAGCCGACTGGCGCCGACGCCGTCGATCTGGGCGCCCATCAGCTTCAGGAAGGCGCAGAACTCCTGAACGTGCGGCTCGCAGGCGGCGTTGGTCAGCTGCGAGGTTCCTCTCGCCTTGGCGGCGCAGAGTACGAAGTTTTCGGTGGTGGTGACCGAAGCGTAGTCGAGCCAGTGGGTGGCGTGCTGGAACGGGCCATTGAGCGACATCACCAGCGCCTCGCCCAGCTCGGACACCTCGACGCCGAAGGTCTGGAAGACCTCGATGTGCGGGTCGATCTCGCGCGCGCCGAGGGTGCAGCCCTTGACCTCGCCTTCGAGGCGCGTCTCGCCGAACCGGCCGAGCAGCGGCGGGATGAGCATGATCGAGGAGCGCATGCCCTCTGGCAGAGCGGCGCCATGGTCGGCCCTGGCGGTGGCGTGGCGCAGGCGGAGGATGCGATTCGACTTGTCCCAGTCGACCTCGCTGCCCAGGGTCTGGAACAGGCCAAGGATCTGCTGGACGTCGGTGATGTCCGGCACGCCGCGGAGGATGACCTCCTCGTCAGTGAGCAGGGTGGCGCAGAGGATGGGCAGGACGGCGTTCTTGTTGGCCGAGGGCGTGATGCGGCCCCGCAGGGGCCTGCCGCCGCGCACGATGAGGTTGCTCACGACCGCTCCGTTGATGAGGATCGCGGGCCTCTAGCACCATTTTCGGCGACGCGCGCGGGAACTCAGACGCCGCCCAGCGCAACGCTCCCGAGCCGTTTGCGTTGGTTAATCCGGGGGTCAACCTTCCCCAAGGAAGAAGACCATGAGACCCTGGGTGATCGCAGCCGTCGCGGTGAGTTTCGCCGGCCCAGCGCTGGCGTTTGACGGCGAGGCCGGCGTGCCGTTGCAGCCGTCGGAAGCCGCCGGCGCCTGGAGCCTGCAGACCGGCAAGCACGACAGGACGATTTGCGTGCTGGACCTCGGGCAGCGGCGGACGAACATGGGCTACGCGCTGCGGATTCGCGGCGACTGCGGAGCCGCGCTCGACGCCCAGCCTGTCGCCTGGGCCCCGACCTCGGACGGGATGAGGCTCGTCGGCGCCGACGGCGGCACGGTGCTGTCCTTCGATCGCTGGTCGAACAGTCTGTTCACGACCCACGTCAACAGCCCCGTCGATCTGCAGCTGCGACGCGGCCTTTGACCTTGCCACGGCCGCCGGCCGACGAAAATCGGCGGCCTTCAGGGAGCGATGAGGCGGCGCGTTAGAGAGCTGTCGACGTCCTGGACTTGAAACCGTCAGGTCCCCCCCTTATTGTATCTGACCCCAAAAGCCATCGCCTTTGGCCGGCGCGGGGAACTTCACTTAAGGCGGATCTGGCTCATCCAACCATGGAAAAAGTACCGATGACCGCCGAGGGCTTTCACGCTCTCGACGAAGAGTTGAGGCGTCTCAAGACTCAGGAACGTCCGGCCGTGACCGCCGCCATCGGCGAAGCGCGCCAGCACGGCGATCTCTCTGAAAACGCCGAATATCACGCCGCCAAGGAGCGGCAGGGCTGGATCGAAAGCCGCATCGCCGAGATCGAGGACCGCATGGCGCGGGCCCAGATCATCGACGTCTCGCGCTTGTCCGGCAGCCAGGTGAAGTTCGGCGCCACCGTGAGCGTCGTCGATGAAGACACCGAGGAACAGGCTCGCTACCAGATCGTGGGCGAGCATGAGGCCGACGTGCGCTCCGGCAAGATCTCCATCGCCTCGCCCATCGCCCGCGCGATGATCGGCAAGGAGATGGGCGACGTGGTCGAGGTCAACACGCCCGGCGGGGTCAAGGCCTACGAGATCCTCAAGGTCGAATGGGTCTAGGGTCGGTGGGCGAACCTCGCGCCGTCCGCTGTCTGATCGTCGGCGCCGGTCCGGCTGGCTATACGGCGGCCATCTACGCCGCCCGCGCCCTGCTGAGCCCGGTGTTGCTGACGGGCCTGACGCCTGGCGGCCAGCTGACGATCACCACCGACGTCGAGAACTACCCGGGCTTCGCCGAGGTCGTCCAGGGGCCCTGGCTGATGGACCAGATGCGTGATCAGGCCGCGCATGTGGGAACCGAAATCGTCGACGATCTCGTCGTCGCCGCGGACCTGTCACAGCGCCCGTTTCGGCTGACGACGGATTCCGGGCAGGTCTGGCTCGCCGAAACCCTGATCATCGCCACCGGGGCCCAGGCCAAGTGGCTGGGGCTCGAGAGCGAGAAGGCCCTGCAGGGCTTCGGCGTCTCCGCCTGCGCCACCTGCGACGGCTTTTTCTATCGCGGCAAGGAGGTCGTGGTGATCGGCGGCGGCAACACCGCGGTCGAGGAGGCGCTGTTCCTCACCAAGTTCGCCAGCAAGGTCACCCTGGTCCACCGCCGCGACGAGCTGCGCGCCGAGCGGATCCTGCAGGAACGCCTGTTCGCCCATGAGAAGGTCGCCGTGGTCTGGGACCACGAGGCGATCGAGGTGCTGGGCGCTGGCGAGCCGGCCACCGTGACAGGGGTGAAGCTCCGCAGCCTCAAGACGGGCGAGACCCGCGAGATTCCCTGCGACGGTTTTTTCGTCGCCATCGGCCACGCGCCGGCCTCCGAAGTCTTCGCCGGTCAGCTCTCCACCCGGACGGGCGGCTATATCGATGTGACGCCGGGCAGCACGGCGACCTCGGTCCCGGGCGTCTTCGCCGCCGGCGACGTCACCGACGACGTCTATCGACAGGCGGTCACGGCCGCGGGCATGGGATGCATGGCGGCGCTGGAGGCGGTGCGGCTCCTGGCCGAGGAGGACCACGCCCGCGCCCATCATCCCCTGAGCCACGCCGAAGCCGAGAAGATCGGGGCCTGGTGATTATCCGGCCGGCTTCGCCGGCGGACTTCCCAGCGATTCGCGCCGTCGTGGCCGCCGCCTTCGGCCGTGACGAGGAAGCCGACATCGTCGAGGCCGTGCGCGCCGCCGACGAAGCGCTGGCGGAGCTGGTCGCCGAGGATGCAGATCGGATCATCGGCCATGTCCTCCTCAACCGGATGACATGCGCGACGCCTCTGGCCGGCCTCGCGCCGCTGTCGGTCGCGCCCGCCCATCAGAACCAGGGGATCGGCGGCGCCCTCACCCGGAGCGGGCTCGAGGCCTGCCGCGGCCTCGGCATGAAGGGGTGCGTCGTGCTGGGCGATCCGGCCTACTACCGCCGCTTCGGCTTTGCCCGTGCGCCAGCCACGCTCTCCTCCCCCTACGCCCATCTGGCCGCCTTCCAGGCCCTGGCGTTCGAGACCGGCGTCTTCGACCGCCCGCTCGCCGCCGCCTATCCATCCGCCTTCGGCTGATCACAAAACCCCGAATCGACGTCGCAGGGGTTGCCTTCGCCTGTCGCAGGTTTATATCTGCAGGACACTTATGCTCAGAGTTAGCATAAGTCGGGACGCCAGCCAGAGCGGCGAGCGTCCCTTTAATCGGCGCACGTAATGCTCACTTTGAGCATAAGGAGCACGCCATGGCCGACGGTTCACTCGCCTTCACTCCCGCCGTGCGAACCGCGACCGCGCCGCTCTGGGAAAAGCTCAGCGGCCATGTGACGCCGCTGGAATGGCGGCTACAGGCGCCGCTGATCGAAGAGATCAATCGCCTCAAGCGCCAGAAGCACGCGGTCATCCTGGCCCACAACTACATGACGCCGGAGATCTTCCACGGCGTCGGCGACTTCGTCGGCGACAGCCTCGGCTTGGCGCGCGAGGCGGCGCGCAGCGACGCGAAAGTCATCGTCCAGGCGGGCGTGCACTTCATGGCCGAGACTTCCAAGGTGCTATGTCCGGAGAAGACGGTGCTGATCCCGGATCTTCGGGCGGGCTGCTCGCTGGCCGCCTCGATCACCGCCGCCGACGTGCGGCTGATCAAGCAGCGATATCCCGGACTGCCGGTGGTGACCTACGTCAACACCACCGCCGAGGTGAAGGCCGAGACCGACGTCTGCTGCACCAGCGCCAACGCCGTGCAGGTGGTGGAGGCGGTGGCCGCCGAATTCGGCGTCGACCGGGTGATCCTGCTTCCGGACGAGTTCCTGGCCCGCAACGTCGCCCGCCAGACGGGTATCGGCATCATCGCCTGGCGCGGTCGCTGCGAGGTGCACGAGCGTTTCACCGCCGAAGACATCGCCGAGATGCGGGCGGCCTGGCCTGACGCGCTGGTGCTGGCGCATCCAGAATGCCCCCCCGAAGTGATCGAGGCCTCGGACTTCACCGGGTCGACCGCGGCGATGAGCGACTTCGTGACCCGGCGCCGGCCGGCGCGGGTGGTGCTCATCACCGAGTGTTCCATGGCCGACAACGTCGCCTGCGACGCACCCGAGACCGAGTTCGTTCGGCCCTGCAACCTCTGCCCGCATATGAAGCGGATCACGTTGGACAATATTCTCGAAGCCTTGCGTCACGACCGCTACGAAGTGATCGTGCCGGACGAGGTGGCGGCGCGCGCCCGCGCGGCCGTGCAGCGGATGATCGACCTTCCGCCGCCGGCCGTCCCGGCCCGCTATGACCTCGTCAAGGCGCGCCACCACGTCGATGTGGAGCTCATCTGACATGACCGAGCTCCTGCGGCTCGATGGCGTGCTGGTCGTCGGCGCCGGCCTCGCCGGTCTCAGCGCCGCCCTGGCGGCCGCGCCCCGCCGCACGCTGGTCCTCTCCCCGGTCCCGCTCGGGGAAGGCTGCGCCTCGTCGTGGGCCCAAGGCGGCATGGCCGCTGCTCTGTCGGCCGACGATTCGCCTGAGCTGCACGCCGCCGACACCCTCGCCGCCGGCGCGGGACTCTGCGATCCGGAGGCGGTCGACATCCTCACCCGCGAGGGCCCGGCCGCGGTTCGGACCCTGGCGGCGTTGGGCGCTCCGTTCGACCGCCGGCCCGGCGGTGGTTTCGCCCAGAGCCTGGAGGCGGCCCATTCTCGCGCCCGCGTCGCCCGCGTCGGCGGCGACGGGGCCGGCGCGGCGATCATGAAAGCGGTGATCGCCGAGGTGCGGCGCAGCCCTCACATCGAGGTTCGCGAAGGCGCGCACGTCACTGCGCTCATTCAGGACCACGGCGGTCGGATTCTTGGCGCGCTTGCCTGGCTAGGCGGGCGCCTCATCGAAATCCGCGCCGCGGCGACCGTCCTCGCCACCGGCGGTTTGGGCGGCCTCTACGCCGTGACCACCAATCCCGCCGCCGCGCGCGGCGAGGGCTTGGCGCTCGCCTGGCGGGTCGGGGCGGAGATCGTCGATCCGGAGTTCGTTCAGTTCCATCCCACCGCGCTCGACGTGGGTATCGATCCGGCGCCGCTGGCCACCGAAGCCCTGCGTGGCGAGGGCGCGCGGCTGGTGAACGTATCCGGCGCGCCCGTGGTCGATCATCCGCTGGCCGATCTCGCCCCGCGTGACGTCGTCGCCCGCGCCATCGCCGGTGAGATCTCGCGCGGCGGCCGGGTGTTCCTGGACGCCCGCGAGGCGGTGGGTAAAGCCTTCCCCAGCGAGTTTCCGGCCGTCTTCGCCGCCTGCCGCGCCGCTGGCCTCGACCCGCGGATGCAACTCATGCCTGTCGCCCCCGCGGCCCATTACCACATGGGTGGGATCGCGGCCGATGCTCACGGCCGCACGACCCTTGTCGGACTGTTCGCCGTGGGCGAAGTCGCCTCCAGCGGCGTGCACGGGGCCAACCGCCTGGCGTCCAACTCCCTGCTCGAGGCGGCTGTCTTCGGCCGTCGAGCCGGCGAGGCGGCGCGCGAGGAGATCGCCGATGGCGGTCGCGCGCTCGAAGCGGCCGCCGCGCCTGAGCTGCCGTCGGAGACCCTGGCCGAACTTCGCCGTCGCATGACCGCTGACGCCGGCGTGCGCCGGGATGCGGCCGGTCTCAGTCGTCTGATCGACTGGATTGGCGGCGCCGAACGTGCGCATGGCCCGGCCCTGCCCCTCGTCGCCGCACGGCTGGTCGCCGAAGCGGCCCTGGCCCGTCGGGAGAGCCGCGGCGGCCATTTCCGCGCCGACTTCCCTGACCTGTCCGAGCACCCAGCTCACACGCGGCTCGTGCTCGCCAAGAAGGCCCGCGCCGCTTGAGTCTGCCCGACCTGCTGATCGAGCCGATTGTTCTCGCCAGCCTCGCCGAGGACCTTGGTCGGGCCGGCGATGTGACTTCGGCGGCCTGCATCCCAGCCGAGGCGAGGCTCGCGGCCGCCTTCGTGGCCCGCCAGGGCGGTGTGGTCGCCGGCCTCTCCTGCGCCCGTCTCGCCGTGGCGGCGCTCGACCCCACCGCTCGGTTCGAGGCCCAGGTTGCGGACGGCGCCAGCGTGGCGGCCGGCCAGATCCTCGCCCGTGTCGAGGCGAACGCCCGCGCTCTGCTCGCCGCCGAGCGGACCGCCCTCAACCTCCTCTGTCGCCTATCCGGCGTCGCCACGCTGACCGCGGCCTATGTCGCCGAAACCGCCGGGACGGCGGCGCGGATCATCGACACCCGCAAGACCACCCCCGGCCTGCGCGCCCTGGAGAAATACGCCGTACGGTGCGGCGGCGGCGCCAATCACCGCTTCGGCCTCGACGACGCCATCCTCCTCAAGGACAACCACGTGGCGGCCTGTGGCGGGGTCGGCGAGGCGGTGCGGCGCGCGCGCGCCGCCGTCGGCCATATGGTCAAGATCGAGGTCGAGATCGATCGGCTCGATCAGCTCGACGAAGCCCTCGCCGAGGGCCCTGACATCGTCATGCTCGACAACTTTTCTCAGGTCGACCTGGCTGAGGCCGTGCGGCGCACCGACGGGCGCGCTCTGCTGGAGGCGTCTGGCGGCGTCAATCTCGAGACCGTGCGGGCCATCGCCGAGACGGGGGTCGATCTGATCAGCGTCGGCGCTCTCACCCACTCGGCGCCGATCCTCGACATTGGCCTCGACGCCGAAGGCTGATCAACGCGGCGGGTGCACGGTGGCCGGGCGTTGATCAACCCGCAACAACGCCCACCCGTCCGGTCAGGTGAAGAAGACGTGCGCTCCGAGCCGAACGCCACCGTGCGGCGTGTGGGCGCCCGCAACGTGGAACGAGACCGCCTTGCCGACTTCGGCCATCACGTAGCCCTCGAGGGCCCGGGCCGCGACGCGACGCGCCTCGAGCCAGGCCAGGGGCTCGCGGGGGCCCAGCATGGCGCCGTTGCACACGAAACTGAACTGGCAGGCGCCGGACGCGGCGCCCTGATAGACGACGGCGCAGACGGTCTTGGGAAACCCCGCCCGGCCGGCTCGGTTCAGCACCACCTGGGCAACGGCGGCGCGCCCGGCGGCGCTCTCGCCGCGGGCCTCGTAGTAGACGGCGGCCGCCAGGCAATCGAGCGTGCGCGGCCTGGGCGGCGCGGTGACCACGATCGTCTGCGCCTCCAGCCGTCGGGCGGAGTTGAAGCCCTTCTTCGCAGCCGCCGCATAAGCGGACGCCTGGCTTTGGGCGGGTTGCGCGGCGCCTGAAAAGGCCAAGGCGCCGAAGGTCGCGCCGGCGAAAACGCCGACGCTGAGCGCGAGCGCGTACGCTCGCGTTCTTATGGGCAGTCGCAATTTGCTTTTCCTGTTCGGCAGGGGCCAGTGCGCCCCTTTCGATCCCGTCCGCCGGCCGCGCTGCGACCATCTGGCGATGGGAAGGTCCGGCTGTCAGGCCGGGCGAAGGGGCGGCTTCTAGCCCAGCCGGTCGGCGAAACGCAAGAAAAATGCTGCGCCGCAGCGAATCGGCGCAGCTACGGACACGGAGGGGGCGCTCAGAACACCTCTCCGAACAGGTCCATCATCGCCGCCCACGATCGGCGGTCGGCGGCCGCGTCGTAGGCGAAGCCGGGCCGGCCGAGGCGTCCGACATCGGGATTGGTGAAGCTGTGGCCGACGCCGCCGAAGAGGGTCATGCGCCAGTCCGCCCCGGCCTCATTCATCTCTTTTTCGAAGGCGGCCCGTTGTTCGGACGGGATGATCGGATCGTCGGCGCCTATGTTGACCAGTACTTTCGCCTTGATCGCGCCTGCCGCCGCCGGCTTTGCGGTTCCTAGCCCCGAATGGAAGCCGACGACGGCCTTCAGCGCCGCGCCCGCGCGGCCGAGTTCCAGCGCCGTCGTGCCGCCGAAGCAGTAGCCAGTGGCCGCCAGCCGATCCGGATCGGTGTGCGGCTGGGCGGCGAGCACAGCGAGGGCGGCGGTGGCGATCTCGCGGATCCCGGTGGGGTCGGCCATCCACGGCGCCAGCCGCGGCATCACCTCGTTGAAGTCGGTCAGCGGCTGGCCGTCGCCATAGTAGTCCATGGCGAAGGCGGCGTAGCCGGCCTCGGCCAGGCGGCGAGCGATCGACTTGGTCAGATCGACGAGGCCGCCACCCTCAGGCGCTACGAGCACGCCCGGCCGCCGCGCCGCATGTGCGTCGTCGGCGAAGAAGCAGCCGACGTAACGCTTGCCGTCGACCATGTACTCGATGTCCCGCACGATCATGTCGGTCTCTCCCTGGCGGACCCTGGTCTTTCGCTATTGCCACCCTTACCTTGCCGTTCATGCCCCGTTCCAGTCCTGCGAACGGCGTTTCGGATGTTTCCGGCGTCTTCGTCCATGATCTCGCGCCGGCGCTGTGGACGCCGCACCGGCCGGCACGGCCCGCCAAGAGCGAGGGCGGCCGCGCCTTCGAGCTGGTCAGCGACTACGCGCCGGCCGGCGACCAGCCTGGGGCCATTGCCGAGCTGTCGTCGGGGGTGACCGGCGGCGAGCGCGACCAGGTTCTGCTGGGCGTCACCGGCTCGGGAAAGACTTTCACCATGGCCAAGGTGATCGCCGAGACCCAGCGCCCGGCCCTGATCCTGGCCCACAACAAGACCCTGGCGGCCCAGCTCTATTCCGAATTCAAGAGCTACTTCCCGCAGAACGCGGTGGAGTATTTCGTCTCCTACTACGACTACTACCAGCCCGAGGCCTATGTTGCCCGGACCGACACCTACATCGAGAAGGACTCGTCGCGTAACGAGCAGATCGACCGCATGCGCCACTCGGCCACGCGGGCCATCCTGGAGCGCGACGACGTCATCGTGGTCGCCTCGGTGTCGTGTATCTACGGCATCGGCTCGGTCGAGACGTACACCGCCATGACCTTCAACGTCGCGGTCGGCGACAAGGTCGACGAGAAGCGCCTGATGGCCGACCTCGTGGCCCAGCAGTACAAACGCAATGACAACGCCTTCGAGCGCGGGACCTTCCGGCGTCGCGGCGACACGATCGAGATCTTCCCGGCTCACTACGAAGACCGCGCCTGGCGCATCACGCTGTTCGGCGACGAGGTGGAGACGATCGCGGAATTCGATCCGCTGACGGGCAAGAAGACCGCCGACCTGCCGCAGATCCGGGTCTACGCCAATAGCCACTATGTGACCCCGCGGCCGACGCTCATCCAGGCGGTGAGCAACATCAAGTCCGAGCTCAAGTCGCGCCTCGACTGGCTGGTGGCCAATGGCAAGCTCCTCGAAGCACAGCGGCTCGAGCAGCGCACCACCTTCGACATCGAGATGATCGAGGCCACCGGCAGCTGCGCCGGCATCGAGAACTACTCGCGGTACCTCACCGGACGGCGTCCGGGCGAACCGCCGCCGACCTTCTTCGAGTACGTGCCCGACAACGCCCTGCTGTTCGTCGACGAAAGCCACCAGACCGTGCCGCAACTGGGGGCCATGTATCGCGGCGACTACAGCCGCAAGTTCAACCTGGCCGAGTACGGCTTCCGCCTACCGTCATGCCTGGATAATCGTCCGCTCAAGTTCGAGGAGTGGGAAGCCATGCGGCCGGCGACGGTGTTCGTTTCGGCCACCCCGGCCGCCTGGGAACTCGAGCGCACCGGCGGCGTCTTCGTCGAACAGGTGATCCGGCCCACGGGTCTCATCGACCCGCCGGTCGAGGTCCGACCGGTGGCCAAAGACGGCTTCTCCCAGGTGGACGACGCCATCGCCGAGTGCCGGGATGTCGCCAAGAAGGGATACCGGGCCCTCGTCACCGTCCTCACCAAGAAGATGGCGGAGGACCTCACCGAGTACATGCACGAGCAGGGCCTGCGGGTGCGCTACATGCACAGCGACGTCGACACGCTCGAGCGGATCGAGATCATTCGCGACCTGAGGCTCGGCGCCTTCGATGTCCTGGTCGGCATCA
>JBEKQJ010000056.1:0-13025 GCA_049519835.1 Caulobacteraceae bacterium | reverse complement strand
GCTGGCCGAGGCGATGGGCGTTCAACGCAAGCACGTCAACGAGCTCTGCAACGACCGCAGGAACGTGACGGCGGCGACCGCCCTGATCCTGGCGCGTGTCTTCGGCAACAGCCCGGACTTCTGGCTGAACGTGCAGCGACGCAACGATCTGTGGGACGCGATGCACAACCCCAAGGAGCGCGAGCGGATCGAGCGCGCGCGTCCGCTCGAGGCCGCCTGACAGGCGTGGCTGGACTCAGAAGATTTGCGCCTCCGGGGATGGCGCGTCACCCCTCCCCCATGCGTCATCCCGGAGCGAGCGCAGCGAGCGTCCGGGACCCAGGGGCGGCTCTCGCCGGCGCAAGCTGCTCCTAGGTCCCGCATCTCCGGGCGCCACACGCCCTGCGTGCGGGATGACGCAGTTCAGGA
Source organism: Caulobacteraceae bacterium (assembly GCA_049519835.1). GTDB lineage: Bacteria > Pseudomonadota > Alphaproteobacteria > Caulobacterales > Caulobacteraceae > Acaudatibacter. The sequence continues at coordinate 12,617 of JBEKQJ010000056.1, read as the reverse complement.
GGTCGCGATCGCACGGCGGCCGAAGCAGGATGGTGGGCCGGGTGGGGATCGAACCCACGACCACTCGATTAAAAGTCGGGTGCTCTACCTCTGAGCTACCGGCCCCAAAAGCGCGGGAGCTTTAGAGCACGCCGCGATCAGACGGAACCGTCTGATCGCGAAAGCGAGCTCTAAATTCAAGAATTGAGCGCGTTCTCATCGCAAAACCGGTTCCCACTTTGCGGAACGCGCTCGCGGCCGCGTCGTCCAGCTTCGCAAGCCGGCCGCCGCGTCTGTGGCGCCGGTGCGTCTTGCCGTAGGCGGAAAGCGGACGTTAGATCGCCGCATGCGTGCTGCACTTCTGCTGACGGCGGGACTGGTCTCCGCCGGCGCCGCCCGGGCGCAGCAGGCGATGTATCCGATCTGGCCGCCGGCGGGGCAGCCGGCCAGTTCGGTCTACCCCCAGAACGGCTATTATAGCCCGCCCGGTCCCCCGCAGCCGCCGACCCCCGCGCCGCAGGGACCGCCGGTCGACTACGGGCCCGCGCGTGAGGACGCGCCGAACGCGGCCCAACTCGGCGCGCCGCCGAGCCCGCAACTGGTCACGCCCGCCCAGGAAGGCGCCAAGAGCGTGACCACCGCCGCCGAGGCGCCGCTGCATGAAATGAACCTGGTGAACCAGCACATCCCGCCGGTGTTGCTGGCCTCGCTGGCCGACCCCTACGCCCTTCCCGATCCGCTCACCTGCCAGAACCTCGCCGACAGCATCGAGCGGCTGACGGTGGCGCTCGGGCCGGACTTCGACGATCGCACGCCCAAGCCCAAGCGCAAGGTCACCGGCAGCGGCGGCCTCGGCCTTGAGTTCCTCAACACCTTCGCCGGGGGCATCCTGCCCTACCACGGCTACGTTCAGTTCGTGACCGGGTCCTCGAAGCACGACGAACTGGTCAACCGCGCCCTCGGCGCGGGCGCGGCCCAAAGGGCCTATCTGAAGGGTCTCGGCGAGGCGCACGGTTGTCCCGACCCCGCCGCGCCGCATCACAGGGACGTCCATGCCGCGCCGGTCTACGACGGCCCGGCGCAGCCCCGCTACCCGATCGGCCCGACCGCCAGCCGGTAGGTGGCTAAGGCAGGGTGAGATTGGCCGGAACGCCGGCCCCACCCCCCTCCCCGGCTTCGCCGGTACTCCCCCCAGAGGGGGGAGAGAGGGGTGGCGCTGACCCTCTCCCCCCCCTGTGGGGGAGGGGGGACCCCGAAGGGGTGGAGGGGGCCGGGCGGCCGTTTCCGATCGCCCGGCCTTGAAGTCAGACGCTAGTAGAAGACGCCGTATTCGACGTCGACCACCCGGCCGGTGCCGATCTGGACGAGCAGGAGGTCGGGGCCGTAGCGGACCCACTGATAGCCCCACGGCGGCGCCTCGAAGCCGAGGGCCGCGTAGCCGGAGTACCAGTAGGCCTGCGACAGGAAGATGGCCGGCAGGATGCCGCCGACCGACCAGCGCTGATAGCCGTAGCCCGACGGCCAGTTCCACCTGGGCCCGTGCACGCGGCGGCCGTTCCAGCCCATGTAGCCCGGGCGGTTACCCGGACGGCCGGGGCGGAAGCCCGGATTTCCAGGGCGGTTGCCGGGGCGTCCAGGCTGCGGACGGCCGGGGCCCGGCAGAGGGGTCGGGCGATTGCCCGGGTTCGGACGGTTGCCGCCGCCGGGGTTCGGACGGCCCGGACCGCCGGTGCTTGGACCGCCCGGCCGATTGCCGGGATTGGGCCGGTTCTGGCCGCCGCCCGGACCCCCGGGACGCTGGCCGCCGCCCGGACCGCCGGGACGCGGGCCGCCCTGGCCTGCGCCCGGGCGCCCTGGCCGGTTCTGGTCAGGCTGGGCGGATGAGATCGCCGGCGCGAGCAGCATCAAGCAGGTCGCGGCGATCAAGATTCTCTTCATGGACAACACTCCCCTGAGGCCGAATGGCGCAACCGAATGGTGACGCTCCAAAGCCCTGACTTGTCAACGCGCAGCCAGGATTCCGGTTCATCCGCCATGGCGCGTCGCGAAATCGCGCCGGAACGATGCGAAGCTCCCCTCGCCGATGGCCCGGCGCATGGCGGCCGTCAGGTCGGCGAAGAAGGCGAGGTTGTGCCATGACAGCAGCACCTGGCCGAGGATCTCGCCGGACTTGAAGAGATGGTGCAGGTAGGCCTTGGCGTAGAGCGCGCTGGCCGGGCAGGCCGAGGCCGGATCGAGCGGCGCCTCGTCGTCGGCGAAGCGGGCGTTCTTGAGGTTGAAGACGCCCTCCCAGGTCCAGGCCTGGCCGTGGCGGCCCGAGCGGGTGGGGAGCACGCAGTCGAACATGTCGACACCGCGAGCCACGGCCTCGACGAGGTCGATCGGCTTGCCGACCCCCATCAGGTAGCGCGGCCGCTCGGCCGGCAGGAAACCGGCGGCGTAGTCCAGCGTCTCGCACATGGCCTGGTGGCCCTCGCCGACCGCGAGGCCGCCGATGGCGTAGCCGTCGAAGCCGGTCTCGATGAGCCGCTGGCTGGATTCGCGCCTCAGCGCCGCGAAGGTCGAGCCCTGCTGGATGCCGAACAGGGCCTGGCCGTCGCGGGCGCCGAACGCGGCTTTGCAACGCGCGCCCCAACGGGCGGACAGGCGCATTGCCTCGGCGGCGCGGGCCTCCTCGGCCGGCCAGGAAACGCACTCGTCCAGCTGCATGACGATGTCGGCCCCGAGCAGGTCGGCCTGGATCTCGATCGACCGCTCCGGCGACAGGAAGTGGCGCGAGCCGTCGATGTGACTCTGGAAGGCGACGCCCTCCTCGCCGACCTTGGCGATCTTGCCGAGCGACATGACCTGGAAGCCGCCGGAGTCGGTGAGGATCGGGCCCTCCCAGCGCATGAAGCGATGCAGGCCGCCCAGGCGCGCCACCCGCTCGGCCGTCGGGCGCAGCATCAGGTGATAGGTGTTGCCGAGCAGGATCTGGGCCCCGGTCTGCCTGACCTGGTCGGTGGTGAGGGCCTTGACCGTGCCGGCGGTGCCGACCGGCATGAAGGCGGGGGTCTCGATGACGCCGCGGGGGGTGGTCAGCCGCCCGGTCCGCGCCGCGCCGTCAGAGGCCTCGATCTGGAAGGGGAAGGCCGCCATCAGGCCCGCCACCCAAACCCTGCCGTCATCGCCGGGCGTAAGTCCCGGCGACCCATGCACGCCGAATTGCGGGTGGCCATGCCATGCATGGCCATGGCCGCCGGCGCAGCTGTTCGAAGAGGTCGCGTGAGCTCCGCCATCGGCGCGTGACCGCGACACGCGGTCACGGACGCGCAGGTGTTCATGGGTGGCCGGGCCCACGGGACAAGCCCGAGGGTGACGCGCCCGGCCATGACGGTAGAGGTTGGACGCACCGCCATCAGGCCCGCCACAACAGCGAGGCGTCGCCGTAGGAATAGAAGCGATAGCCGGCCGCGATGGCGTGGGCGTAGGCGCGCGCCATCACCGCCTGGCCGGCGAAGGCGCAGACCAGCACGTAGAGGGTCGAGCGCGGCAGGTGAAAGTTGGTCATCAGGGCCTCGGCGGCGCGGACGCGGTAGCCGGGGGTGATGAAGATCCGCGTCTCGCCGGCGAAGGGCTGGAAGGCGCCCGCCGCATCGACGGCGCTCTCGAGGAGGCGCAGGCTGGTGGTGCCGACGGCGACGATGCGGCCGCCGGCGGCGCGGGCGGCGTTGAGCCGCGCGGCGGTTTCCGCCGTGACCTCGCCGGTCTCGGGGTGCATGCGGTGGCCCTCGAGGGTGGCCGACTTGACCGGCAGGAAGGTGCCGGCTCCGACGTGGAGGGTGACGAACTCGACGCCGATCCCGGCCGCCCGCAAGGCCGCCAGCAGATCCGGCGTGAAGTGCAGGCCGGCGGTGGGGGCGGCGACCGAGCCGGAGACGCGGGCGTAGACGGTCTGGTAGTCGGCGAAGTCCTGCGCGTCCTCGGCCCGCTTGCCGGCGATGTAGGGCGGCAGCGGCATGGCGCCGTGGGCGGCGATCGCCTCGTCGAGGGCGGCGGCGGTGAGGTCGAACTCCAGCTCGACCTCGCCGCTCTCGCCCTTGGCGGCGACGGCCGCGTCGAGGCGGGTGAGCAGGCAGAGGTTGTCGTCGCCATGGCCGAAGGCGATGCGGTCGCCGACCGCCAGCCGCTTGCCGGGCCGGGCCAGGGCGCTCCAGCGCGAGGGGGTGAGGCGGGTGAGCAGGGTCGCCTCGATGCGGGCCTGGCGCTCGCCGCGCAGGCGGGTCCCGGCCAGGCGGGCGGCGATCACCCGGGTGTCGTTGAGGACCAGCACGTCGCCGGCCTCGAGGCGCGCGGGCAGGTCGGCGACCACGCGGTCGGCAAGCGCCCCGCCGGGCCCCACCTCCAGCAGGCGGGCCGAATCCCGCGGCGAGGCCGGCCGCAGGGCGATGCGATCCTCCGGCAGCTCGAAGTCGAAGTCGGCGATGTTCATGGGGTCAGGGCGCCTCGGTCACGCCGCCGCCCGTCTTTTCTCTACCGTCATCGCTGGCCGATCGCATTTGTTTCTCAAGCAACCCTACCGTCATCGCCGGGCGTAAGTCCCGGCGACCCATGCACACCGAAGGTCGGATGGCCATGCAGGCATGGCCACGATGCGGCCGCGAAAACTGCGTCGTGACCGCGGTGCGCGGTCACAACCAACAGGGTGTTCATAGATTGCCGGGACTTACGCCCGGCCATGACGGTAGGATTTGGGTGCGGCGCCCGGCGGTGACGGTAGGGTCAGAGGCGGAGCTCACCCCACCTTCATCGAGACGATCTTGCCGGGCGTGCGCGGCGGTTCGCCCTTGGGGAGGGCGTCGACGTGGTCCATGCCGTCGATGACCTCGCCCCAGACCGTGTACTGGCGGTCGAGGAACTTGGCGTCGTCCAGGCAGATGAAGAACTGGCTGTTGGCGGTGTTGGGATCGGCCGTGCGGGCCATCGAGCAGACGCCGCGGATGTGGGGCTCGGCCGAGAACTCGGCCTTGAGGTTGGGCTTGTTGGAGCCGCCGCGTCCGGTGCCGCTGGGGTCACCGCCCTGGGCCATGAAGCCGGCGATGACACGGTGGAAGACCACGCCGTCATAGAACCCCTCGCCGGCCAGCTCCTTGATCCGCGCGACGTGGCCGGGGGCGAGGTCGGGGCGCAGGCGGATGGTCACCGGACCGGAGTCCAGGGTCATGATCAGGGTTTCGTCAGTCATGGCGGTCTCTCACTTCACTTCCGATGGGATGTCGATGTCGCAGGCGCTCGCGCCGACCACCTTCTCAGCTTTCACCTTGGCGATCTCGCGCGCGAACCACGGGCTCTTGGTGTCGACCACGCGGACGGTCGGCCGGAGGGCGGCGGGCATGTCCGAGGCCAGGCGGACGGTCAGCATCTTGTCCTGCGGCGCGGCGACCGGCTCGCCGGTCTTGATCTGGCGGACCACGTCGAGGCCGGAAACCACCCGGCCGACGGCGGTGTACTGGCCGTCGAGATGGCTCTGGGCGGCCCGCATCAGAAAGAACTGGCTGTTGCCGCTGCTGGTGTCCTGGGCCCGGGCCATGCCCATCACCCCGGGGCAGAAGCTGACGGCGGCATTGACCTTGTGGTCGGCGGTCAGATCAGCGAGCGAGCCCTTCTGGCTCCTGGCCGGGACCTGACCGATGAAGCCGGCGTCGGCGTTGCTCAGGCTGTCGTCGACCATCACCATCGGGTCGGACGGATCGTAGCGGAAGGTGAACTCCGGCGGCAGGTTCGGGCGGGTCGAGCCGCCCTGGCCATTGTCCTGCGGATCGCCGGTCTGAGCCATGAAATCGTCGATCACCCGGAAGAAACTGCGGCCGTTGTAGAAGCCGGAACTGGCGAGGGCCTTGACCTGGGCGGCGGCGAGCGGGGCGATCTGCGGCCAGAGCTCGACGAGGATGCGGCCCTTGTTGGTGTCGATGACCAGCAGGTTGGCCGGATCGACCGTCCGCATGTCGGCAACCATCGGCGGGGCCGGGGTCGGGGCCGAGGCGGGGGCGGCCTGGCAGGCGAGCGAGGCGGCCAGCGGGGCGAGGAAGAGGGCGCGGAATTTCATCGCGCCCGTCTAGAGCACGCCGCGATCAGACGGAACCGTCTGATCGCGAAAGCGTGCTCTAAAAATAAAAGTTGGAGCGCGTTCTTGTCGCAAAACCGGTTCCCACTTTTGCGGAACGCGCTCCGGCCTGGCGCGCCCGGCGCGGCAAGCTCGGACCGCCGGCGTCTCGCCGGCACGCATGCGGGCGAGACGCCCGCGGTCCGGGATTGGTCGGCAAGTCAGACGGCAGATTCTCGAAGCGCCAGGGTCTCGCCGGCGGCCCACGGAACGCGGGCGTCCCGCCCGCACGCAGGCCAGAGGCCCTCGCTCTGGGATTGGTCGGCGATGCATGAGGGCTGAACCCACATGCGGGCGGGACGCCCGCGCTCCGAGTTAACCAGCGCCGAATTTCTCTTCCAGCTGGGCGGCGACCCGGGCCGGGACGAAGCGGCGGACGTCGCCGCCCATCGAGACGATGTCCTTGACCAGGCGCGAGGCGATGGCCTGGTGGCGCGGGTCGGCCATCAGAAAGACGGTCTCGATGTCGCGATCGAGCTGCTGGTTCATCGCCGTCATCTGGAATTCATACTCGAAATCGGCGACGGCGCGCAGGCCGCGGACGATCATCTGTGCGCCGACGGTCCTGGCGAACTGGATGGTCAGATTCTCGAACTGACGCACCTCGATCTCGGCGATCTTGGCGCATTCGACCGTCTCGTCACGGATGATCTTGACGCGCTCCTCGAGCGAAAAAAGTGGGCCCTTGGCGGCGTTTATGGCCACACCGATGACCAGCTTGTCGACGAGTTTCACGGCTCGACTGATAATGTCGAGATGTCCGTTCGTGACCGGATCGAACGTGCCCGGATAGAGTGCGATTCGCTTCACGCCGTTCTCCTCCCCGCCGTGGTCCCGTTGCTCCGTCAGCAGATCATATTTCGCGCGGCTGTCACGTTTCGCTCACGTCCGTCGCGGAATCGTCATTGTCGTCTTCGGAGCCCTCGACCCGCTCGACCGAGACCACGTGCTCGTCCTCGGCGGTGCGGAAGATGGTCACGCCCTGGGTGTTGCGGCCGGCGATGCGGACCTGGGCGGCCCGCGTGCGGATCAGCTGACCCTGGTCGGTGACCAGCAAGAGCTCGTCGGTCTCCTCGACCGGGAACGAGGCGACCAGCCGGCCGCCGCGCTTGGAAAGGTCCTGGGCGATCAACCCCTGCCCGCCCCGGCCAGTGCGGCGGTAGTCGTAGGCGCTGGTCCGCTTGCCGAAGCCTTCGGAGGAAACGGTGAGGATGAACTCCTCGGCCGCGCCGAGTTCGGCGATGCGCTCGACGGAGAGCGACACCTGGCCCTCGGCCGGCGCGTCATCCTCCTCGATCGCGGCGGTCTCCTCCGGCTCGTCGCCGGCCGCCGCCCGCATGGCGTTGGCGTGGCGCAGATAGGCGGCGCGCTCGGCCGGGCTGGCGTCGACGGCGCGCAGGATGGCCATGGAAAGCGCGCGGTCGTCGTCCAGGAGACGCACGCCGCGCACGCCGTCGGAATCGCGGCCGGCGAACACCCTGACGTCGCTGACCGGGAAGCGGATGCAGCGGCCGGCGGCGGTGCTCAGCAGCACGTCTTCGGCCTCGGTGCACAGCGCCACGCCGATGATGCTGTCGCCCTCGTCGAGCTTCATGGCGATCTTGCCGGCCCGGTTGATCTGGGCGAAGTCCGACAGACGGTTGCGCCGGACCCCGCCCGAGCGGGTGGCGAACATCAGGTCGTAGCCGCTCCAGGTCGTCTCGTCCTCCGGCAGGGCCAGGATCGAGGTCATGGTCTCGCCCGGCTCGATCGGGAAGAGGTTGACGAGGGCCTTGCCGCGCGCGGTCGGCGCGCCGACCGGCAGGCGCCAGACCTTGAGCTTGTAGGCCTTGCCGCCGGAGGAGAAGAACAGCATCGGCGCGTGGGTCGAAGCCGAGAACACGCGGGTGACGGCGTCCTCTTCCTTGGTCGACATGCCGGAGCGGCCTTTGCCGCCGCGGTGCTGGGTCCGGTAGATGCTGAGCGGGGTGCGCTTGACGTAGCCGCCGTGGGTCACGGTGATGACCATGTCCTCGCGCTCGATGAGGTCTTCGTCCTCGACGTCGGAATCGCCGTCGACGATCTGGGTGCGGCGCGGAGTGGCGAAGTTCTCCTTCACCTCCGCCAGCTCGGTCCTGACCACGGCCATGATCGCGTCGCGCGAGCCGAGCAGATCGAGCCCGGCCTTGATCTGGGCGGCCAGATCGCGGGCTTCGGCGAAGATCTCGTCGCGGCCGAGGCCGGTGAGGCGCGAGAGCGTCAGGGCGAGGATGGCGCGGGTCTGCTCGTCGGTGAGGCGCACCTCGCGGTCCTCGACCACCACGGTGCGCGGGTCGGCGACCAGGGCGATGAGGTCGGCCATGTCGCCGATCGGCCAGGCCCTGGCCATCAGGCGCTCGCGGGCCTCGGCGGGATCCTTCGACGAGCGGATGATGTGGATCACCTCGTCGATGTTGACCACCGCGATGGCGAGGCCGACCAGGACGTGGGCGCGGTCGCGGGCCTTGGAAAGCTCGAAACGGGTGCGGCGGACCACCACCTCCTCGCGGAAGGTGACGAACTCCTGCAGCATCTCCCGCAGACCCATCTGCTGGGGCCGGCCGCCATTGAGCGCCAGGGCGTTGACCGGGAAGGCGGTCTGCAGCGGCGTGAAGCGGTAGAGCTGGTTCAGCACCACCTCGCCGCTGGCGTCGCGCTTGAGCTCGACGACCACGCGCATGCCCGTGCGGTCGCTTTCGTCACGCAGGTCGGCAATGCCCTCGATGCGCTTGTCGCGGACCAGCTCGGCGATGCGTTCGACCATCGCCGCCTTGTTCACCTGATAGGGGATCTCGGTGATGATGATGGCGTCGCGGTCCTTGCGGATCTCCTCGATGGTGGCCACGCCGCGCACGATCACCGAACCGCGGCCGGTGAGCAGGGCCTGACGGGCGCCGGCGCGGCCGACGATCTCGCCGCCGGTGGGGAAGTCCGGCCCCGGCACGAACTCGATCAGCTGTTCGGCAGTGATGTCCGGCTGGTCGATCAGGGCCATGCAGGCGTCGATGATCTCGCCGAGATTGTGCGGCGGGATGTTGGTCGCCATGCCGACGGCGATGCCGGCCGCGCCGTTGACCAGCAGGTTGGGAATGCGGGCCGGCAGGACGACCGGCTCCTGCTCCTTGCCGTCGTAATTCTCGCGGAAGTCGACCGTATCGAGATCGAGGTCGGCGAGGATGGCCATCGAGGCGCGTGTCAGCCGGCACTCCGAGTAGCGCATGGCGGCCGGCGGGTCGTTGTCCACCGACCCGAAGTTGCCCTGGCCGTCGATGAGCGGCAGGCGCATGGAGAACGGCTGGGCCAGGCGCACGAGGGCGTCGTAGATCGAGGCGTCGCCGTGCGGGTGGTACTTGCCCATCACGTCGCCGACCGGACGGGCCGACTTGGTGTAGGGCCGGTCGGGCGTGTAGTTCTGCTCGCTCATCGCATAGAGGATGCGGCGCTGCACGGGCTTCAAGCCGTCGCGCACGTCCGGCAGGGCGCGGCTGACGATCACGCTCATGGCGTAGTCGAGGTAGGACTTGCGGACCTCGACCTCGATGGAAATGGGGGTCACGTTTCCGCGCCGGCCATCGTCGGGCGGTAAGGGCGTCTTCTCGGTCAAGGTGGGGTTCGGCTACTCGTGAATCGGACCGCGCGTCCGACCCCGTTTTCTATCAGGGAGCGGCCGATTTGGCTAATCGGGCGCCCCGGAATCTCAGTGATCCGCAGATGGCGCAGATTGGCTCCGCAGATGACGCAGATGGAAGCAGATTGACGTCGATGAACGCCTCTCAAGGGCGCGGCTTGCGGGCTCGGTCTTATCGCGCGCCGGAGGCGCGCAAGCGGACTTGAAACGCTGGTGTTTCAAGCGAAGTAATCTGCGGAGCCAATCTGCGTCATCTGCGGATAAACGATTCCTCCCGCCTCAGAACGGGATCTCGTCATCCAGGTCGGCGCTGAAATCCTCGCGCGGACCGGAGCCGCCGACCTTGGGGCCGGGGGCGTAGCCGCCCGATTCGCGATCGGCCGCGCCGCCGCCGCCCTCGCCGCGGCCGTCGAGCATGGTCAGCTCACCGCGGAACTTCTGCAGGACAATCTCGGTGGAGAAGCGCTCGGCCCCGGCGTTGTCGGTGTATTTGCGGGTCTGCAGCGCCCCTTCGATGTAGACCTTGGAGCCCTTGCGCAGATAGCTCTCGGCCACCTTCACGAGGTTGTCGTTGAAGATCACCACCCGGTGCCACTCGGTGCGCTCCTTGCGCTCGCCCGAATTGCGGTCGCGCCAGGTCTCGGAGGTGGCGAGGTTCAGGTTGGCGACGCGGTCGCCGGAATTGAGGGTGCGGATTTCGGGGTCGCGCCCCAGGTTCCCGACCAGAATGACCTTGTTGACGCTGCCCGACATGCCGGCCTCCCGCGCTCGCCCGGCGTCCCAGTGCGCCGGAATCTAGGCGTCAGCCTAGCAGCGAATTCGCGCGGCGCAAGTAAATGTTCCGTCTTTGTTCCGGATTGTCCACAGGCGTCTTACTGCCCCTGAGGCATGGCCCCCGGCACCGCCAGGCGACCGTCGCCGGTGCGGACCATGAACGGGTACTGATAGCCCTTGTAGGTCTGGGCGGTGAAGACGCCGCGGCGGTCGATGAACAGGAACTGGCCCTGATAGGCGCCGGTGGCTTCGGTCTGCGGCAGGCCGAGCGACTGCACACGGATGCGGTTGGATTCGAGTTGCGCGGCGCAGTGTTCGAGGTCGGGGACGCCGCTGGCCAGGGCGTTGAATTTCGGCGGCGCGTTCGGCGGCCGTTCCATCTTCCAGCAGACGCCCGCCTGGGTCGGTGCGTCGATCTGCTTGTCGCAGGCGGCGAGCGCGACGCCGGAAGCCAGGACGATCAGCAGGGCCGGACGCATGGTCGTTTCCTCATTCCGCTTGCGGGGCGCCACAGAGCGCCGGCTGGTCGGGCACGGCGCGGAAGACGCCGCCGCCGTGCGCCATTTCCACCCGGTCAGCGGTGAGGCGCAAGGTGCGATCGCCCCACATGCCATAGACGACGCCGCCTGAGCGCAGACACTGGCCGGCGAAAAGGAACTCCACGCAGGCGTCCAGATCCATGCCGCCGGGGGCGCGGCTCCAGCCGCCGCCGTCATGCGACCAGCAGGGTTTGCCGCCGGCCGTGGCCGGGTCGGCGCCGGAATCGTCCCGGACGGCGACATCGATCGGCGGCGGCGGTGGTGGCGGCGGAAGTTCGGCGGCGACGGCGTTGACGGGCGCCGCGTCCGGCGCCTTCTCGACGCCGACCTCGAGCGGACCGGTGGCGACGCCGTTCCTGGCCGCGCAGTCGGCCACGCGCATCTCGCCGACGAGCTTGCCGCCGACGTAGCATTTGAGAGCGTCGGCGGGATCGAGCTTCTGCGGCGGCTGGCCGCTGGTCTGGACGACGAGGCCGGGACCCGAGGCTTCGGCCGGGGCCTCGTCGTCGCCGGCGCGCAGGGCGGCGATGGCGACCACGATGACGACCGCCGCCAGGCCTGCGGCCACCCCGCCGATGATCAGCAGGCGGCGGTTTCGCGTCAGGTCCACGGCGGAGTGCGGCTTATTTGAAGCGGTAGGTGATGCGGCCCTTGGAGAAGTCGTAAGGGGTCATCTCCACGAGGACCTTGTCGCCGGCCAGGACGCGGATGCGGTTCTTGCGCATCTTGCCGGCGGTGTGAGCGATGATTTCGTGATCGTTTTCCAGCTTCACGCGGAAGGTCGCATTGGGCAACAGTTCACTCACCGTGCCCGGCAGTTCAAGCAGATCCTCTTTCGCCATCTAGTTCCTCAGGCCAGTCGAATACGAACGACGGCCCGCGCGTTTCCGCTGCGCGAGCCGTGTGAAGGCGGATCATAGCGCATAAGGACCGTTGAGGTCGATGGCCGCCCTTGGTATCGCGCAGGGGGCGTGGGGCGTGTCGCGAGGAATTGCCGATGACCAGCCGCGCCGGCCCTCTCCTCGCCGTCCTTCTCGCGGCGGGCCTTCTGGCCGCCTCTCACGCCCTCGCCGACGATCTCGCCTGTGGTAAGCGGCTGAGCCCGCCGGTGCTGGCCAGGTGGACCGCGCTCGGCGGCGAGGGCGGCGTGCTCGGCTGCCCGGACGCCGACGAGAGCGCCGGGTCGACGTCGCCGCAGGGGTCCAAGGCCAACGAGGCCGACTTCCCGACCGGCATGATCCTCTGGCAGTCGGCCGGCCCGCGGGCCGGCCAGACATTCCTGGTCACCGGCGGCCTGTGGCGGCTGTATTTCCAGTTCGGCGGCCCGAGCGGTTGGCTCGGCCTGCCGACCGGCGAGGCGGCCAATTTCCCGGACGGTCAGCGCCAGAGCTTCGAGGGCGGCCGGATCACCTGCGAGCGCGCCACCGAGACCTGCGAGGCGGAGCACGCCGAGGCGACCGCCGCCGCCGCGCCGCCCGCCGCAACCCAGCCGGCGGCGACCAGCCCGCTGGACGCCTGGTTCGATCCGGCCCGCGGC
>JBEKQJ010000055.1:0-13080 GCA_049519835.1 Caulobacteraceae bacterium | reverse complement strand
GATCGCCGTGGCGGCGCGGTAGGCTTCAATTCCCTCGGGCACCCGGCCGACGGTCTTGAGCGCATGGCCGCGCCAGAGATGGACGTCGGCCGCGCCCGGGCTGTCGGGCGAGGCGTCGGCCAACAGGCCGTCGTAGAGTTCCAGGGCGCGGTGATTGTCGCCCAGGCCAACGGCGGCGGCCGCCGCCTGGGTCCGATAGTCGAAGTGTTTGGGATCGATGGCGAGCAGGCGACCCAGCTGGACACTGGCTTCGGCGAACTTGTGCCGGCGCACCAGGCAGTCGGCCCAGTCGAAGTGGAGGCCGCGGTGGTCGGGATCGAGGGCATGGGCGGCCTCGAGCAGGATCTCGGCGTCGTCGAGCACGTCGCGCTCCATGCCGATCTTGGCCAGCAGGCGCATGGCCTCGGGATGGTCGCCGTGGCGGAGCAGGAAGCCGCGGATGATCGCCTCGGCGGGGATCAGCTCCTTGTCGAAGTAAAAGCCGGTGGCTGTGACCACCTCTGGCGGCAGGGCGGCCAGGGTGTCGACGTGGGCGTGGGCGGTCTCAGCGTTCGCCTCATCGCCGGTCAGCTTGTAGAGCCCGACGAGCATGCGCCAGCTCATCGGCAGGGCGGGGTTGAGGTTCACCGCTCGCAACAGCGCCTCGATCGCCGGCGGCGCGTCCTTGAGGGCGATGAGACAAAGGCCGCGCGCCTCGTGCAGGCGGCTGAACCGCGGGTGGCTTCGCTCCAGCCGCGCCAGCATGGCCAGGGCGTCGTCGGTCCGCCGCAGATGACGCAGGCTGTGGGCGGCGATGAGCATCAGGTCGCGGTTGTCGGGAAACTCGCTGAGCTTCGCCTCGGCCTCGGCCAACACCTCGGCGTGACGATTCTGGTTCTGCCACTGCTTCAGGCGGCCGACGTCACGCTCCAGGGGCGACGGCGGCGGAAAGGCGAGGGTCTGGTTCATGGCTCCGGCCTCCATGGCGCCAACACCGCCCGCGATCCAGCCGCACCTACATCAGTCTCCGCGGCACGTGGGTGGCGTGGGGCGCATCGGCGACAACCTCGCCGTTGAGCGTCGCCGTCAGCCGCTCTTCGACGTGGAAGGCCTCGGGCGTCGCCGACAGGGTGACCAGGCTCTTCAGACTCACCGTCCACCCGGCGCGGCTGAATCCCGACGTCTGCTCGGCGCGCCATACGCAGCTCGAGGCATCGCCTTCGGTCATGGCGAGCGTGATGTTCGGGCCGCTGCCTGTCGTCGTCAGGCCGATGTCGGCGATTTCGCTCACCGAGTGAGGCCAGGTTTCAACGACCCTGATGTGACCGTCCTGCTCGACGATCTGCAGATCGGGCCAGGACTTGGGGTTGGACGGCAGGGGCGGGGCGAGGGCGATCGGCATCGACGCTTCGACCGCGGGCGGCATTCGCACGGGCAGGTCAAGGCGGGCCGATCCCAGGTCAAGGGTGAGGTTCACCGGCTCCGGCGAAGGCCAGACCAGCGGCCACAGGCTCTCGCTGATCGCCGCCCGGATCCGGCTGCCGGCCTGGAAGGCGTGGGCGGTGAAGTTCAGCGGGACTTCGACCTCATACATCCGGCCAGACTCCAGCGCCGCCGGCGAGACATGGCTCTCCCGGTGGGTGAGGTTGAGCACCCCGTAGGATACCAGCCAGGAGCGGCCGTCCGGTGTCACCTCGCAGAGGCGGATGGCGAGATGGGCGATGGGCCGGTCGGCGGCGACGCCGATCCTGAGCGCGCCCGCGCCGATGATTTCGATCTTCACCGACAGCGGCGGGGTGTCGAAGACCAGCGACCGGGCGTCGTCCGGCGACTGCTCGCGCGGCAGCTCGGTCGGCGCGAACGGAACCCATTCGACCTTGCCGAGGCCGACGACCGGCGCGCTCGCGCAATGCGCGGTCTCCGCGGGCTGGGCCGTATCGTGCAGGCGGCCGGCGCCGAAGAAGAACGTCCGTAGGCGGACGTTAGCCGACGGCCACTGAGTTTCCGCCACCCAGCGCCCGGGAATTGGCCCGGGGGACACCTGCGCTGCGGTGGCGTCCGGCATGTAGGCCCGCAGCATGGGATCGGCCATGATTCCGGTCTCTTCGCCCACCAGCCACTGGCGCCACCAGCGCACTTCCTCCCAAGCCCAGTCCAGAGCCGGCCCGGGCGTTGCGGGCGATGGGTAGCCGTGCTGCCAGGGGCCATAGAGACCCTTACGGGGGACCTTGAGGCCCTCGAGCAGGCGCGGGATCGCGGCGCCGTACGAGTCCGCCAGGCCGCCGATCACATAGACCGGGCATTTGATCGCGCCCCAGTCGAAGGCCACCGAACCCTGGCGCCAGAAGGCGTCGTTGGTCTGGTGGCCCAGCCAGCGCGCCGCGATCGGCGGAGTGGCGTCGAGACGCTCTCTCCACAGCCGCCGCCAATCCTCGCCGGAGATCTGCGGGTCGGGCGGCCCGGCCATGACCAGCTTCATGCTGGCAGCCCACTTCAGGCCGGTGAGGGCGAAGACGCCGCCGATGTAGTGGGCGTCGTCGGTGTAGCGCATGTCCGACGCGCACATCGGCATGATCGCCTTGAGCGCCGGCGGGGCGATGGCGGCCGCCTGCAGGGTGCTGAATCCGCCCCAGGACACGCCCCGCATGCCGACCGAGCCGTTGCACCATGGCTGCCCCGCCAGCCAGGCGATCGCAGCGACGGCGTCGTGCTGTTCGCTCGGCAGATACTCGTCGGCGAGCACGCCGGTGGGGTCGCCGGAACCGCGTGTCTCCAGGCGGGCGTAGGCGACGCCGTACTGCGCCAGGGTCTGGCCCCAATAAGAGTCGAAGGCGCGATAGAGGTCGCGCTTGCGGTAGGGGATGTATTCGAGCACCACCGGCGCAGGGTGCGTGTCGGCGTCGGCTGGCAGCCACAGCTGCACCGCCAGGCGGACGCCATCGGGCGCCGGGATGAAGGTATTCTCGATCATCCGCACGTCGCGCTTGCGAGGCAGGCTCCAGGTTGCGCCGCCGGCGGGCGCCGCCCCCGCCAGGGCCAGCCCGGCCGCCGACCCGATCACGTCACGTCGCCTCATTCGCCCCTCGTCTCGCGCTCGCTCCCGTTCTCGTCATGGGCGCCGGCTTGCGCTGAAACGCAATTAAGGAATGCTCGCATCCAATAAAGGCATTTGAGGCCCGCGCCGGCGCCGACCCAGATGATCCGAGGGGGCTCGATCGAAACCGATGACGACCGCCGCCACGGCTGAGACGGCTACGGGCCAGACCGCCTCGGCGGCGCTGCGCTGGTACGTGCTGGCGGTGATGTGCGCGGCCTACGCCCTGAGCATCGCCGACCGCTACGTCGTCTCGACCGTGCTTGAGCCGATCCGGCTGGAGCTGAAGCTCACCGACGGCGGGGTCGCCTTTCTGAGCGGATTCTCTCTGGCGCTGTTCTACATCACCCTCGGCATCCCGATCTCCTGGCTCGCCGACCGCACCAGCCGGCGCAACATCCTGGTCGTCTCGCTGGTCGCCTGGTCGGCGATGAGCACGCTCTGCGGGCTCACCACCAACTACATCCAGTTCCTGCTCGCCCGCATTGGCGTCGGGATCGGCGAGGCCGGCGGTACGCCGTCGGCCAATTCGATCCTGGCCGACTACTACTCGGCCAAGCGCCGGCCGATGGCGATGGCGCTGTTCGCGCTCGGCGCGCCGATCGGCGCCTGGCTGGGAGCCGACATGGCCGGCGCGGTGGCGAAGACCTGGGGATGGCGCGCCGCCTTTCTCGTCCTGGGGATCCCCGGCGTGGTGCTCGGACTGCTGGTGCTGGTCACCATTCGCGAACCGAAAAGGGGCCGGCTCGACGCCACACACGAACTCGAGGCGCCGAACTTTCTCGCCTCGCTGCGCTATCTCACGCGCTCGCCAGCCTGCCTGCACGTGATGATCGGCGGCGCCCTGACCGCGTTCTGGGGTTGGGGCCTGATGTGGTTCACGCCGACCTACTTCCAGCGCGCCTACCATATGGACGTCGGCCAGGCCGGCGCCCTGCTGGGGCCGATCCACCTCATCGCCGGCGTCGCCGCTTCGCTGTTCGCGGCCTGGCTGCTGGCGCGCCCCGCCTTCGCCGACCCGCGCAATGTCCTCAAGTTGCTGGCTGGCGTCACGGCCGCCGCGACGATCCCGTCGTTCTTCGTTTACTGGACGCACTCGCTGGCGCTGGCCCGGGTCATGCTGTGGCTGTTCATCCCGGCGATCTATTTCTACCTCGGCCCGGCCATGGGCATGGTGCAGAACCTCTCGCCCCCCAAGATGCGGGCGCTCTACATGGCGATCTCCCTGTTGCTGGCCAATCTGCTCAACCTGGTGGTCGCGCCCCAGGGCGTCGGCTTGCTCAGCGACCTGTTCGCCGGCCCACGCGGGGCGAATGCCGAGTCCTTGCGTCTTGCCTTGCTGATCCTCGCGCCGACGGGGTTTTGGGCGGCATGGCACTACTGGCGGGCCGGACGGACGGTGGTCGCCGAACAGACGGCCGCCTGCGGCGGCTAACGCCGGGTTGGCGTGGCGCTGCATTGGCAACCCCGGCGCCCTTCCTTTTCCCGCGCGAGCGGTCGATCCGGCAGAACGATCTTGCGCACGGTCATCGTAAATCCGGGCGTATCGCGGCCGCCGCCGGGCCGCTAAAGTCACGGTGCGATCGACGCCTTCCGCCCTCGGGAGCCTCGCCGGCCGCGAAACGGCCAAAGGGAGCCGACCATGGCGATCTCACTCTATGACCTCAGCGTGGCCAACTACCTGCAGACGCTGGGCGGCGTGGCGGGCTTTCTGGACCGCGGCCTCGATCACTGCCGGGAGACCGGCCTCGACCCTGAGGAGATCGTTGAAACCCGTCTGTTCGCGGACATGCTGCCGTTCCGCTTCCAGATCTGGTCGGTCGCGCACCACTCGGTTGGCGCCATCGAGGGGGTGAAGAAAGGTGTCTTCAGCCCACCGCCTGAGCTGCCGCCGCTCGACTACGCGGGATTGCAGACGGTCGTGGCCGACGCGCGCGCCGCGCTTCAGGGCATGGCCGCCGCCGACGTCGACGCCCTGGAAGGCAAGGACGTCGCCTTCCAGTTTCGGGATTTCAAGCTGCCATTCACGGCGGAGGGCTTTCTGCTCTCCTTCTCGCTGCCCAACTTCTACTTCCACGCCACAACGGCCTACGACATCCTGCGCTCCAAGGGCGTCCCGCTCGGCAAGCGCGACTTCATGGGCGCGCTGCGGCTGAAAGCCTGACGGCCCTCTCCGACTGGGTTTCTCGACGACCGTCCTGGGCCGATAGCGGGCCGCCGGGTGGCTTCCGACATCTCAGCGGTCGGCGCGCAGCGGCCGGAGGCCGTCCATGAGGATGTCGATCAGGCGCAGGGCGCTGGCCTGCCAGTCGGGACTGGCGGCGCCATAGGTGAAGCCGGCCAGGGCGCGCAGCAGATCGGCCGGATCGGCGTCGGGACGGATGTCGCCGGCTCCAGCCGCCCGCGCGACCAGCAGGGTCATGGCGCCGGAGATCCGCGCCCACGACGCGGCGTAGAGCTCGGTCGAGCCGCCGGCCATGGCGCTCAGCGCCGAGGCCAGGACCTTCTTGGTGGCGATGTAGTCGACGAAGAGGCGCATCCAGTGGCGCAGCGCCTCGGCCGGCGGCAGAGCGGCCGAGAGCCGGGTCGCCGACTCGGCCAGCTGGCTGACCTCGCGGCGGTAGACCGCTTCGACGATGGCGTTTCTGGTCGGGAAGTGCCGATAAAGAGTGCCGATGCCGACACCGGCGCGGCGGGCGATCTCCTCGAGGCTGACGTCGGCCCCGGCCTCGCCGAAGGCCGCCTTGGCCGCCTCGACCAGCCGCTCACGATTGCGTTGGCCGTCGGCGCGGGGCTTGCGCCGGGCCGCTTCCTTAGGCTCCACGTTCACGTTGCGCGCCCCTTGATAAGCGGAGGACCCCTCCGTATATGTATCGGAGACACCCTCCGTTTAAATCCGCAAGCGCCTTCTGGCAATGACGCCGGCGGCGTGGACGCGATGGAGGCGCCATCAGCTGAGGAAGAGATCATGGCCGGACCATTCGGAGCCGAAACGACCACCGACGAGGTGCTGGAAGGCGTCGATCTTTCCGGCAAGCGCATCCTGGTGACCGGCGCCTCGGCCGGCCTTGGCGTCGAGACCTCACGCGCGCTCACCGCCCACGGCGCCAAGGTGGTCGGCGCGGCCCGCGATCTCGCCAAGGCCCGAGCGGCGACCGCGCACATCCCGGGCATGGAGCTGATCGAGCTCGACCTCGCTTCGCTGGCCAGCGTGCGCAAGGCCGCAGACGGGCTCAACGCCGACGGCCGGCCGTTCGACGTGATCATCGCCAACGCCGGGGTGATGGCCTGTCCGTTCGGCAAGACCGCGGACGGTTTCGAGACCCAGTTCGGCACCAATCACCTTGGCCACTTCGTGTTCGTCAACCGCATCGCCGCTCTGCTCAAAGGTCGGCTGGTCAACCTGTCGTCCCGCGGCCACCGCCTCTCGGACGTCAATCTCGACGACCCCAACTTCGAGACCACGTCCTACACCGAGTTCGGCGCCTATGGCCGCTCCAAGACCGCCAACATCCTCTTCGCCGTCGAGTTCGACCGCCGGCACAAAACGCGCGGCGTGCGCGCCACGGCCCTGCACCCCGGCGGCATCCAGACCGAGCTCGGCCGCCACATGACGCCGGAGGTTCGCCAGGCGCTGATCGACTCCATCGCCGCCAATACGCCCCCCGGGACCCCGGCCTTCCGTTACAAGACCATTCCGCAGGGCGCGGCGACCTCGGTCTGGGCCGCGGTCGTGGCCCCGGCCGACGCGGTGGGCGCGCACTATTGCGAGGACTGCCACGTGGCCGAAGTGGTCGAGAACGAGAGCTTCGGCGACGGCGTGCGCGCCTACGCGCTCGATCCGGACAACGCCAAGGCGCTGTGGGCCAAGAGTGAGGAAATGGTCGGCGAGACGTTCTGACAGTCGCCGCCGCCATTGATATCGATCCAACAGGGAGCTTTCACCATGACGAGCAAGGTCTGGTTCATCACCGGGACTTCCAAGGGGTTCGGCCGCGTGTGGGCGGAGGCGGCGCTGGCGCGCGGCGACCGCGTCGCCGCCACGGCGCGGAACCTCGATACGCTTAAGCCGCTGGTCGAGCGCTACGGCGAGCTCGTGGCGGCGATTGCCCTGGACGTCACCGACAAGGCGGCCGTGGCCGCTGCGGTCGCCGAAGCCATCGCGCGCTTCGGACGCATCGACGTGGCGGTCAAAAACGCCGGCTATGGCCTGTTCGGGGCCATCGAAGAGGTCAGCGAAGCCGAGGCGCGGGCCCAGATCGAGACCAATCTGTTCGGCGCCCTGTGGGTCACCCAGGCGGTGCTGCCGCAGATGCGCGCCCAGGGCTCCGGCCACATCATCCAGGTGTCGTCGATCGGCGGGGTCAACGCCTTCCCGACCATCGGGCTCTATCACGCCTCCAAATGGGCTCTGGAAGGCTTCAGCCAGGCCCTCGCCGCCGAGGTAGCCGGGCACGGCATAAAGGTGACGATCGTCGAACCCGGCGGCTTCGCCACCGAATGGAGCGGCCCTTCGGCGCAACACGCCACGCCCTTGCCGGCCTATGACGAAATCCGCGCGGCCCGGGCCCGATTCCGGAGCGGTTTTGCACCCGGCGATCCGGACGCCACCGGCCCGGCGAGCCTCACGGTGGTCGACGCCGAGACCCCGCCGCTCCGCCTCTTCTTCGGCGCCACCGGCCTTGCCATGACCCGGGCGGAATACGCCAGGCGGATCGAGACCTGGGAGCAATGGAACGACGTGGCGCTCGAGGCCCAGGGCGACCTGGCGGCGAAGCGGGCGGCGGCGAGCTAGCAGGCGCCTCGCCTGTCCTTTCCATCGCCCACGGAGTGTGGAGCCGGCAGGGAGAGGGGTGTTTCCGCGAGGCGTTAGCTTGTGGAGAGGTCCCCCTCACCCCGACCCTCTCCCCCGCAAGCGGGGGCGAGGGAGAAGTTCGCTCAGTTCCGCCGCGAGCCCACCGGATGGCTCGACGACAGGCCGCCGTCGACGGCGATCGCCTGGCCGTTGACGTAGGAGCTGTCGTCCGAGGCCAGGAACAGGGCGGCGTGGGCGATCTCGCTCGGCTCACCACCCCGGCGCAGCGGATTGAGCTGGCCGATCTTGTCGTCGGTGCCGCGCCCGCGCGCCGCGGCGTAGATCGGCGCGGTCATGCCGGTCTCGATGAGGCCTGGGCAGATGGCGTTGATCCTGACGCCCGTGCCGTAGAGCACGTTGGCGCAGGTCTGGACCATGTTGATCACCCCCGCCTTGCTGGCGCTGTAGGGGACGCCGCCGGCGCCGGAGCGGATGCCGGCCACCGAGGCGGTGCAGATGATCGAGCCTTTGCCGGCCGCCCGCATGATCGGGCTGGCGTGCTTGATGGCCATGAACGGGCCGATCAGATTGACGTGCAGCAGGGCCTGCCAGAAGGCCTCGTCGACCTCCTCCATCGGCGTCCAGCCGCCGGAAACGCCGGCGTTGGCGAACACCACGTCCAGTCGGCCGAACTCGCGATGAGCCCGCTCTATCGCCGCCTTAATCTCTTCTTCGGCGCCGGCGTCCCCCGTGACAGCGAGGGCGCGACCCCCATCGCCAGCGATCAGGGCGGCGGTTTCGCCCACCGCCTCGGACTTATCGAAGCACAGCACAGAAGCGCCCTCGGCGGCGAACAGCCGCGCGCTGGCCCGGCCGATGCCGCTGGCCGCGCCGGTGACGACCGCGCCGCGGCCCGCGAGGCGCTCCATCTCAGCTTGCCTTGGCGGGCGAGGGCGGGGCCGCCAGGGGCAGGCGGGCCAGAGAGTAGAACTTGTCCTGCATCTTCGGCAGCGCCTCGTGGAGGATGCCGTCGATCGTCCAGCCGGCGGTATTGCCGACCGTCTCGATAGGCCTGGGTTGGCTGTAGAGAATGATGTTGTCGCCGCTGACGCCGAAGATCTGGCCGGAGACATGCTTGGCGGCGTCGGAGACCAGGGCCACCGAGAAACGGGCCGGTTGGTCGGCGCGGATGTCGCGCTCCATCTGGGCGCGGCGGGCGGCCTGGGCCTCGTCCTTGATCGGTACAGACTGGGTCATGCGTGTCCAGGCGACCGGCGCGATGCAGTTGCAGCGCACGTTCTTCGCTGCGCCCTCCATGGCGATGATCCGAGACAGGCCGGCGATGCCCATCTTAGCGGCGCCATAGTTGGTCTGCCCGATGTTGCCGATGATGCCGCTGGTCGAGGTGAACAGCATGTAGGCGCCATCCTCCTGGGTGCGGAAATGCTCGATGGTGGCGCGGCATACGTTGAAGGTGCCGCGCAGGTGCACCTCGATGACGTTGTCCCAGTCGGCCTCGCTCATCTTGTGGAACATGCCGTCGCGCAGGATGCCGGCTGGGTTGATCACCGCGTGCAGGCCGCCGAACGCATCGAGCGCCTGCTGCAACATGCCCTCGCAGGCCTTCAGCGAGGTGACGCTCTCGGAATTGGACACCGCCTCGCCGCCGGCGGCCCGGATCTCCTGGGCCACCTTCTCGGCCGGACCGGCGTCGCCCTCGTCGCCGCCGCGCAGGCCGCCGCCGAGATCGTTGACCAACACCTTGGCGCCTTCCTGGGCGGCGATCAGGGCGCACTCGCGGCCGATGCCGTTGCCGCCGCCGGTGACCAGCACCACCTTGCCGGTGAGGATTCCCATCGCGTCTCTCCCGTCTTCGAACGTTTGTTTGCGCGCGAGGATTATTCGAGGCGGTCGGCCCGGCGCAAGGCCGGAAACATCCACGCCCACAGGCCGGTGACGGCCAGAGCGCCGAAGCCGCCGAACACCGCCGCCCCTACGGCCCCAAGGAAGCGGGCGGCGACGCCGCTCTCGAACTCGCCCAGTTCGTTGGAGGCGGAGATGAAGATGGTCGAGACGGCCGCCACGCGTCCGCGCATCGGATCGGGCGTCACCAGCTGAACCAAAGTCTGGCGAACATAGACGCTCAGCATGTCGGCGCCGCCCAGCACCGCCAGGGCGGCGACGGAGAGCCAGATCAGCCTGGAATAGCCGAACACCACCGTCGCCGCG
This sequence comes from Caulobacteraceae bacterium, assembly GCA_049519835.1. GTDB lineage: Bacteria > Pseudomonadota > Alphaproteobacteria > Caulobacterales > Caulobacteraceae > Acaudatibacter. The sequence continues at coordinate 2,983 of JBEKQJ010000055.1, read as the reverse complement.
CCAAAGACGGCGACGCCGGCGAACATGATCAATCCCGCCTTTTCGCGAATCGGTCGGACGGCGAGGAAGAGGCCGACGGCCGTGGCCCCCAGCGCCGGTCCCATGCGAAGGAGACCGAAACCTTGCGGCCCGGCGTGAAGCACATCGCGTGCGAAGGCGGGCAGGAGCGCCGTCGCTCCGCCCAGAATGACAGCGGCGAGGTCGAGGGAGATGGCCCCGAACACCACCTTGTTGGACCACACGTAGAGGAGGCCCTCCTTGACCAGCTCGAGGCGCGACCCCGTCTTGGCCTGCGGCTTGGTCGGCTTGCGGATGAAGGGTAGGCAGAAAGCGGCCACGGCGTAGAGTGCGAAGGTCCCGCAATAGGCGAGGCCCGGCGAGGCGGCGATCAGGAACCCGCCCAGGGCCGGCCCGGCGACGGAGGCGGTCTGCCAGGCGAGCGAGTTCCAGGCGATGGCGCGCGGCAATAGTTCCCGCGGCACCAGCATGGGTCCAAGCGCCGTCATGGCCGGTGAGAAGTAGGCGCGGGCGGCGCCGAACAGCACCGCGACGGCCAGGAGGACAGGCACGCTCACCGCGCCGGTCAGGGTCGTCCAGGCGAGGACGCCGACGCCGACGATCTCGGCGAGGTAGCAGACGGCCAGGACGCCCTTGCGGTCGCGCCGATCGACCGTCTCGCCGGCGGGTAAGGCCAGGAGCAGAAGCGGCGCGAAGGTGACGAGGCCGATCAGGCTGACGTTGAAGGCCGAATGGGCGACATCGAGGGTGCGCCGTGAGATGGCGTAGATCTGCCAGCCCATGGCCACGCTCTGGATTTGGGTCCCGAAGCTGCCCATCCAGCGCGAGGCCCAGAACAGCAGGTAGTCCCGCTCCTTGAGGAGGTCGCTGGCCGGCGGCGATTCGGCGATCTCGGCGGGCATGGGGCCTGATAGCCTCTGGAAACGGGAGCGGGCTAGCGCCTTACAGCGATAGGAGTTCGGCCCTCAGCGCGTCGGCTGTCACGCCCGATGCGCGCAAGCTGCGCAGGGTTTCGGCCGTATCGCGCTTGGCGAAGCGCTTGCCGTCGGGCCGCAGGATCAGGCGATGGTGGCGATAGGCGGGGGTCGGCAGGCCGAGCAGGGCCTGCAGCAGGCGCTGAACGTGACAGGCCTCCAGGAGGTCCTCGCCGCGGACTACGAGGCTGACGCCCTGCCAGGCGTCGTCGACCGTCACCGCCAGGTGATAGGAGACGCCGACATCCTTGCGGGCCAGGACGACGTCGCCGGCCCGCCACGGGTCGGCGGCCATCTCGCCGCGGATCTCATCGACGAAGGCGAGGTCGCCGAAGCCGCCCAGGGCCTGTTCTGCGGCGCGGACCGACAGCCGCCAGGCGAACGGTTCGCCGGCCGCGAGCCGCCGGGCCTCCTCGTCACTTGGCGGCGGCTGGCCGAAGAACGCGGTCTGCGGACCATGGGGGGCGCTGGCGATGTCGGCGATCTCGGCCCGGGTGCGGAAGCAGCGGTAAATCAGGCCGCGTTCGGCGAGGGAGGCGAGGGCGGCGCTATAGGCCTCGCCGCGGGTCGACTGGAAGAGAACCGGCTCCTGCCAGATCAGACCCAGCCAAGCGAGGTCGTCGAAGATGGCTTCAGCGAAAGCCGGCTTGCTGCGCGCGGTGTCGATATCCTCGATGCGGAGCAGGAAGCGCCCGGCGGCGGCGGCGTCGAACGCCTGCAGGGCGGAGTAGGCGTGACCGCGGTGCAGCAGTCCGGTCGGGGAAGGGGCGAAGCGGCCGACGACGTCCAGTCTCAGTCGCCTTCGTGCGCCATCCTGGCGTGACGGGCATAGATGCCGAGGTGATCGAGGATGGCGCGGGTGAGGGCTTCCTCGCCGCCGAGTTCGTCGCGCAGGTCCTCGAATTCCTTGAAGCCGACCATCTCGGCCACGCCGTGGGCGGCGCACCAGGAGGCGATGGTGGCGAGCTTCAGTTCGCGCTCGTCGTCCGGGTTCATGCCGACGGCGAGGAGCGCCTCGCGCACCTGGCCCCAGCCGCTCTTGTTGTCCTTGGCGTGCTCCGGCATGTCTTTGATCTTGCAGGCCGTGTCGTACATCAATCGATACAGCGGCGGATTTTGGCGGGCGAAGCGCACATAGGCCGCGCCGATTTCGCTGAGGCCCTCGCGCGGGGTGCGCGCCGCGAGCTTCGCCTCGACGATCGTCTCGCCCAGCTCGTGCCAGCCCTCGCTGGCCACGGCCAGGAGCAGATCGTCCTTGTCCTTGAAGTGGTGATAGGGCGCCGCCGGACTCACCCCCGCCTCGCGCGCCACGGCCCGCAGGGACAGGGCGTCAGGACCTTCCTTCTCGAGGATCCGTCGGCCGGCCATGACCAGGGCTCTCGAGAGATCCCCATGGTGATAGGGCTTGCCGTCTTGGGTGCGGATGAGTTCGGCGTGGGACATCGATCTGGGCAAAGCCTCCGGGGGCGACAGGTTCCCTCCAAGCGTTCTCAATAATCCTTAATCCGAACGGCGTAAAGATTATCTTGACAACGTTCAGATAGGTTCCTATCTTAACACCGTCCAGATCGGACACTCCTTCCTGACCGGGGGGGATAAGCCACTAGATAGGAACGAAAATCCCATGTTGAAGACCTTTGCCATCGAGAACCTGTTTGACCGCTCGGTCTCCTTCTTTCTCGTCTCGCTCGGCGTGCTTCTCGCCGGCGCGACCGCGGTTACCGGCTCCTGAGCCTTAGACCGTGAACGGGCCCAGAGCTTCGGGAGGCTGCCCAAACGCCTCCCGAGGCCGGCCCTTCGGTTCATGGAGTTGGCCCGTTCGCGTCATGGAGGTGTCGCCGAATCTCCCCTATAAGCCGGCTCGCATGCCGGTCGGCCTTGTGCGGCCGGTGATTCGCCAGCTTGAGGAGAAGCGTCTTCAGGTTCGTGCTGAGAGCCCGGTTCGCGATCCACGACGCCCGTCGCGGAGGCTGCGATGGAAATCCTTAGGC
>JBEKQJ010000054.1:0-13236 GCA_049519835.1 Caulobacteraceae bacterium | reverse complement strand
CGACCCGGTGAAGCCTAGGGCGGCAAGTGAGGGCTGGGGATCCGACAGGAACGGGCGTCGGCCTGATCACAGCTGGGTTCATCCTGTTGGGCGCGAGGGACATGTGCTCCCGCTAGGTGATCCGGCTTTACTTTAAGTCGGCGCCATGCGGGCGGGACACCCGCGCTCCGAGCCTCAGGCCACCGGCGCGTTGACCGGCTCGCCGACCGTCTCCGCAGGCGCCTCCAGCTGCGGCTTGCGCACCAGGGTGACGAGCACGAAGCTGAGGGTGACCAGCAGATACCAGGCGCCGATCTTGCCCGGTCCCACCGGCGCCCAGTGGCGCGTCTGGCTGGGATAGACCCAGGCGGCGGCGAAGGTGCCGAGGTTCTCGGCCACCCAGATGAAGACGGCGGTGAGCAGCGCGCTCATCAGCAGCGGCATGCGCCGCACGGCGCGGTCCGGCGTGAACCATACCCAGGTGCGCCACCAGATGAGGCCCGAGAAGGCGAAGAGGGCCGGGCGGATGTCGGGCAGGAAGTGGTGGGTGAAGAAGTTCAGGTAGGCGAGGATCGCGAGGGTTCAGGGGGCCCAGGCTGGCGGATAGCGCTCGTAGCGCAGATCCATCAGCCGCCAGATGCGGGCGATGTAGCTGCCGATGCTGGCGTACATGAAGCCGGAGAACAGCGGCACGCCGCCAATTCTGAGCAGGCTGGCTTCCGGATAGATCCACGAGCCGTGGGCGGTCTTGAACACCTCCATGGCTGTGCCGACGACGTGGAAGACCAGGATCACCAGGGCCTCGTCCCAGCGCTCCAGTTTCGTCGCCAGCATCCCCGCCTGGATGGCCACGGCGGCGAGGACGAGGAAATCATAGCGGGCCAGCGGCGCGCCGCGCGGCCACAGCGCCGGCCAGACGAAGTGGGTGGCGAGAATGAGCGCCAGCATGGCCCCGCCGAACAGGCTGGCCCAGGCCTGCTTGAGGCCGAACATGAACAGTTCGAAGAGCGCGCCGTTGACGCGGCTGCGGTCGGCCCACGGCTCCAGGGCGGCCTGCATCCGCTCGACCCGAGCCTTGATCTTGTCGTTCAGGCTCAGGCGGGGGCTCGACAGGTTCATTGATCCACAGATGACACAGATGAACACAGATTGATTTCGCAGATGGGTGCGAGCGCCCGCGAGACAATTTTTCAATGCGCGCCTTCGGCGCGCTATGGATCGCCGCGGGCATACCGGACTGCTTTCGCGTGCCGTCCCGCCGATACATTCAATTCTCTACCGTCATGGCCGGACGTCAGTTCCGGCCATCCATGAACACCCTTATCTGTATGACCGCGCACCGCGGTCACGGCGCAGCTTCGACACCTCGTCTTGGCCATGCTCGGCATGGCCAGCCAAGCTTCAGCGTGCATGGGTCGCCGGGACTGACGCCCGGCGATGACGGTAGGGTTGGGGGCAAGCGTTGCGGGCTGACGGCGCGCGCTCCAATATCAGCGCCATGAGCGAGTTCTCGACCGCAGCGGATCTCGAGGCGCTGGAGCACGGCGACGTGCTGGCGCCGCGCTTCGACGACAAGGGCCTGATCGCCGCCGTGGCGACGGACGCCCGGACCGGCGAGGTGCTGATGCTGGCGTGGATGAACGCCGAGGCGCTCGACCTGACCCTCACGACCGGCGAGGCGCACTACTTCAGCCGCTCGCGCGGCGCCCTTTGGCATAAGGGCGAGACCAGCGGCCAGACCCAGAAGGTCGTCGAACTTCGCGTCGACTGCGACCAGGACGCGGTGTGGCTGAAGGTGATCCCAGGCGGCGATGGCGGGGCCTGCCACACCGGCGCGCGCTCGTGCTTCTACCGCGTGGCGGACGGACGCCGGCTGGAGGACCGCCCCTGAGCGAGGTCCACGAGGTGGCGCTGGCGGCCGGCGAGGGTCGCATCGACCGCGCCCTGGCGATCGCCCTGCCCGCCCTCTCCCGCGCCCGCATCCAGGCCCTGATGGCCGAGGGGGCGGTGACCCGCGACGGGGCGGTGGTGGACGATCCGTCGGCGCGGATAGAGGCCGGACTCTATCGCCTCGCCGCGCCGCCGCCGGCCCCGCCGAAGCCGCAGGGCGAGGACCTGCGCCTCAGCGTGCTTTTCGAGGACGCCCACCTGATCGTCATCGACAAGCCGGCCGGGATGTCGGCCCACCCGGCCCCCGGCAGCCCGGCCGGCACCCTGGTCAACGCCCTCATCCACCACTGCGGCGCCAGCCTCTCCGGCGTCGGCGGCGTCGCCAGGCCCGGCATCGTCCACCGGCTCGACAAGATGACCTCCGGGGTGATGGTGGCGGCCAAGACCGACCTGGCGCACCGTGGCCTTTCGGCGCTGTTCGCCGCCCACGACATCGACCGCGCCTATGTGGCGCTGACCCGCGGCGCGCCGGAGCCGGCCAGGGGGACGATCGCCACCCGCATCGGCCGCTCGCCGCGCAATCGCCAGAAGATGGCCGTGCTCGCCGCCGGCGGACGCGAGGCGGTCACTCACTATGAGGTGCAGCGCCGGTTCGGCGGCGTGGCCGCGCGCCTCATCTGCCGGCTGGAGACCGGACGCACCCACCAGATCCGCGTGCATCTGGCCCACAAGGGCGCGCCCTGCCTTGGCGATCCGGTCTATGGCGCCGGCCCGCCCGCCCCGGCCGTCCGCGCCGCGATCGAGGCCGCCGGACTGAAGCGCCAGGCGCTGCACGCCGCCGTGCTCGGCTTCCGCCACCCGATCACCGGCGAGGATCTAAGGTTCGAAACGGCGCCGCCGGCCGACATGGCGACGCTGGAAGCCCTGCTCACGGAAATCTGAACGCTGTTTAGCAAATCTGCCGCCGGTGCGAGAAAGCGTCGCGGCTGAAGGCCTTAAATGGGGCGCAACCAGTTCCCATATCGTTGGTTGGACGGACAGGCCGCGGCAATTGCGTGCTAAGATAAGTCTCCGTTCCAAAGGGGAACACGACCATATGGCTCAAGTAAGCGCGCTCTCCGTGATGTCGCCCGATGGCGGCCTCTCCCGGTATCTCACGGAGATCCGCAAGTTTCCGATGCTCGCCAAGGACGAGGAGTTCATGCTCGCCAAGCGCTGGCGCGAGCACGAAGATCCCGAGGCCGCCCACAGACTCGTCACCTCGCACCTGCGCTTGGTGGCCAAGATCGCCATGGGCTATCGCGGCTATGGCCTGCCGATCGGCGAGGTGATCAGCGAGGGCAACGTCGGCCTCATGCAGGCCGTCAAGAAGTTCGAGCCCGACCGGGGCTTCCGTCTGGCCACCTACGCCATGTGGTGGATCCGCGCCTCGATCCAGGAATACATCCTGCGCTCGTGGTCGCTGGTGAAGATGGGCACGACGGCGGCGCAGAAGAAGCTGTTCTTCAACCTGCGCAAGGCCAAGAGCGAGATCAGCGCCCTCGACGAGGGCGACCTGCACCCCGATCAGGTGAGCGCCATCGCCACCAAGCTTGGCGTGCTCGACTCCGAGGTGATCTCGATGAACCGGCGCCTCGCGGGCCCGGACGCCTCGCTCAACGCGCCGCTGCGCGCCGACTCCGAGAACGAGTGGCAGGACTGGCTGGAGGACAAGGACGCCGTCAGCCAGGAGACACAGCTGGCCGAGAGCGAGGAGTACAGCCTGCGCATGAGCCTGCTGGACGAGGCGATGAGCGAGCTCACCGACCGCGAGCGGCACATCCTGACCGAGCGGCGGCTGAAGGAAGATCCGTCGACGCTGGAGGCCCTGGCCGCCGAATACGGCGTCAGCCGCGAGCGGGTGCGCCAGATCGAGGTGCGGGCGTTCGAAAAGCTGCAGAAAGCCATGCGCGCCGCGGCGCTGGAGCAACACCTGGTCGAGGCTTGATCCGCAGATTGCGCGGATGAAGAGAGATTGATGGCCTGAAGCGACGCTTCAGGCCGCGCAGACGCGCGGCTTTCCACCATGCGTCATCCCGGAACCGAGCGTAGCGAGGTGTCCGGGACCCAGAGGCGGCTTCCGTCGGCGCTTGCGGCCCCTGGGTCCCGCATCTCCGGGCGCTGTGCGCCCTGCGTGCGGGATGACGCAGCATTTGGGCTATGGTTTTCAGATTTCCGAATGCCGCCAGCGATCGGGATTGCCCTGAACCTCGATCTGGCCCTGGTCGATGAGCACCTTTAGGCGGTCGGCTACCCGGAAGAGTCCCTCGTCCGTATTGAGGTCGAGGCGGTCGCCAGTCTGCGCCACCACCAGGGCCACCTTCAGCCAGTGATTCTGAACGACCTCGAGCAAGACTTCGTCGATCGGTTCAGCCATCGCGCCTACTTCGCCCCCAGTAGCGCCCTCGAGCCCGCCTCGAGGCGCGTCTCGAGCACCTGCATGAACGCCCGCCGATCGAGTCCCGGCGGGATCGGCTCCAGGAACTCGTAGACGATCAGGCCGGGCGTGCGGACAAGGCCGTGCGGCGGCCAGTGCTCGCCGGAGTTGGTGGCCATCAGCGCGCAGGGAACGCCGAGGGCGCGGTAGAGCGCCGCGACGCCCGGCTTGTAGTCGACCTTCTCGCCGGCCGGCAGGCGGGTGCCCTCCGGAAAGATGACCACCTGCCGGCTCTGGGCGATGGCCGCCTTGGCGGCGGCCAGCATCTTGCGCAGGGCGCCGGCGTGGCCCTCGCGGTCGATGGGGATCATCTCCGCCTTGACCGCGTACCAGCCATAGACCGGAAGCTTCAGCAGACTGTCGCGCAGCACGTAGGCCGGGTCGGCGAAAACCTGGACCGGGCCGATGGTGTCGAACATGCATTGGTGCTTGGCGGCGACGAGCAGCGGCCCGGCCGGCAGGTTCTCGAGACCGCGGTACTCGACCCGTATCCCGCAGGTGAGGCGGAGCAGGATGGTGGTGACGGCGCCGTGAAGCTTGAACGGCCCGACCAGCCAGCGTCTCGGCCCCAGCAGGATCGGCGTCATGATCAGCGTGTAGGCGCCGAACCACAGGTAGAACAGGCCGACGAAGATCAGCGAGCGAACGCGCGCCATCAGGCCGCCTTGGGCGGCCCCAGGGCCGCTTCCCGGGTCAGGATGACCAGATACTTGCTGTACTCGGAGATCATCCGCCGGGCGCCGAGCGAGGTCTCCGCCCAGTGGCGGGCGTCCAGCGTCGGGGTGGCCACCGGATAGGGGGTGACCGCAACGCCCGGCATGGCGGCGCGCAGTTCGATGAGGGCGCGCGGCATGTGATAGTCGGCGGTGACCAGGATCAGGCTGCGATAGTCCATGGCCCTGGCCCACTGGGCCGTCTCGCGGGCGTTGCCAAGAGTGTCGACGGCGGTGAAGCCGAGGTCGACGCAGCAATCGAAGAGCGGCTTGGCGGCGCCGGTGACGTTCCACAGATCGCCGCGGGTGGCGGTGCGATTGACGCCGGAAACCAGCAGGCGCTTGCCCTTGCCGGCTTCCAGCAGGTTGGCGCCGGCCAGGAGCCGCAGGTCAGAACCGCCGGTGAGGGTGACGATGCCGTCGGCGGGCGCGGGCTCGTCCGGCGGCGTTTCGCGCGCGACGCGATCGGCGAAGGCCAGCAGCCCCGCCGCCCAGATCAGCGCCAGCACCAGGACGATGGCGAGGCCCTTCACGCCATCCTCTTCAGCCGGCCGCGGGCCGCCGATCCGGCCGCGAGCGCGCCCAGCGCCCAGGCGACCAACAGCAGGGCCGCCCACGGCCAAAGGACGTCGACGCGGGCGAGGCCGCCGACCAGATCCGCCAGGCCTTTTCGCGACAGCAGGGCGGCGCCGATCATGGCGCCCGCCGCTCCCCACAATCCGGCGGTGAGGGCGAGGCCGGCGACGCGGCTGCGGATGAGGCTCGCCACGTAGGCGTCGAAGGCCCCGGCGCCGCGCATCAGCTCGACGGCCGCCCGGCTGCGCCGCATCTCGCGCCCGGCTTCGGCCGCGCAGACCAGCACGAAGCCGGCCAGAGCGAGGAGGGGGACGAAGACACCGGCGGCGAGGGAGATGGCGGTCGACCGCGCGCCGGGCCGCCACGACCGATCGATCGCGGCGCCGGGGATTCCCTGCGCCGTCAGCACCCGCTGCAAAGCGGCGGCCGAAGCGCCAGGAACGTGCAGCAGGCGCGGCTCGGCCCCATCGGGCGCGCCGAGCGCCCGGGCGACGAGGCGATCGCTCGCGGCCGGCTCGAGGGAGGTGATCGGACCGGCGCCCGGAATGGCCGCCAGCGCTTCAGCGGCGCGGGCCTGGGCGGCGTCGGCGCTTTCGAGGCCGGCGCCCCAGACCACGACCGTGGGTGCGCCGGCAAGCCGAGCCGGCAGATCCGCTCCGGCCCGGACAGCGGCGGCGTCGAAGCTGACCGCCAAGGCGCCGAGGCAGACGAACAGAGACAGAAAGATCGCAGTGAGGGCCCGCGACCAGGGTTCGGCGCGCAGGAGCGGCCCCCGACGACCGGCCTCGCTCATGGCTCGTGCGGCTCGACGAGAATGCCCCGGCCTTCCTGCAGGCGCAGCACCGGCCGGCCGGCGGCCGCGGCCTCGTCGCGGCTGGCGGCCACCACCGTCGCCCCGGCCTGGAAGATCTCGTCGACGAGCTTCTGACCGCGCAGCCGGTCCGCCGCGTCCATCGCTTCGTCCGGCTCGTCGACCACCAGCAGTTCCGGGCGGTTGGCGAGGGCCCTGGCGAGCGCCAGGCGGTGGCGTTCGGCGCCGGTGAGTTCGGCGGGGCGCGCGTCGGCCCGCCGGAAGAGACCCATCCACTTCAGGATGGCGTCCACCTCGCCTGCGTATTCAGCCGGCTTGCGGCCGATGACGCGGGGCGCCAGGGCGGCGTTTTCCCACACGCTGAGGTGATCGATGAAGCGTAAGGGGTGGAGCACCGCGCCGATGCGCCGGCGGGCGAGCGCCGCTTCCCGCCGCGAAAGCGTGGCGACGTCGCGGCCGAACACCTGCACCACGCCCGCGGCCGGGCGGTCGGCCAGGGCGATCAGCCGCAGCACCTCGGTCTTGCCCGCGCCCGACGGCCCGACGACCACATGGAACGACCCCGGCGCGAGGGCGAAGCTCAGGCCCCGCAGAGCGGTCTCGTCGGCGGGCCCGCGCACCTGGTCGAAACGGACGATCGGCGTCGCCTGGGCGTCGGCCGTCTCGGGCGCCTGGCGAGCCGGATTTGTAGACACGCGGGCGGAAATGGTCGACCTCGGCGGCGCGAAGGCGCGCGATTCTTCCGAGGCATGATAGTCCGGGGCGCGAGCGAGGCAATCGGGTTCGGAGGCGGGATGATCGACGGGGAGAGGCTGGAGATTCTGCTTCCGGCCGAGGAGATCGCCGCCCGGGTGGAGGCCCTGGCCGACCGCCTGGCGCCCCGCCTGCAGGACGGCGCGGTAGGCCTGTGCCTGCTGATTGGCGGCCTGTGGTTCACGGCCGACCTGACCCGCGCGCTCTCGGCGCGCGGCCGGCATCTGATGTTCGATGGCCTGTGGCTGTCGTCCTACGGCGCGGGCCGTGAGAGCGCCGGGGCCTGCGACGTGCTGGCCGGGCCACAGCGCGATCTCGCCGGCCGGCAGGTGCTGATCCTCGACGAGGTGGCCGACACCGGCGTCTCCCTCAACGCGGCGACGCGGATCGCCCGCGCCGCCGGAGCGAGCGAGGTGATCACCGTCGTCTTCGCACGTAAGCCGCCGCCTGGGCCGAGCTCGACGCAGCCCGACGACTTCGCCTGGGATGCGCCGGGACGGTTCCTGGTCGGCTACGGCATGGACGTCGACGGCCGCTGGCGCGACCTGCCCCACATCGCGGCGGTGGATTGACGCGGCCGAACTCGGACCGCGGGCGTCTCGCCCGCCCGCACTGCCGCTGAAGTGCGGCCGGGACGGCCGCGCTGCGGGAATTATCTCCGACCGCAGGGGAATCCGCTCGGACCGCGGGCGTCTCGCCCGCCCGCACTGCCGCTGAAGTGCGGCCGGGACGGCCGCGCTGCGGGAACTAGCCCTCCAGGCTGGCCAGCAGGTGACCGACCGACTGATCGAAGTGCGCCTCCATGGCGCGGCGCGCAGCCGCGGGGTCGTGCGCGGCGATGGCGCGGGCGACCTCGCGGTGACGCTCGAAGACATCGGTCCGCTGCGCCGCCGTCTCTCGCGTCCGCCAGGCGGCGGGAATGGCCACCTGCATGAGCGGGCCGAACGAGGCGACGATCTGGCGGAAGAGTTCGTTGCGGGTGGCCTGGGCGATGCCGAGGTGAAAGGCGACATCGTGTGTCGCCACGCGGGCCAGGTCGCCAGCCGACTGGCCCATCGCGTTGGCCAGGGCGATGAGATGCGCGGCCTCTTCGTCGGTGCGATTTTCGGCCGCCAACTCGGCGGTCCGCACCTCCAGGGTCCGGCGGACGTCCCAGACCTGGCGGACGCTGACCTGGTCGGTGCTGACCGCGTGGGCGAGCGAGGCGGCGAGCGGCGAGGCGTCCAGGGCGGCGACGCGCGGCCGGCGACCGTTGGCGACCTCGATCAGGTTGAGCGCGGCCAGGGCCCCGAACGCCTCGCGCATCACCGCCCGGCTGACGCCGAGCTGGGCGGCGAAATGACCTTCGCCCGGCAGGGTGTCGCCAACGTGCAAGGCTTCGGCCCGGATATGGCCGGTGACGGCCTGCATGGCCTGGCGGACGAGGGAGCCGCCGGCGCGGCCGGAGGCGGTCGAAGGATTCACGCCGCCAGGTCTCCGAGACGGAAGTCGCTGGGGGTGCGGCCGAAACGGCGACCGAAGGCCCGCGAAAAGCTGGCGTTGTTCTGGTAGCCGGTGACGTAGCCGATCGACGAGACCGGCAGGTCGGTGGACAGCAGCATGCGCCGGGCGGTCTCGAGGCGGCGCTCGGCGATCGCCTCGGCCACGGTGCAGTCGAACAGTTCCTTGAAGCCGCGCGTCAGCTTGGAGCGGTTGAGGCCGCAGCTGCGGGCGATGTAGTCGAGGGTCAGCTTCTCGCCGGCGCGATCCTCGATGATCTGGCGGGCCGCCACGACCCGGCGCGTGTCGGCGGGCGAGAGCTGGCCTTCCGGCGCCAGCGGCACCAGCTCGCCGCTGCGGAGCTGGCGGATGGTCTCGCAGACGAATTCGATGCACTTGGCGAGCCGGTAGGTGGACCGGGCCTCGGCCGCCGCGGTCGGTTCGAGCAGGGCCAGCGAGATGGCGCGCAGCTCGGCGGTCAGATGAAAGCAGCCCGCCGAAAACAGAGGCTCTCCGCCGATTTGCTCGATAGCGTCGCGCTGCAGCAGCAGGACGATGCGGTCGACGGGCGCGCCGGCGATGGCCCTGGGTTCGATCTTGACGGTCCAGCGATTCGGCCCCGGCTCGACGATCAGCCGCACCGGCTGCCGCGGGATCGGCGCGTCGGCGGCGCCTGGACCGAAGCAGGCGGTCATCTCGGTCGAGACGACGAGGAAGTCGCGTTCCCCCACGAAATCCCCAGCCATGTTCCCTCGCCTTGCGACGTTCTGATTATGGCCGCCAATAGAACCTATCTGACAGGTTTATGCAAGACCTATCCGATAGGTGGCGTCGGGAGCGCCGGCGCGAGCGGGCGGGACGCCCGCGGTCCGAGGGGCGCCGGATGGCCGGAGATGATTCCCGGAGCGCGGCCGTCCCGGCCGCACTTCAACGCCCGCGGTTCTTTCTTAGCGGAGGGCGCGGGCCAGGGCGTCGCGGCTATCGCGGCGGGCGCGGAAGGCGACGTCGGCGGTCGGCACGAAATCGAAGGCGTGGAAGGCGCCGGGATAGACGTGCAACTCGGTGGGGACGCCGGCGCGGACCAGGCGGCGGGCGTAGTCGACGTCTTCGTCCGCGAAGAGATCGAGGGCGCCGGTGGAGATGAAGGTCGGCGGCAGGCCGGCCAGATTCTCGGCGCGGGCCGGCGCGGCGTAGGGCGAGACCCCTTCCGATCCAGGCTCCACGCCCAGCAGGGCGCGCCAGCCGAAGAGATTGTTGTGATGCGGCCAGATGAACTCGCCGGCGTGGGGATCGGGATCGGGGCGGACCGAGGTGCGGTCGTCAAGCATGGGATAGATGAGATGCTGGAAGGCCAGGGGATACTCGGCGCGGTCGCGGGCGAAGAGCGCCAGGGCCGCGGCGAGGCCGCCGCCGGCGCTTTCGCCCATGACGCCGAGCCGGGCCGGATCGACGCCGATGACGCCAGGGTTGTCGTTCAGCCAGGCGAGGGCCGCGTAGCAGTCCTCGACGGCGCCGGGCGCGGCGGTCTCGGGCGCGAGGCGGTATTCGACGCTGACCATGGCGCAGCCGAGCGCCTGGACGAGCGGCTTGCGCAGCGGGGCCATGGTCTCGGCGCTGCCCATGACGTAGCCGCCGCCATGGATGTGAAGGATGCAGCCGAGGCGGGCGGAGACCGCGTTCGGCCGCAGGCTATAGACGGCGATCTCGCCGCCGGGGCCGGGTATGGTGTGCCGCTCCATCGACACGGCCGCGTCGGCCTCGGGATCGATGGGAAATTCCAGTTTGCGGGCCCGCGCCTCGGCGAGGCTGGCGTCGGAAAGCAGGGTGGTGGGAAACAGCTCGAGCAGGGGCGCGAGCTCGGGGTCGACGAGATGGCGGCTGGCTGACATGGGTCTCTCCGTTCCGGCCCCCTCACAATGTGAAGATCTTGCCCGGATTGAACAGGTCTTTCGGATCGAGCGCCCGCTTGATGGCGCGCATGAGGTCGACGGCCTCGCCGAGTTCGGTCTGCAGCCAATCCTGCTTGCCGAGGCCGACGCCATGCTCGCCGGTGCAGGTTCCGTCCATGGATAGCGCCCGTTCGATCAGCCGACGGTTGAGCGCTTCGGCTTCGGCCAGCTCTTCCGGCCGCTCGGGATCGATCACGAAGACGACGTGGAAGTTGCCGTCGCCGACGTGACCCAGGATCGGCGCCGGGATCGAAGCGCCGGCCAGATCCTGCTTGGTCTGGCCGATGCATTCGGCGAGGCGGCCGATAGGCACGCAGACGTCGGTGGGCCAGCCGACGCAGCCCGGCCGCAGGCCGAGGGCGGCGTAGTAGGCCTCGTGCCGCGCCTTCCACAGGCGGGAGCGCTCCTCCGGCAGGTTGGACCAGGCGAAGGCGCCGCCGCCGTTGTCGGCGGCCAGGGCCGAGACGGTCGCCACCTGTTCGGCCACCGACGCCTCGGAGCCGTGGAACTCGAAGAACAGGGTGGTGAGCTCGGGATAGTCGAGCTTGGACCAGCGGTTCACCGCCCGCATCTGGACGTCGTCGAGGATCTCGACCCGGGCCAGAGGCACGCCCAGCTGGATGGCCTGGACGACCGTCTCCACCGCCCCGGCCAGGGTGGCGAAGCCGCAGACCGCCGAAGAGATCGATTCCGGGATGCCGTGCAGGCGGAGGGTGACCTCGGTGATGATCCCGAGCGTCCCTTCGGCCCCGATCATCAGACGGGTGAGATCATAGCCGGCGGCGCTCTTGCGGGCGCGGCGAGCAGTGCGGATGTCGCGGCCGTCGGGCGTCACCACCCGCAGGGCCAGCACCGCTTCACGCATGGTGCCGTAGCGCACCGCGTTGGTGCCGGAGGCCCGGGTCGAGGCCATGCCGCCCAGCGTGGCGTTGGCGCCGGGGTCGATCGGGAAGAACAGGCCCTGGTCGCGCAGGTGGGCGTTGAGCTGCTCGCGGCGCACGCCAGCCTCGACCGTGCAGTCGAGATCGTTGGGATTGACCTCGACGATGCGGTCCATCTGCGAAAGGTCGAGGGTCAGGCCGCCGCGCACGGGCGTGGTGTTGCCCTCGATCGAGGTGCCGGCCCCGAACGGGATGATCGGGACATCGGCCGCGATGCAGGCCTGAACCAGCGCCACGACCTCCGCCGTCGAGTGGGGAAAGGCGACCGCGTCCGGCGGGGTCAGGGGGAAGTGCGATTCGCTGCGCCCATGCGCCTCCCGCGTCGGCTGGCTGAGGTCCAGCCGACCGCCGACCGCCGCGCTGAGCCGCTCGGCGAGTTCGCTGGACAGAGCGGCCACGGCGAGCTCCCCTAGAAGGCGACCGTGACCTGACCGCCGAAGGTGCGCGGAGGAATGACCGAGTCGGTGTTGTAGTCGGTGATCACCGACCCTGACGCGAGAGTCGGCACGTAGACGATGCCATGCGAATTGCCGAGATTGCGGATGAAGGCCTGGACGGTGACCGGGCCGTGGGTGACGCTGGCGTTGATATTGAAGGTTGTGAAGCTCGGCAGGGTCTCGCCGTAGGCGTCGGTGAATCCCGACTGACGATTGCCGATGTAGTTCACCGAGCCGCCGACATCGGCCGTCCAATCGTTCATCACTGGCCAATTGTAGTCGGCGGTGATCGCGCCCGTCCATTTGGGCACGAACGGCAGTTCGTCGCCGTCCAGCCCGCCGGCGGCGGGCGCGTCCGTAGTCAGGTTGGCTTCGGTGTAGGCGCCGTTGAGGCCGAAGGTCAGACCACGGACCGGTTGCCAGGTGCTGGAAAGTTCGACCCCCCGCGTCCGCGCCGACCCGCCGTTGATGAAGCCCTGGAAACCAGCCCCGGCTGTGGTCTGGATCTGGATGTCGTTCCACTCATTCCAGAACAGAGCCAGATCCACGGTCAAGGTGCGGCTGAACCACTGGCTCTTATAGCCGGCTTCGTAGCTGGTCACCGTGTCCGGCCGAAACGTTGATGGCAGGCCCAGGTCGGTCGGAAAGGCGTTGGCGCCGCCCGGGCGATAGCCGTCGGCAAAGCGAAGGTAGACCATGTTGTTGTCGTCGATCTTGTACCGCGGCGAGGCCAGGTAATTGAAATCGTGGCCGGTCGAAGAACTCCCGTAGGCCAGAGTGTTTCCCGGCTGTCCTACGAGCAGATTCACCAACGCGATGTAGGTGCCCGTATAATATTCAACGAAATTCTGGCTATTGGAGCTCTCACGAACGCCGCCGAGGATGTCGAACTTGTCGGTGATGTGGAAATCGAGGTTGGCGTAGCCTGAGTACTCGGTGTAGCGCGAGGCAATTTCGGCGTTGAGGAGCGGCATGGTGCTCCACGGGAACAGTTGCGGCAGCGAGGCGCCCGTCGTCTTGTCGAACAGATAGTAGCCCGGAATGGTCAGGAGGTCGTTTTCGTGGGTGAAGAATACGCCGGCCTGGGCGTCGAGGCGGCCGTTGAAGAAGCTGTCGGAGACGCGGAACTCCTGCGAAAATCGCCTGACCTTGCTCGCCAGCGAGGCTTGAAAGGCGGTGTTGGCCGGATCGGCGATCACGCCGAAGGCCCCCAGCAGCGCCAGGTCCTCAAT
>JBEKQJ010000053.1:0-17337 GCA_049519835.1 Caulobacteraceae bacterium | reverse complement strand
CGCGGGTCGAGGTCGCTAGCGAACTCGCCGCCCTCGATCCGGAGCTGGCGAGCCGGACCCCGGTTGAGGCCATGCGGGCCTTGACCGCGCGGCTGGCGGACGGCGACGATCTGGCGACCGCCCTGCGGCTCGTCGCCGCTCCGGCCGTGTTCACGGCCGCCGCCGTCCGCGCCGCCAGGGGCGAGAAGCCGGTCTGGCCGGATCCGGCCGCCTCTCACGCGGCGGACATCCTGCGCATGCTGCGCGGCGCGCCAGCCCGCGCGGCTGAGGCGGCGGCGCTCGACACCTATCTGGTCACGGTCTGCGACCACGGCCTGAACGCCTCGACCTTCGCTGCGCGGGTGGTCGCGTCGACCTTGGCGGGACTGACGTCGGCGGTCCTCGCCGGGATCAGCGCGCTCAAGGGACCGTTGCATGGCGGCGCGCCCGGTCCGGTGATCGAGATGCTCGACGCCATCGGTGGTTCGCAGAACGCCCGCCCCTGGCTGGAGGCGGCGCTCGATCGTGGCGACCGCCTGATGGGGTTTGGCCACCGCGTCTACCGGGTGCGCGACCCGCGGGCCGACGCCCTCAAGCGGGCCGTGAAGGCCCTGCTGGCCGAGTCCGACGCCCCGCCGGGCCGCCTCGAGCTGGCCGAAGCCGTCGAGAGGGCCGCGCTCGAGGTGTTGCGCGAGCGCAAGCCCGGCCGTTCGCTGGACACCAACGTCGAACTCTATACCGCCCTGCTGCTCGAAGCCTTGGCCTTCCCGCCCGGCGCCTTCACCGGCGTCTTCGCCATGGGCCGTGCGGCAGGCTGGGTCGCCCATGCCCGCGAGCAGGTGGCCGGAGGCCGCCTGATCCGCCCGGCTTCGATCTATGTCGGCCCTTCCCCGCGCGCGGCGGCGTGACCCCATAGCGCTGGAACGTTAAGCTGGCGGCATGGAGACCGCCGAGGACCGACGCCGGGCCACCCGTAACGTGACGCTGATTTCCATCGGCGTCGCCGCCACGCTGGTGACGATCAAGCTGGTCGTCTGGTTGCTTGGCCGCTCCGACGCCCTGCTCGCCTCGGCGTCCGACTCCGGTCTCGACCTCTTCGCCTCGACGATGAACTTCTTCGCCGTCCGCTGGGCCGCCGCGCCGCCCGATCGCGAGCATCGCTTCGGCCACGGCAAGGGCGAGGCGTTCGCCAGCCTGTTGCAGGCGGGCCTTGTCTTCGCTTCGGCGGCCGTGGTGGGCGAGGAGGCCGTGCGCCACCTGATCCACCCTCATCCGATCGCCTTCGAAGGCTGGGGCGTCGTGGTGATGGTGATTTCAATCGTGCTCACCGCAGGCCTCGTTTTCGCTCAGACCCGGCTGCTGCGCAGCGTTTCCTCGGTGGCCGTTTCGGCTGACCGCACCCACTTCGCCGCCGATCTTGCTTCCAACGCCATTGCCCTCGTCGCCATTGTCGTGGCCTGGCTAGGCCTGGTGTGGGCTGACGCCCTTGGCGGCCTGGCCGTCGCCGGCGTCCTGCTGTGGGGCGCTGTGGGCGTTTTTCGCGAGGCCTCCAGCCAGCTGCTCGATCACGAACTGCCCGACGAGGACCGCCGGCGGATCGTGGGCCTGATGACGAGTGACCCAGCTATCCGTCATGTCCATCAGCTGCGCACTCGAGCCTCCGGACCCATCGTCCACATACAGATGCACGCCGACCTCGATCCCGACATGACGCTCGAAACGGCCCACAAGGCGGTGGTGGCCGCCGAGCGGCGGGTGCTGACTGCCTTTCCAGACGCGGACATTCTCATTCATCCCGATCCCGAAGGGCGCGCAGAGCCGCATGGCGGGGCGTTCGGCGAAGCTCTGCAGCGCGCCGAGGAGTCACAGTAAACGCCGCCTTAACGTGCGCACGCGTAGTTGGCGTTGACCGCAACCCGGTATAGCTCCCAGCAATCATGAACGTCGTCCGCACGCTCCACCATTTTCCGCTTGATCCAGCCTCGCGTCAGGTCCGGCTGTCGCTTGGCGAGAAGAAGCTCAACTTCGTCGAGGAGGTGGTTCGCTACTGGGAGCAGCCGCGCAAGTTCCTCGAACTCAATCCCTCCGGACTCACCCCGGTGCTGGTGGAGCAGGCCGGTGCGAGTGAAGCCCTCGCGGTCTGCGAGGCGCGCGCCATTCTCGAACACCTGGAACGCGAGGTTCCTGGCTATGATCTGTTGGGCGCCACGCCGGCCGAGCGGGCCGAAACCCGCCGCCTGATGCAATGGTTCGATCGCAAATTCGACAACGAGGTCAATGCCTACCTGCTCAGCGAGAAGCTCGAGAAGCGTCTCACCAAGGCCGGCGCGCCGGACCTCTACAGCCTGAGGACGGGCCGGGAGGCGCTGCGCGTTCACCTGGCTTACATCGAGGAGCTGTTGCGCCAGCGTGACTGGTTGGCCGGCCGCAGCCTCAGCCTCGCCGACTTCGCCGCCGCCGCCCATCTCTCGGTGCTGGACTACTTCGGCGACGTGCCCTGGCGCGATTTCGCCATCACCAAGACCTGGTACATGAGGATCAAGTCGCGGCCGGCCTTCCGCCCGCTCCTGCTCGACCGCTGGCCCGGCTTGCCGCCGTCTGCCCACTATGACGACCTCGACTTCTAGAACTCGTACCCCGCTCATTCCAGCGACGCAGGGTTTGGTCCAAGGGGAAGCAGGTGTCGTCTATGGGGCGCCGGCGTCCTGCCTAGCCTCGGCCGACTGAGGTCTGGTCCGGCAGAACGTCGATCAAGTGAAGCTTGAAGACCAGCACCGAGCCGGGCGGAATCGGTCCGGCGCCCTTGTCGCCGTAGCCAAGCTTGGCCGGCAGCCAGACCCGCCATTCGTCGCCGGGCCGCATCATCTGCAGCGCCTCCTGCCAGCCGGGCACCAGCTCGCGCACCGTCATCACCACCGGCTCGCCGCGCTGGTAGGAGGAGTCGAACACTTGGCCGTCGAGAAGCTCGCCCTCGTAGTCGACTTTCACCTCGTCGGCCGGCTTGGGTTTCAGGCCGGTGACGGGCCCGGCGTGGAGCACCTGGTATTGCAGTCCCGAAGCGGTGACCATCACCCCCGCCGCGCGGGCGTTCCTGGTCAGGAACGCCTTGCCGTCGGCCGCCGCATCCGGTCCCTTGGGGCTTGCCTGCCCGCAGGCGGCGAACGCCAGGGCCGCGGCGATGATCAAAGCGCGCTTCAAACCACCCTCGGGGGATAGCCGCGCTCGCGCAACGCGTCGATGATCTCCTGGGTGTGCTGGGCGTCGCGGGTCTCGATCATCAGATCGAACTCCGCGCCCTTGGCCGGCACGTCGAGGGCGAGGCGATTGTGCGCCACCTCGAGGATGTTGCCGCCGAGTTCGCCGATGGACGCCGACACCGCGGCCAGCAGGCCCGGGCGGTCGTCGCCGACGATGCGCAGCGAGACCAGTCGCTGAGCCCGCACCAGTTCGCGGGTCAGCACCGAAGCCAGCAGGCGCGGGTCGATGTTACCGCCGGTGATGACGAGACCGCACTTCTTGCCGCGAAACCGCTCGGGATAGGCGATCAGGGCAGCCAGAGCCGCTGCGCCAGCTCCTTCGGCC
Organism: Caulobacteraceae bacterium; assembly: GCA_049519835.1. Taxonomy (GTDB): domain Bacteria; phylum Pseudomonadota; class Alphaproteobacteria; order Caulobacterales; family Caulobacteraceae; genus Acaudatibacter. The sequence goes on along the minus strand of JBEKQJ010000053.1, from coordinate 13,776 downwards.
ACGGTCTTTTCGATGTTGCAGTAGAGCGCGACTGCCCGCTCGAAAAACGGCTCTTCGAGCAGCAGCACGTCGTCGATCAGCGGCCTGGCGACGGCGTAGGTCAGCTCGCCCACCGCCTTCACCGCAATGCCCTCGGCGATGGTCTGGCCGCCACAAGGGGCGTTCAGGCCGCGCATCCGGGCTGTGAACGACGGGAACATGGCCGGTTCGACCCCGATCACGTGGATGTCGGGTTTCAGCGCCTTGGCGGCGGTGGCCATGCCGGCGATGAGCCCGCCGCCGCCGATCGGAATGGGGAGAATCTCCAGGTCCGGCGCGTCCTCCAGCATCTCGAGGGCCACGGTGCCCTGGCCAGCCATAACGTCTGGATCATCGAACGGGTGGATGAAGACCAGGTCGCGCTCGGCTTCCAGGGCGCGGGCCGACTGATAGGCCGCGTCGTACCCCTCGCCGTCGATCACCACGGTGGCGCCGAACTCGCGGGTCTGCTGCACCTTCACGAAGCGGCGATCACGCCGCGTCGGCGCTCCGCTTCGGTCAGCTTCGAGAGGCGGTTGAGCGCGCCGCGCTCCTTGAAGGCGGCCGTGAACTGCAGGTTCTCGAACTTGACCCACACCTCGGCCCCGGTGATCTCCGACAGGGTGCGCGAATAGCGGCAGGGCGTTCGCTCGACGTGGCCGGCGATGCGCCCGGCGGCGGCGCGGATGTCGTCGAGGCTGAGGGTCATGACGGGGCGAGGCGTGAGAGAGGGCCGTCCCCTAAAGGGAAAATCATCGCCCGGCTAGAGCGGGGGCGCTATGAGGCGGCCCGAGGGACCTTATGCAACGCCTGATCCTGCTGCGCCACGCCAAGACCGAGCCGCGATCCGAGGCCGGCGACGACCTCTCGCGGCGATTGACCGAACGGGGCCGGAACGAGTCCGCTGTCATGGCCTGCGTGCTCGACGGCGCCGGCTACGCGCCCGATCTCGTGCTGGTCTCGCCGGCGGCGCGGACGCGGGAGACCTGGGACTGGATGGCCGCCACCTTTCCCAAAGCCAAGGTCGAACTTCGCAAGGCGCTCTACGACGCCACGCCCGAGGAGATCGAAGGCGAGATGGGCCAGGGTACGGCCGCGGCCGCCACGGTGATGGTGGTGGCCCACAACCCCGGCCTGCAGGAGCTGGCCGTGAACCTGCTGGTCGATGGTGGCGGGTCGCACAGCGATATCGAACGACTGTCGGCCGGGTTTCCCACCGCCGCCGCGGCGGTGTTCGCCATCGACGAAGCCGGTCGCGGCCATCTGGAGGCGCTGTTCCATGCCCGCGACCACCGCGAGGTCCTGTGAGCCGCATCTATAAGATCCTCCCGCGCGACATGTGGCTGCCGGCGTTGGCCGGCGGCGTCTTCGAGGGGGCCGGCGTCGACCTCGCCGATGGCTACATCCATTTCTCGACCGCCGCTCAAGCGGCCGAGACGGCGCGGCGCTACTTCCAAGGCCAATCGGATCTTGTCGTCCTCGAGGTAGAGGCCGGCGACCTCGGCGAGGCGCTGAAATGGGAGCAGTCGCGCGGCGGCGATCTCTTTCCGCATCTCTACGGCCCGCTGCTTTGCGGTCACGTGCGGGCGGTGCGGGAGGCCCCGCTCGGAGCCGATGGCGCGCCCGTTCTTGGTGATCTGACCCCGTGATCTCGGCCCACGACGCGGCGACCGCCCTGCTGCGCCGGCTGGACCCCGAGACAGCTCACGGCTTGGTCGTTCGCGGCCTGGCGGCAGGCCTCGGACCGATCGATCGCACGCCGCCCGACCCGATCCTGGCGACCTCGCTGGCTGGTCTCACCCTGCCCAATCCGATCGGGCTGGCGGCCGGGTTCGACAAGAACGCGGCCGTGAGCGGCCCGATGCTGCGCGCGGGTTTCGGCTTCGCGGAATGCGGTACGGCAACGCCGCGGCCCCAGGCGGGAAATCCCAGGCCGCGCCTATTCCGGCTCACGGAAGACCGGGCGGTGATCAACCGCCTGGGCTTCAACAACGCCGGCCAGACGGCGTTCGCCACGGCGCTGGCCCGACGCGCGAGGGCTGGGGTCGTGGGGGCCAATATCGGCGCCAACAAGGATTCCGCAGACCGGATCGCGGACTATGTCGCCGGCCTGCAGCGCCTCTGGGGGTTGGCCGACTACTTCACCGTCAACATCTCTTCCCCTAACACTCCAGGCCTGCGCGACCTGCAGGGTAAGGATGCGCTGCACGATCTGCTGGGCGCACTGGCCGAGGCGCGGGCCGGACTCGCAGGCGCCGCGCCGATCTTCCTCAAAGTTGCGCCGGACCTCGACGATTCCGAAATCGAGGGGATTGTCGAAGCAGCGGCGGCCCACGGCCTTGCCGGCCTCATCGTCTCAAACACCACCCTGGCGCGGCCGAACTCGCTGAGAAGTCATCTAAGGGCCGAATCCGGCGGCCTTTCTGGCGCGCCGCTGATGGCCCTCTCCACCCGGCTTCTGGCGGAATTCCACGCCGCGGCCGTCGGTCGCCTGGTATTGATCGGCGTCGGGGGCGTCGCCTCCGGCGCCGACGCCTACGCCAAACTCCGCGCCGGGGCGTCGGCGGTGCAGCTCTATTCGGCCCTCGTCTACGACGGGCCGGGCCTCGTGCCGCGCCTCAAGCGCGAACTCGCCGCCGCGCTCAGATCGGACGGCTTCGCCAGCGCGGCGCAGGCTGTGGGGGCGCGGTGATCCGACGATACGGCCCCTTCCTGGCCATCGCCGCCCTGATCGCGATCATCGTGGTCACGGGGGTCTGGCGCCACGTCGAACTGGATGAGCTGCAACGCAGCCACGCCCAGCTCAGGGCCTTCGTGCGCGGCAATCCGGCCGAGGGGCTGGTGGCGTATTTCGGCGTCTACGTGGTCATCGCCGCCGGCTGCCTGCCGGGCATCAGCCTGGTGTCGATCGCCGGGGGCTACCTGTTTGGCGCGCTGGCGGGCGGCGCTGTCGGCCTCGCCGGCTCGGTCACCGGCTCGATGATCGTCTACGCGGCGGTGCGCAGCGCATTTGCCGAGGCCGTGACTCGCCGCAGCGGCCCCAGACTCAGGGCGATGGAGGCGGCCCTGCGCCGCGACGCTTTCGGCTATCTGCTTTCGCTGAAGCTGATGCCCGTGGCGCCGTTCCCCCTTGCGAACATCGCCGCCGGCCTTGCCGGCGTTCGGCCGACCGCCCTTTTATTCGCGAGCCTCCTCGGCAGTGCGCCGCTCTGTTTCATCTACGCCGGGATTGGGGCGAGCCTGTCGCGGGCGCTCGACTCCGGCTCGCCGCTCGATCATCGGCTGCTGCAGCGGCCAGACATGATCTGGCCGCTCGCCGGCCTTACCCTGCTCTCGGTTGCGGCGCTCGCCTGGCGGCTTCGCCGGCGTTCATTGCCCGAACCGCGGCCTTGACGTAACGGGACGGCGATGGCGGACCCCGCCCTCCTGACCGAACCCGCGCGGCGGCGCCGCGTCTCGCTATGGCCTGCGGGTCTGTCAGCGCGGTTGTTGCTGCTCACTGTGTTGATCGTGGTGCTGGCCAACCTGGCCATTCTGCCGCCCAATCTGGCGGCTTTCGAGGAACAGCGCTTGCTCGAACGGGTGGGCGCCGCCGAGGTGGCTATCTTGGTGACCCAGACCGCACCCAACGGTGTGGTCACGGCCCCGATTTCCAAGAATCTTCTGTCCGGCGCCGAAGTGGTGCAGATCTCGCTCGGCGTGAACAACGAACGCCACTCCATCTTGCAGATGCCGCGCGTCCAACGCACGCCCTACCTCGTCGATCTCCGCCATCGCAGCCAGCTCTCCTGGATCGCCCCGTTCGAGACCTTATTCGGCGGCGGCGACCGCATGGTGCGGGTGATGGCGACGCCGCGATTCGTGCACGGCGACTTCGTAGAAATCGTCGCCCCAGACGGTCCATTGCGCCGAGAGCTGCTCGCCCAGCTCGTGCGCTTGCTGGGCATCGCCGCCTTCACCTCGGTGATGGCGGGGGCGGTCGTCTATTTCTCGCTCAACCTGCTGCTGGTGCGGCCGATGCTGCGCATTACCCGGGCCATGGAGCATTTCCGCGCTGACCCGAGCGACGCCTCGGCCAGGATCAAACCGTCGGGCCGGCGTGACGAGATCGGACGCGCCGAGCGCGAACTCGACCGCATGCAGACCGATCTCCTCGTGGCGCTAAGTTCGCGCGCCCGCCTGGCGGCGCTGGGCGAGGCGGTGGCCAAGATCAATCACGACCTGCGCAACATGCTGACCAGCGCCCAGCTCGCGTCCGAGAGGATGGCGGCGTCCGGCGACCCCAACGTCGCCCAGGCCCTTCCCCGGCTGGAGAGGGCGCTTGACCGCGCTGCGCGCCTCGCCTCCAACGTTCTGGCCTTCGGTCGCAGCGAGGAGCCAGCGCCGCAGAAGCGCCAGTTGGCCCTGCGTGCGGCATTGGAGGCGGCGGCCGAGGACGCCGGATTGTCGGCGGAAGGGGTGGCGCTCGAGACTGCCTTCGCCAAGGACCCGCAAATCTCGGCCGACCCGGAGCAGCTGCACCGAATTCTGGTGAATCTGATGTCCAACGCCCTGCAGGCGATCGATCAGGTTGAGGGGCGCAGCGGCGTCGGCAAGGTCGTGGTGGAACACGCGGCGGACGGCCCCAACGACGTCATTACTCTCTCCGATGACGGACCTGGTCTGCCCGAGCGAGCCCGCGCCCACATTTTCCAACCCTTCGCCGGCGCAGCGCGAGAGGGCGGCACGGGCCTAGGTCTCGCCATCGCCCGCGAGCTGGCCCAGGGGCACGGCGGCGAGCTCGCGCTGGTCTCCACCGGTCCCGAAGGCACCACGTTCGAGGTTCGCCTCCCGAAGGGGTGAGCTTCGACTAGCAGCAGGGTTTGGCTACGCCTTCGCGGCGCGGATCGGCCCCGCCCTCGAGTCGGCCGTCCTTGAGCACGATGCCGTGCAGGCCCGAGCCTTCGCCGGCGTAGCCGCCCTGCACCTTCACACCTTTCGCCGCCAGGCCTTCGATGACACCCGGGGCAAGCTTGGCCGGCTCGCTCGCGTAGAAATCACCGAGCGAGACCAGGTTGGGCAGGTCGATGGCGTCCTGCACCGACAGGTTCCAGTCGAACATCCCCACCAGGGTCTTCAGCACATAGGACGGGATGGCGAGGCCGCCTGGCGAGCCGATCGCGGCGACGAAGTTCCCCTTACGATCTAGCACGATGGCCGGCGACATCGAGCTGCGCGGCCGCTTGTGCGGCCCCACGGCGTTGGCCGCCGGCGCGCCGTCCTTACCGATCGGCGACAGCGAGAAGTCGGTGAGCTGATTGTTGAGCATGAAACCGTCCACCATCCGGCCGTCGCCGAACACGCTCTCCACGGTCGTGGTCATGGAGACCACGTCGCCCCAGCGATCAACCACGGCGAACGATGACGTGCCGCCGGGTTCCGCCGTGGCGTCTCGGCCGTGGTCGGGCGCGCCAGCAGGTCGCCCTGGCGCCGGGGCCGGGCCGGCCGTCGCTCCGATCAGCTTGGCGCGGGCGTCGAGATAGGCAGGATCCAACAGTCCTTCCGTTGGCACGCTGACGAAGGCAGGGTCGGCGACGTATTGCAGGTCGTCGGCGTAGGCCAGACGCTCGGCCTGGGAGAGTAGGTACCAGCCCTCGGCATCGCCGGGGCCGTGCTTGTCGATGTCGGTTCGTTCGAGCAGTCCAAGCGCCTCCAGAGTTACAACGCCGCCCGACGGCGCTGGCGGTTCGCATACCGTCCACTGTCTGAACGGGCGGCAGAGCGCCGGCCCCTCGATGGGGTGATAGCCGGCGAGGTCAGCCATCGTCATGGTTCCGGGGATCGGCCCTTCCGCGAGTTTGGCGACGATGTCGGCGGCGACTTTGCCGGTCAGAAGAGCGGCTGGGCCGTCCTTGGCGATCTTGCGCAGCATGACGGCGTAGGCAGGGTTCTTGAGCACGTCGCCGGCGGCGTATTTGCTCCCGTCCGCTTTGGTGAAATAGCCGACAACGTCCGCCGTGTGGGCTTGCGCCGCGTTTCCGGTGATGTAGCCGGCGAGGCGGGGGCTGATCACGAACCCCTCTTCGGCCAACCGCTCACCGCCCGCGAACAGGCTCTCCCAAGGCAGCCGTCCATGTTCCTTCTGAGCCAGATGCAACATGGCGATCGCGCCGGGGACGCCGGCCGAGCGGCCTGAGAGCACCGCCTGGAAGAAGGGCAACGGTTTGCCGTCGGCGCCAAGGAACATGTCCGGCGAGGCGCCGGCCGGAGCCCACTCGCGGCCGTCATAGGCGGTCACACGCTTGGTTCTGGCGTCGTAGAACACCATGAAGGCGCCGCCGCCGAGGCCCGAGCTCTGCGGCTCCACGAGGCCCAGAGTCGCTTGGATCGCCACGGCCGCATCCGCGGCCGAGCCACCCTGGCGCAGCACCTGCAATCCGGCCTCCGTGGCCAAGGGATTGGCCGCCGCCACCATCGCCTTCTGGGCGGCCGCGGGGTGAGCAAGGAAGAGGGCGAGACAGGCGGCGGCGAGGCGCGGGCGAGAAGTGTGAGGCATCCGCCGACCCTAGACGAGGAATCGTCGCCGCCAATGGCCAATGGCGCTGGGCATGGACATTCACGTCCGCGCCGTGCCACCTCGCACGGCGATGCAGCCTGGCGCCCGCAACCTCATCACCGACGTGCCGGGGATCGCCGTCGGCCAGGCGGAGGACGCGGCGGCCCGCACCGGCGTGACGGTGATCCTGCCCGATGAGCGGGCGGTGGCGGCAGTGGACGTGCGCGGCGGCGGACCGGGCACGCGCGAGACCGACGCCCTGGCCGCCGACACCCTGGTCGAGGCAGCCGATGCGATCGTCCTGGCGGGAGGCTCGGTCTATGGCCTGGCGGCCGCGGACGGTGTGACCACCTGGCTCGGAGCTCGCGGTCGCGGCTTCGGCCTGGCTCCCGGCGCGCCGCCGGCCCCGGTCGTGCCCGCGGCCATCCTCTACGACCTCGCCAACGGTGGCGACAAAGGCTGGGGCGAGGCGCCGCCGTACTGGAACCTGGGACTGCGGGCGATCACCGCCGCGGGGCGCGACTTCGCCCTGGGGACGGCCGGAGCCGGCGCGGGCGCGATGGCTGGTCGGCTCAAGGGCGGGACGGGGTCCGCCTCGCTCACCACGGATGCCTGGACAGTGGGCGCCTTGGCGGCGGTCAACAGCTTTGGGTCGGTGGTCGTTCCCGGCGGTCGGGCGTTCTGGGCCGCCCCTTTCGAGATCGGCGACGAATTCGGCGGCGTCCCGCCGACCATCGTGCGCGCCGCGCCGCACGATTGGGGACTTGCCAAACGGGAGCCGGGGGTTCGGACCAGCACCACCCTGGCGGTTGTGGCGACCGACGCCGCGCTGACGCCCGCCGAGGCTCGTCGCGTGGCGGTGATGGCCCAGGACGGCATGGCCCGCGCAATTCGCCCTGTCCACGCGCCGTTCGACGGTGATGTGGTGTTCGTCCTCTCCACTGGCGGGCGCACGCTGGCCGAGCCCCGGCCTTTCGCTTTGACGGTGCTGGGCGCGGCGGCGGCCGACTGCCTGGCCCGGGCCATCGCCCGCGGGGTCTACGAGGCGGCGCCCTGGCCGGACTCGGGCGCGGCGGCCTGGCGCGATCTCGCCTGATTTGCAAACAACAGCCGCGCCGCGCCAAGCAGGCCAGGCTCAGGATGGGTGATCAGCGCCACGGGCACCTTGGCCAGCACCGGCTGGGCGCGGCCCTTGGCCTCGAAACGGGCGCGCACCAGGGCCGTATCCAGGAATTCGATCATCCGCGGCGCGATGCCGCCGCCGATCGCCACCGCTTGGGCGCCTTGCACCAGGGCGACATCGCCCATGGCGCCGCCCAGGATCAGGCAGAAGCGTTGAACCGTGTCCTTGGCCACCAGGTCGCGACCGGCGAGCGCCGCCTCCAGGATCTGCGGCGCCGGCGGCGGTTCGGCCGGCGCGCCGCGCGCTTCGGCCATGGCCCGGTAGAGATGCTCGAGGCCTGGTCCGGATAGAATCCGCTCGTTGGAGACGCGGGGGAAGCGACCCAACATGGCGCGGAGGATCTGGATGTCGAGTTCGTCCAGCGGCGCGAAACTAGCGTGGCCGCCTTCGGTCGGCACGACGATCGTTGCGCCGTCGCCCCTGAGCACCTGACCGACGCCGAAGCCGGTGCCGGGCCCGACCAGCGAGACGGCGGCCGGCAATTCGTCCGGCCAGGCCGGTCCGGTCAGCGCTCGCCAGTGACGCCGCTCCAGGCCCGGCAGGGCGTGGCCGATGGCCACAAAGTCGTTGACCACCTCGAAGCGGCTCCAGGCGAACTCCACCTTGAACCCCTGGATGCTGAACGACCAGTCGCGATTGGTGAGCCGCACGATATCGCCGCTGATCGGCGAGGCGACTCCGAATGCCGCCAGGGTCGGGCGCGGCGCCGCGCCCAATCGCGAAAGATAGGCGGCGACGCAGGCCTCAAGGCCCGGATAGTCGGCATTGGCCATGTCCTGGCGGAAAGCGGTGACGATCTTGCCGGCCTCATCGAGGCCGGCCAGGGCGAAACGGGCGTTGGTGCCGCCGATATCGGCCACGAGGCCGACGAGACTGTCGGAAGCAAACAGGGCATGCTCCTTGGGGCGCAGATCGAAGGATGCGGCGACGCGCCCTTATCCCCAGCCTTGGGCTCGCCCGTCAAATGGTCTAATCGCGGGGCGTAATGTCCCAGGCTCCGTCACCCTCCGTCCATCCGATCATTCTCTGTGGGGGCGCCGGCACCCGCTTGTGGCCAGAATCGACGCCGCGCCGCCCGAAGGCCTTCCTGCCGTTGACCAGCACCCGTTCGCTGCTGCAGGAAACGGCCCTGCGCATCGCCGGCGTCGCCGGCGCGGCCGATCCGATCGTCGTGGCCTCCTACGCCCACGCCGAGATCGTCCTGGCGGAGTTCGCCCAGATCAACATCGCCTGCCGCCTGGTGACTGAGCCGGCTGGGCGCGGCTCTGCGCCGGCCATCGCGCTGGCTTGTCTGGAGATCGTCGCCCAGGATCCCGACGGTCTGGCGGTGGCCGTCGCCTGTGACCACCATGTGCCGGACGCCGCCGCCTTCGCCGCCGGCGTGCTGGCGGCCCTGCCAGCCGCGGCCAAGGGCGCGATCGCCACCTTTGGCGTCAGGCCCACCCACGCCTCCACCGCCTATGGCTATATCCGCCCGGGCGAGCTGTTCGCGGGCGAGGTGCGCGCCGCGGCCAGTTTCATCGAAAAACCCGACGCCGAGCTGGCCGAAGTTTTGCTGGCCGAAGGCTGCCTCTGGAACAGCGGCAACTTCGTCTTCCACGCGGCGACCATGATCGAGGAACTCGAGGCGCGGGAGCCGGACGTGATGGCCGCCGCCCGCGCCGCCCACGCCGCGCTCGACCGCGACGCGGCCGTGCTGGCGCTGGGTGACGCCTTTCTCGCCTCGCCCGACATCGCCATCGACGTGGCGGTGATGGAGCGCACCGACCGCGCCGCCGTCCTACCCATTGACTACGCCTGGTCAGATCTTGGAGCCTGGGACTCGGTGCACGAGGCGGCGACCAAGGACAAGTTCGGCAACTCGGTGCGCGGCCGGGTCTCTCTGGTCGACAGCGAACGCTGCCTGGTCCGCACCGATGCGGCGACGCGCGTGGCGGTCATCGGGCTGGAGAATGTGGCCGTCATCGTCGAGAACGGCGCAGTGCTGGTCTGCGACATGGCGCACGCTCAGAAGGTGCGCAAGGCGGCCAAGAGCCTGGAAGGCGTCTAAGGCTCCGCTTGTGTCGGCCTTGAAATCGGCCTGACAGTTCGGCCGTTCATTGTCTGCGGTCGATGGATAGCCCCTCCAACGACGATCCCCCCGCCGCGCCGCGCAGCCGTTTCGCCGAGCAACTCTTCACCGTCGGCAATCTGGCCGTATTCCTGGCGCTCCTCACCTGTGTCGCGGTGGCGGCGGTGATCTGGGAGCTGTCGCACTAAATTCAGTGATCGGCATCGTCCCCGGTCCTCACCGGCGCGGTCTCCGGCATGAACAGCATGGCCGTCAGGCCCATGATCAGTGCAGCCATCACATACCAGGCCGGCGCGATAGGGCTTCCGGTCACGCCCTGCAGCCACTTGGCCATGAACTGGGCGGAGCTGCCGAAGATCAGCACGGCCATGGCGTAGATCGTACCGACTCCGGCCGAGCGCGCGCTGCGCGGCAGGGCCTCGCTCAGGGCGATGAGCGCCGGGTTGGCCGAAAAGGCCACCAGCGCGGCAATCAAGATCGCCACAGCGTAGACCACCGGCACGCTCGGGAACCGGACCATGAGCATGTAGGCCGGCGTCACCAGGAGGAGGAAGGCGATCGCGCCGCCGATCATGACCGGCTTGCGGCCGAGCTTGTCGGTGAGCAGTCCCGCGAGGATGTCATTGACGATACTGGAGGCGCCGATGACTGCCGTGGCGCCCAGAGCCGCGCCGGCGGCCATGTGCAGTGTGTCCTGGGCGTAGGTGGTCGTATAGTCGAGCACGTAGGCGCTGATCATCGCCATGCCCAGCATGGCGGCGCCGAGCACGGCAAGCTTGGTGATCGATTCTCGCCTGACCGGCCCGGAGCGCGCCGACGCAGCCGCAGAATGCGTCTCTGGCAGGCTTCGACGCATGGCGAGGCCAACCGGCACGATGGCGGCTCCGACGAGGAAGGCTGCGCGCCAGCCCCAGGCGTCGAGGTCCGCCGGCGCGAGCCAGGTCCCGAGCGCGGTTCCGACCAGCCCGGCGGCGAACACCGCGACATCCTGGGTTGCGAACTGCAGGGCGAGATAGATGCCGCGCCGCCGTGGCGGCGCGGCCTCGGTAAGATAGGCGGTGGAGGGTCCGACCTCGCCGCCGAGAGCGAAGCCTTGAATCAGGCGGAAAAGGACCAGCAGGATCGGCGCAGCGAGCCCGATCTGGCGATAGCCGGGAGTCAAGGCGACGCCAACGATGCCGACGCCCATGAGGGTGAGGGCCACGATCATCGCCGGCCGACGCCCGGCTCGATCTCCGAAACGCCCGAGCACGAAGCCGCCCACGGGCCGGGCCAGGAAGCCGACACCGAAGGCCGCAAGGGTCTTGAGCAGGCTGGCGGAGTGATCGTGGTCCGGAAAAAACGTCCGCCCAATCTGGATGGCGAAAAACGAAAAGGTCAGGAAATCGTAGAAAGCGAGCGCATTGCCGACGCCGACCGCCGCCACCCGCCGAAGGGGCAGGTGGGTTTGTCCGCTTGCCCTGGCCGTTGAAATCGCCGCCCCCATCGGCGGAGCAAAGCCCGCTTCAACGGTCGTGGCAAGCGCCGCCACCGTGCTAGTTTCCGCCGCGCCATGTCTGTGCAGGAACTGCGCGAACGACTCTATGCCCTGGCCGGAACGGGCTCGGCCGACCACCAGGGCAGCGCCGCCTACACCGGCAGCCCGCATGGGCTGCTGGGCGTCGCCACGCCGGGCCTGAGGCGCCTGGCGCGGGATTGGGTCCGGGCCAACCGCGGCGCCGCGCCGGACGATATCCTCCAAATCCTCGACGCCATGTTCGCCAGCGGCCTCTATGAGGAAAAGACACTCGCCGCCCTGATGCTGGCCTACGCTGGTCCGGCGCGGGCCGCGGCGACGTCTGCACGGCTTGATACATGGCTGGGCGAGCTCGCCGGCTGGGCTGAGATCGATTCGTTGTGCTCGAATGTGTTCCAGGCTGGGGAATTCCTGGCGGCGTGGGCGACGTGGGGGCCCTGGCTGCGCGGCCTGGCGGAAGACGCCAACATCAACAAGCGCCGCGCCTCCCTGGTGATGCTAACCGGGCCGGTGCGCTACAGCGACGATCCGCGCCTGCTGGAAACATCCCTGCACAATGTGGCGCGGCTGCAGGCCGAGCGGGATATCCTGATCACCAAGGCCGTGTCCTGGCTGCTGCGCAACCTGACCCTGCGCCACCGGTCGGCCGTAACTGTCTATCTGGCTGAGAATCGCGCCGCGCTGCCGGCCATCGCCGTGCGCGAAGTGACGGCTAAGCTGGAAACGGGGCGCAAGCGAACCGGCTGATCAGAAGGTCGCCGTCGACGGGTCCGGACCGATGCGCCCGTCAGGATGGTCGAGGGCGGCCAAAGCCGCCATATCCCCGCCATCCAATTCGAATCCGAAGACGTCGATGTTCTCGCGGATGCGCGACGGGGTGACCGACTTGGGAATGACGATCAGACCGTTCTGCAGGTGCCAGCGGATGATGACCTGCGCCGGCGTGCGGCCATGCTTGTCAGCCACCGCGCCCACGGCCGGGTCGGCAAGCTGTTGGCCTTGGCCGAGCGGGCTCCACGACTCGGTGTGAATGCCGTGCGCCTGGTGGAACTCGCGCAGCGGTCTCTGCTGAAAGCTGGGGTGCAGCTCCACCTGGTTGACCGCTGGGGTCACGCCGGTCTCGCCGATGATCCGTTCGAGGTGCTCCTGCTTGAAATTCGAGACGCCGACTGAGCGCGCCCGCCCTTCTTCCTTGAGACGAACCAGGGCTTTCCAACTGTCGACATAGAGGCCGCGGCTCGGGGCCGGCCAGTGGATCAGGTAGAGGTCGATGGCCGGGACGCCGAGGCGCGCCAGGCTCTTGTCGAAGGCTGTCAGGGTCGCGTCGTAGCCCTGGTTGTCGTTCCACAGCTTGGTGGTCACGAACACGCCTTCCTGCCCGGCGGCGCGCAGGCCCTCGCCGACGCCCCGCTCGTTGCGGTAGGCGGCGGCCGTGTCGACATGGCGATAGCCGGCCTCGACCGCCGTCTGCACCACCTGCGCGGCCTCATCAGGCGGAGTCTGCCAAACGCCTAGCCCGAACTGCGGCATCACCTGGCCGTCGTTGAGGGTCACACTCGGTTGGGAGGTCATGGGTGGTCTCGATCCGGCTGCCGTGCGCGCCGCTCAGATAGCGCCCGCACCGCGCGCCGTATACGGTCCGCCAGCGGACAAAGAGCCGGCTGGGAGGCAAGATCGATGCGGATCGGCAGCGCAGGTCGGGCGGTGTTCGCCGCGACCCTGATCGCCCTCGGACTCTACGGCTTCGTGACGGGCCAGTTCGCCGCCATTTGGGAGCCGGTGCCCAAGGCGCTGCCCGGCCGCCAGGCCCTGGCCTATCTGTGTGCGCTCGTCGCCCTGGTCGGGGGCGCCGGCCTCTTCTGGCGCCGCTCGGCGTTGGCTGGCGCCCTTCTGGTCTGGCTACTGGCCTGGATGCCGCTCGTCACCGGGCGATTCATCTGGGGCGCGCCGCTCAAAGTCGGCCCGTGGGAGAACTGCGCCGAGACCGCGGTTCTGGCCGCCGCCGCCTGGACCCTCTACGCGGACCGGGGGAACGCGGCGGGGCCTTTGGGATTCGCCGCCGGCGAGCGGGGCCTTACCATCGCCCGCACGATCTTCGGCCTCGCCCTGATTGTCTTCGGTCTCGCCCACTTCGCCTATCTTGAGCTTACCGCCCCGCTCGTCCCCGGCTGGCTGCCCTGGCATGTCGGTTGGGCCTATTTCACCGGTGGGACCTACATCGCAGCTGGCGTCGCGGTGATCGCTGGCATCCTGGCGCGCCCGGCGGCGATGTTAGCCGCGGTCCAGATCGGGCTTTTCACCCTTCTCGTCTGGGCGCCGAAGGTGGCGGCGGGGTCAAAGGATCCCTCGGTGTGGAGCGAGGCGGTGATCTCCTGGACCCTGACCGCGGCGGCCTGGGCGGTGGCGGAGTCCTATGGCCAGGCGCCATGGGTCATGATGCGTGCCAAATCGGG
>JBEKQJ010000052.1:0-13331 GCA_049519835.1 Caulobacteraceae bacterium | reverse complement strand
GGGGCTCCCGGCCGGGGCTGATACGCGGGCGTGGTTGAGCCATTTCTGGTCAGCTCAGCTCCGCTGGGCAGCGGACTCGCCCGAGAAGCGCGCCGCCTTCGCCCACGTCTCGGTTTCGGAAGACCTCACCGCCGAGAGCCGCGAGGCCGGGCATCGGGTGATGGCCGACCTCGCCCGCCTGCTGGAGCGGATCCGCGCCGACGGACCGATGAAGGATGCACCGCTGGCGCTCGTCGTCGCCCTCACGAACGCCGTGAGCGACGCCACAATCGAATTCATGGCCAGCGATCCGGCCCGGGCCGAGGAGCATAGCCTGACTGGGTTGGACGCCGTGCGGCGGATGATCGCCTGAGTATTTGCCCGGAAAATGACTGACTGGACAGACATTTAATAGGAGTCGCACATGACCACGACCAACGCACTCGGCCAGAGGGCCTATATCGTCACCGGGCCAACCTCAGGCATCGGCCGGGAAACCGCCTTGCAGCTTGCCTGTAGTGGGACCCTCGTCCTGGTCGGTCGCGACAAGGCCAAGCTCGCCAATACCGAGAAGGCCGTCGCGCGCCGTGGCGGCCGGGCGGTCTCGGTGGTCTGCGACCTCACCGACCTTGCCAGTGTGCGTCGCGCGGCGGCCGAGGTCGTCGCCCTCGATCTGCCGATCGTCGGCCTGCTGAACAATGCCGGCATGCGCGAGCCGACGCCGACCAAAAACGCGCTCGGCTGGGACACCACCTTCGCCACCAACCATCTGGGTCCGTTCGCCCTGACCGAGGCCGTCGCGCCGCATCTTCCGGACGGCGCCCAGATCGTCTTCGTCGCCTCGGCTGTGGAAGATCCGGAGCGCAAGCCGGCCAAGGCGGTCGGCTTCAAGGGCGGCCGCTACATCTCGGCCGAGGCCAGCGCCCGCGGCGAATGGAAGCCGGACGGCGCCACGCTGCCGGGCGGCGACGCCTACGCCACCTCCAAGCAATGCACGCTGGCCACGGCCCTGGAGTTGGCCAGGGAGATGCCCCGGCTGCGCATCAACGCCTTTGAGCCGGGCTTCACCCCCAACACCGGCTTGGGGCGCGACGCGCCGATGTTCCTCAAGCTGATCATGCACGGGGTGCTGCCGCTCATGGCTCCGTTCATGCAGTACTGGAGCACGCCGCAGCAGGCCGGGCGCGTCGCCGCGCAGATCCTCACCGACGAGACGCCACGCACCGGCGTCTACTTCGACGAGACGGGCCGGCCGATGCGGGGCTCACCGCTGGTCCACGACCCCGCCTTCACCCGCCGCGTCGTCGTCGAAACGCGGAGCCTGCTGGCGACGGCGGCGGTCTAGGTGCGTAGCACCCCGTCCCGGCGGCAACGGCCATAACCGGCGTGAGGCGGCCAAGGCTTGCCTTTGAAGCTTGGCTGTGAGCCGGTGGACGTCGTTCAACTGCGAACAAGCTTCGGAGGGGCCTCCATGAAACATCGCCTAGCCATCACCGCCGCCGCGATCGGCTTGCTAAGCCTGAGCGCCATAGGCGCCGCCGCCCAGGTCGCGCCACGCAACTACGACTACGGGACGGTCACCCAGGTGACCGAGATCGAGGTCAAGCCGGGCCAGCTCAACGCCTATATGCACGACCTCGCCACCGGTTGGCGAACCTCCATGGAGGAGGGCAGGCGCGCGGGCGCAATCCTGAACTACAGCATCGAACAGCCTCTCGATCCCAGGCCGGGCGAAGCCAACCTCGTGCTTGTCGTCGTGTTCAAGAACCTGGCGGCGTACGACCGTCCGCTGGCCGACGCCGAGAAATCGGCCGCGGCGCAGTACGGCTCGCTCGACAAGGCCCACGATATGGCGATGCAGCGGGAGAGCATGCGCAAGATCCTGGGATCGCAGATCTTTCGCCAGCTCGCTTTGACGCAGTAGGGCCTTCGGGCCCACGCTGACTTTGCCTTTTGGGCGCCAAGCCTAGCCACCTTACCGAGCTGCGCCGAGGATGGCGCCGCCCAGCGGCTCGGGGCGGCTCAGCGACGTGCTCGCCGGCGGGCAGGGGCGCCTCCCGCCGGACGGGCCGCGTGCGACGCTGCCGCAGTGCCCGCCCGCATCCGGCGGCGCCTCGACCTCGTTCCGACGTGAGCCAATGTGCCCGCCTACGGCCGTCGACGGCGATCTCCCGTGTGTACGAACGGCTGCCGAGCCCGGCTAACCGTCAACGCTAGAGCCGCCAACCTGTGAGTTCGAGCGGTCTCAGCGGATCGCCGACCAGCCCGCTGACCATGGCGGCCTGGATAGCCGGAGCTGGCCAGACCTTCGACAGCGGCCCGACCAGCCGATCGCGCAGAAACGGCAGCACCTGACTGTCTGACTGATAGACAGGTGTGAGGACCGCGCTCAACGCCTGATAGAGCCTCGCGTGACGCTGTCGCAGGCGCACGAAGCCTTGCAACGCGTCCGGCAGGGAAGGCGCCTCGCGCAGCGCCTTGGCGAGAGCGTAGGCGTCCAGTAGCGCCATGTTGGCGCCTTGACCCAACTGTGGACTTGACGAGCGCCATGCGTCGCCAATGTGCGCGATCCCGTTCTCCGCCGGCCTCTTCAGCATGCGGTGCGTGTAGCGGGCGAAAGTCAGCTGTTCCGGATGTTCGACCTGGGTCAGCAGACATTCGGCCGCCGGCCAGATGACGCGCACTTCGTCCTTCCAGGCCTCGAGGCCAGTCTCGCGCCAGGCGGCAAGGCGCTCGCGCCGGAGGCTCCAGAAGAACGACGCCTGGGGCGCCGAGCGCTCGGTGGGGCGGCCGATCGGCAGGACACCGACCATGACGCTCGCCTTCCGATAGCGTTGTTCCAGCGCATTGACGTTCAGATTGGCGTCCGCTGGCCAGTCCAGGTTCGCCCACAGGGCGCCATAACTCAGCGGCTGAGCAGTCGCTGCGGCCAGCGAACTGCCCGCGCCCAATGCGTCGACGACGAGATCGAACGGCCCGGCGCGGCCGCCATCGGCGAAGCTCAGCCTCGGATGGGGTCCGGCCGTGACGCCGGTGATGGTCCGTCCGAGGACGAACTCGATGCCGGCAGCATCGGCGAGCGACTTCAGCACATCGAAAAGCGCGGCCCGGTGCAAGCCCAGGCCGAAGCCAGCCCCCCAACCCAACGCCCGATAACGCACGTCCAGAACCATCCGGCCCGAGGGGCTGGCCCGACCGAACAATCGCTCGATGCGCGCCGCGGCGGCCATGATGGCCTGATCGGCGCCCATCGCCCGCAAGACGGCCAATCCGGTCGGCTGCAACATGATGCCCGAGCCGACTGGCCGCGGTGTCTCGAAGCGGTCGAACAGCCGCACGCGATGGCCACCCCGGTGCAGCAGGAGCGCCGCCGCCAGGCCCGCCGGGCCGCATCCCGCCACGGCGATTTCCAGACGCCCCATGGCCCGCCATTACGGGATCGGCCGCGGCAGCGCTACGGGGGCTGGCAGATGGCGGAGCGGGTGCGGCCATCAGCGACGGGCTTCACCCCGCCTCAGCGGCCGGGCTCTAACTTCCTTCGCGCGCCGCCCCCAAGATCGTGCCGTCGGAGGCCTGCAGCAGCGCCGCGACGTGCTCGCCGGCGGGCAGGGGAACCGTCCGCCGGACCGGGGCGCCGGTCCACTTCGACACCGGCTCGATCGAGCGGACGACATTGCTGTCGACGAGCGTCCGGCCGCCGTTCTCGCCGCCGCCGATCGAGGTGGTGTGGCGGGTGTCGAAGCCGATCAGGATCAGGCTCGCCGCACCGGCGCCCGGCCCGACCTCGACGGTCACGCCGCTCGCGCCGCGCGCCACGCTGACTTTGGGTCCGCTCGCGCTCGCGCTGCGCGCCGCCGCGATGGCCGCTTCCACTTCGCTCCGGCGCGAGCCGATGTGGCCGCTACGGCCGTCGACGACGATCTCGGGCGTGTAAGCGCCGCCGCCGAGCCTGGCGGCGTAGGCGGCCTGGCGCGCCGTCGCGGCCGACAACGAGAAGGGATCGTTCCAGCCGCTGCCGTCCCAATAGGTGACATGGAAGGCGAGCGGCAGGACGTCGCGCCGATTCTGGGTCAACTCGGTTAGATAAGCGTCGGCCGGCGGGCAGGACGAACAGCTCTCGGAGGTGAAGAGCTCGACGACCACCGGCCTGGCCGGCGCGCAGCCGGGCAGCACGGCGGCGATCAGCATGGCGACGAGAGCGAGCCTACGCACGGCGATCCTCCTTGCAGCGACGGCTCAGTCTTCGAACGCGCGCGGGCGTCCGTTACATCTCAGCCGAGCGCGAATTCGACCGCCGCCCTGGCGTGCAGCGCCGTGGTGTCGAACAGCGGCGCGGCGCTGTCCTCAGGCCGAACCAGCAGCATGATCTCAGTGCAGCCGAGGATGATCGCTTGCGCGCCTCGCGCCACGAGGCGGCCGATGATCTCGCGATAGGCCTCGCGCGACTCGGGTCTGACGATCCCCGCCACCAGCTCCTCGTAGATGATCCGATGGACGACCGCCCGGTCGTCCGCTTCCGGCGTCAGCACCTCCAGGCCGTGGGTCCCGGCCAGCCGACCCTTGTAGAAGTCCTGCTCCATGGTGAAGGCCGTGCCGAGCAGGCCAACGCGGCCAAGACCGCCGGCGCGGATCGCCTCGGCGGTCGGATCGGCGATGTGCAGCAGCGGGATCGACACCGCGGCGGCGGTCTCCGCCGCCATGCGGTGCATGGTGTTGCTGCAGATCAGCAGCACATCGGCGCCGGCGCTCTCGAGGCGACGCGCGGCGTCGGTCATGAGCTGGGTCAGCTCCGCCCAGCGCCCATCGTGCTGCAGGTGTTCGATCTCAGAGAAGTTGAATGACCACATCAGGCAGCGCGCCGAAGCGGTCGGGCCTAGCCTGTCCCGCACGCCCTCGTTGAGGATGCGGTAGTACTCGGCCGAGCTCTCCCACGAGAGACCGCCGATCAGGCCGACGGTCTTCACGCTGGCGTGGGTTCGCCGGCGAACGCGTGGACCGCCTCGATCAGCGAAGCCGCCGCCAGCTTGACCAACTCGCCGCCCTTTTCCGGCGTGGCGAGGCCTGGGTCGGAGCCCATGCGGCCGTCGGCGAAGCGGGCGCGGAAATCGGCGGCCTCGCGGATCGGTCCGGTCGGCGCGATCTGCGGGGCGTAGTTGGCCGCCTTGATATGGTCGGGATAGGCCCACTGGGTGACGGCGATCTCCGACGGCGTCGCGTGGCTGCCGTGGCCGACCGGGAACTGCTTCTGGGCCAGCTTGAAAACGCCCTGGAGGTCCCACCAGTTGGTGAGTTTGCAGGCGAAGCCGGCCCGCCGGCCGGCGAAACTGGCCTCGGCGTAGAGCTCGGAGAACGCCGCCTCGATGGTGGCGACGTTTCCGCCGTGGCCGTTCAAATAATAGATGCGGGTGAAGCCGTGGTGGGCCAGCGAGCGCGTCCAATCGCCGATCGCCGCCATGAAGGTCGAGGGACGCAGGGCGATGGTGCCCGGGAAGTCCAAATGGTGCTGCGCCATGCCGATGTTGAAGGTCGGCGCCACCAGCAGGTCGGAGCTCTTCTCCGCCTCATGGGCGATGATCTCCGGGCACAGCCAGTCGGTGCCGAGCAGGCCCGTCGGCCCATGCTGCTCGTTGGAGCCGATCGGCACGACGATCGCCGTCGAGCGCTTCAGATAGGCCTCGATCTCAGGCCAGGTGCTAAAATGAAGGAGCATAGGCGATCCATGGCCCGCGGCGGCGGCGGCGTCCAGCCTCCAGGAGCGCGGGCGTCTCACCCGCTGCGGATCGTCGGACGGGACGGCCGCGCTCCGGGTCGCTACCGATAGGTCGGTGAATTAACGGCGGCGCCCGCATCCCGACTTGCTTGCGATCAAGGCGGCCCTTCGCTTATTCGCCGCTGATGGCCAGAAAGGCCGCCAAGGGAGAAGCGCGCGATGGAAGATCAGGTGTTTCGCGTCCCCGCCGACTGGGCGGCGCGCGCCCACATGACAGAGGCCGGCTACTTGGAGGCTTGGAAACGCGTCCAGGCGGATCCCGAAGGCTTCTGGACCGAGGTCGCCGGCCGGCTCGACTGGCTCAAGCCCTTCACCCGCGCCAAGGATGTCTCCTTCCACGGCGAAGACTTCCATATCCGCTGGTTCGAGGACGGCGTGCTCAACGCCTCGGTCAACTGCCTCGACCGCCATCTGGCGACGCGAGGCGACGACGTGGCGATCATCTGGGAGGGCGACGACCCGGCCGATAGCCGCAAGATCACCTTCCGCGAGGCCCATGCCGCCGTCTGCCGCATGGCCAACGTGTTAAAAGCCCACGGTGTCAGGAAGGGCGACCGGGTCACCATCTACCTGCCGATGATCCCCGAGGCCGCCTACGCCATGCTGGCCTGCGCGCGCATCGGCGCCGTCCACTCGGTGATCTTCGGCGGCTTCTCGCCGGACTCGATCGCCGGCCGCATCCAGGACTGCCAGTCGACCATCGTGGTCACCGCCGACGAGGGCATTCGCGGCGGCCGGACCGTGCCGCTCAAGGCCAACGTCGACAAGGCGCTGGAGCAGTGTCCGGACGTCGACTGCGTGCTGGTGGTCAGGCGCACCGGCGCCGACGTCGCCATGCGGCCGGGCCGCGATTTCCCCTACGAAGCCGAGGCGGCCAAGGTCGCCGCCGATTGCCCGCCCGAGCCGATGGCGGCGGAAGACCCGCTGTTCATCCTCTACACCTCCGGCTCGACCGGAAAGCCCAAGGGCGTGCTGCACACCACCGGCGGCTATCTCACCTGGGCCTCCTGGACCCACGAGCTGGTCTTCGATTACCGGCCGGGCGAGATCTTCTGGTGCACGGCCGATGTCGGCTGGGTGACCGGCCACAGCTACATCGTCTACGGCCCGCTCGCCAACGGCGCGACGACGCTGATCTTCGAGGGCGTGCCGACCTATCCGACGGTCAGCCGATTCTGGGAGGTGATCGACAAGCACCAGGTGGAGATCTTTTACACCGCGCCCACAGCCCTCCGCGCCCTGATGCGCGAGGGCGACGCGCCGGTGATGCGCACCTCGCGCAAGTCCTTACGGCTGCTTGGCAGCGTCGGCGAGCCGATCAATCCCGAAGCCTGGCTGTGGTATCACCGCGTTGTCGGCGACGGCCGCTGCCCGATCGTCGACACCTGGTGGCAGACCGAAACCGGCGGCACGCTCATCGCGCCCCTGCCGGGCGCCACGGCGCTCAAACCCGGCTCGGCCACCAAGCCGCTGCCGGGCGTCAAGCTCGAGATCGTCGACGCCGACGGCAAGGTGCTGGAGGGGGCGGTCAGCGGAAACCTCTGCCTCACGGACAGCTGGCCTGGCCAGATGCGCACGGTCTATGGCGACCACGACCGCTTCCTGCAGACCTACTTCTCGACCTATCCGGGCAAGTATTTCACCGGCGACGGCTGCCGCCGCGACGAGGACGGCTACTACTGGATCACCGGCCGGGTCGACGACGTCATCAACGTCTCCGGCCACCGCCTGGGCACCGCCGAGATCGAGAGCGCCCTCGTCGCTCATCACGCCGTGGCCGAGTCGGCGGTGGTCGGCTACCCGCACGACATCAAGGGCCAGGGCATCTACGCCTACGTGACGCTCAAGGCCGACCAGACCCCGAGCGAGGCCCTGCGCGCCGAGCTGGTCAAATGGGTGCGCACGGAGATCGGCCCCTTCGCCGCCCCCGACGTCATCCAGTGGGCGCCGGCCCTCCCCAAGACCCGCTCGGGCAAGATCATGCGCCGCATCCTGCGCAAGGTGGCCGAAGGCGACATCTCCAACCTCGGCGACACCACCACGCTCGCCGATCCCTCGGCGGTGGACGATCTGGTGAGGAATCGGGTGGGGGCCTAGGGTCGGATCGCGCCGCCCGCCACGATGGCCGCCAAGAGCACCAGGCCAGCCCAGGTGTTCGACTTGAAAAGCCTGAGCGCGGCGGCCGGCTCGGTGACGCGTAGCTTCATCGCCTGCCGGACCAGCAGGCCGAGGTAGACGGCGGCGACCGGCAGGAAGGTCAGCCCCAGGCTGGCCTCGCGCCAGGCGAACACGGCCAGCGCCACGCTGGCCAGATAGATCAGCAGCACCGCCCGCGGCGCGGCTTCGCCGAGTCGCAGGGCCGAGGATTTCACGCCGGCCAGGGCGTCGTCCTCCAGGTCCTGCACCGCGTAGATGGTGTCGTAACCCAGGGTCCAAAGGACCAGCGAAGCGTAGAGCAGCCAGGCGCTGGCCGGCAGGGGCGGGGTGTAGAGTTGGAGGTTCACCCCACTGCTCCAGGCTCGGATGGCGAGGTTGAGCGTCTGAACGCCGGGCGGGCCGGGCTGGGCGGCGGCGTAGCCTAGCAGCGCGCCCCAGTTGAAAGTCAGGCCGAGCCAGGCCTGCGGCCACCAGGTGATCCGCTTCATGAACGGGTAGGCGGCGACCAGCGCCAGGGAGCAGACACCCAGGAACAGACTGAGCAGATTGAGGCTCAGCAGGATAAGGAGCCCGGCCAGCGAACAGCCGATCACGAACGCCCAGGCGGCGCGGACATCGATCTGGCCGCTGGCCACCGGCCGGGCCGCCGTGCGGGCCACGCGGGCGTCGATGTCGCGGTCAACGATATCGTTGAAGGCGCAGCCCGCGGCGCGCATCAGCGCGGCGCCGAGCGCGAAGAGGCCCAGGAGACGCAGGTCCGGCCAGCCGCCCGCTTCGGCGTTCCACAGGGCGATTCCCTGCCAGCCGGGCAGCATCAGCAGCCAGACGCCCGTCGGGCGATCGAAGCGCCCGAGCTTCAGCCACGGCCGCCAGGCGGCCGGCGCGTACCGGTCCACCCAGTTGGCCGGGGCGGCGTCGGGCAGGGGCTGGCCGGAAGTCATGGGGCGGATAAGCACGCGCCGGGCGCGCCGTGGCAAGCCTGCAGCTTTCCGGCCACGCCGGACGGCAAACTTCGTCGCCGCCCTCCCGCCCAGCGGCTGGCGGGGCTATCTGGGGGCGGGGCCATGGAACAGTACGAAGACGACGAGGCCACCCGATCACGGGTGCTGTCCAACGCCAGCGTCCTGGCGTTCATCGCCGGCTATTGGCGCCGGCGGCCGTGGTTGTTCGCCGGCACGGTGGCGCTGACCCTGGCCGGCATCGGCTTCGAGCTGTTCATGCCCACCGCCAGCCGCCGGATGGTCGACGCCGCCGCGGCCGGCCGCGCCCACGCGGCCGAGGCCTGGCAGGTGTTCGCGCTATTCGTCGCCGTCTTCCTGGCCTCCTCGGTGATGCGCAACTTCGCCATGCGATTCTGGATCCCCCTGGCCGTCTGGACCATGGAGGAGATGACCAACGAGGGCTTCGCCCGCGTGCAGTCGTTCTCGGCCGACTGGCACGGCGACACCTTCGCCGGGGCGACGGTGCGGCGCCTGTCTCGCGCCATGTGGGGCTACGACCAGGTTGCCGACTGCCTGGTGATCTGGATCGTTCCGGCCTTGCTGGTGCTGGCGGGTTTGTCGATTCAGATGATCCTGCGCTGGCCCCTGGTCGGCGGCTTCTCCGCCCTGATGGTCGCTGTGTTCGTCGCCTCCAGCGTGCTGGCCAACACGATGATCGTGAAGAAGGCCAACCTGCGCTCGGTCGCCATGGACTCGCGCATCGGCGGGGCCCTGGCCGACTCGATTTCGTCCAATCCGACGGTGAAGGGCTTCGGGGCCGAATTGCGCGAGGAAGCGCGTATCGGCCGCGTCACCGCCGACTGGCGCAAGGCGGCCAGCCTCACCTGGAACCGCTACACCGATGTGTGGCTGTTCCAGAATCTGCTGCTGGCGATCCTGCAGGGCGGCCTCACCGGCCTGGTGATCGTGCGCTGGGCGCACGGCCGGGCCGACGCCGGCGACGTGGCTTTCATCGTCACCGCCTTCCTGCTGATGAACGGCTACCTGCGCAACATGGGCGACAACATCCGCATGTTGCAGCGGGGCCTGGCCGACATCGAGGACGTGGCCCGCTACGCCACCCTGTCGCCCCAGGTGGCCGACGCGCCCGGCGCCGCGGACATTCACCCGTTGGAAGGCGAGATCGTCTTCGACCACGTCACCTTCGCCTACAAATCCTCGCCGGCCCCGATCTACGCCGACTTCTGCCTGCGTATCGCGCCGGGCGAGCGGCTGGCGCTGGTGGGCCCGACCGGCTCGGGCAAGTCGACCTTCGTCAAGCTGATCCAGCGGCTCTACGACCTGCAGGCCGGCCGCGTGCTGCTGGACGGGGTCGACATCGCCGCGGTCACCCAGGGCAGCCTGCGGCGGTCGATTGCGGTGGTGCCGCAGGACCCGTCGCTCTTTCACCGCACGATCGCCGAGAACATCGCCTACGCGCGCCCCGACGCCACCGCCGACGAGATCGAACTCGCCGCCCGGCGGGCGCGCGCCCACGACTTCATCGCCGCTCTGCCTCGGGGATATGACACCCTGGTCGGCGAGCGCGGCGTCAAGCTCTCCGGTGGCGAGCGTCAGCGCGTGGCCATCGCCCGCGCCTTCCTGGCCGACGCGCCGATTCTGGTGCTGGATGAGGCCACCTCCTCGCTCGATGTCGAAACCGAGCGTCAGGTGCAGGCGGCGACCGAGGAGCTGATGGCCGGGCGGACGACGATCATCATCGCCCACCGCCTCTCCACCGTCCGCCGGGCCGACCGCATCCTGGTGTTCGAGGACGGCCGGGTGGTCGAAGAAGGCCGCCACGCCGATCTCGTGGCCAAGGGCGGCGTCTACGCCCGCCTGCACGCCGTGACGCTGGGGGCGTAGACCTCAACTCTCTCCCCCTCTGGGGGGAGTACGGCCGAAGGCCGGGAGGGCGGCGACCCCCTCCACCCCTTCGGGGTCCCCCTCCCCCAAAGGGGGAGGAGAGCGAACTAAGCCGGCTGGGGCGCGGGGACCTTGTCGAAGAATCCGATCACGGCATCGACCAAGCCCTCCTTCAAGGTCAGCACATCGCTGCCTTCGATCGGCGGCTCTTCGCCGGCCGGGCCGAGTGACCACGAGAGGCGGACGTGGTCGTCGTAGCCGCCAGGCTCGCCCCTCAATGCGAAGCGGTAGCCAGGGAAGCGGTCGTGCACGCTGCCGATGAAGGCGCTCATCTCGCCGGCCCCCACCGCCTTGGCGATAGGATCGACGAAGCGGGCGTTGGTGGTCCACTGGTCGTTGAGCCGGCGCTCGCGCGCCGCGCCGTCGGTTTCGTTCCAGAGCGCGATGTAGTCGCTGGCGATGGTCTTGGGATCCGGCATCGGGGTCTCCTGTTCGAGTTGACCCCGTGAGCGTCAGGCCTCGGCGTCCTCCAGTCGATTACGCGAGAGGTAATCCTCGCCGCATTCGTGGCCGGCTTCGGGGAAGAGGGTCATCTGGGTCTGGGTGACGAAGGCCACCACGCGGCCCTGGCCGGTCTCGATGCGGGTCTGCACCACCTGGGTGCGCCTGCCGCGATGCAGCACGTTGGCCACGCCAACGAGGCTCGACCCCGCCGGCGCCGCGGCGATGAAGTTGGTCTTGCTCTCGAGGGTGGTGGTGCCCTTGGCCCCCTCCGGCAGATTGAGGAAGGCCGTGGCCCCGCCCAGGCTGTCGGCGAAAGCCATGATCACCCCGCCGTGCACGGCGTTGCCCACGGTGCGGTGCTCGGGCCCGGTCTGCATCCAGGCGGTGACCTGGTCGCACTCGGCCTCGAGGAACTCGACGCCGAGATGGTCGGCCATCGGCATCGGGTTGGATTGAATTCGATTGAGGAGATTCATTGGTTCGCGCTCCCGTGCTCCCAAGCAGTAGATGGGTATTCGGGGGGCAAAAATCCATTACCTGGCAGGTCATCGCGCGCCGGCCGGGCAGGGAATATGGTCTCGATATGAGTGCGATAGAAGCCCTGCGCCACCACGCGCCCCACGCCGGCGATCACATCCGCTTGTGGCGCCAGCGACGGCGGATGAGCCAGCTCGAACTGGCGCTGGAGGCCGAGATCTCCACCCGCCACCTGTCGTTCGTGGAGACCGGCCGCGCCCAGCCGAGCCGCCGGATGATCCTCGCCCTCGCCGACCATCTGGAGATCCCGATGCGCGAACGCAACGTGGTGCTGGCGGCGGGCGGCTTCGCGCCGATGTATCCCGAGCGCGACCTGGACGCGCCGGAGATGCGCGGCGTCTGGGAGGTGATCGACCTGGTGCTGAAGGGGCATCTTCCGTACCCGGCCTTCGCCGTCGATCGGCGCTGGAACATGCTCGCCTCCAACCGGTCCCTGCCGCGAGTCTACGACGGTGTGGCCGAGGAGCTGTTGACGGCGCCGGTCAACGCCCTGCGCCTCACCCTGCATCCCAAGGGCATGGCGCCGCGCATTCTCAATCTCGAGGAGTGGCGGGCCAACGTCCTCTCGCGGGTGCGCGCCCAACTTGCCGCCTCGGCCGATCCGGAGCTTGCGGAGCTCTACGCCGAGCTCAAGTCCTACGGCGGCGAAGAAGGGCCAGCCGTCGTCGAAGGGCGCCCGCTCATCCCTTTCCGTCTGATGAGCGAGGCCGGGCCGCTCAGCTTCCTCACCACCACGATGGTCTTCGACTCGCCGCTCGACGTGACGCTCTCGGAACTGATCATCGAGTGTTTCTTCCCCGCCGACGCCGAAACCCGCGAGCGCGTCGCGACGATGGCGGCGGAAGGCGTGGACTAGGCTTGGCGCAAGGCGTGCGCCAACGCGCCGTGGCCATGCACCTCCACCTCGGTCAGTCCTAGCCACCGCGCCATCAGCTTGAGCTCCGCCGCCAGCGGCCCGGCTACGTGGGCGACGTCCGCGTGCGGCTCCAGGTGCGCCGATTGCACGCGCAAAGCGCCGGCGGCGCGGTCGGCCTTGAGGTCGCAGCGGGCGGTGATCGCCTCGCCCTGCAGGAACGGCAGCACATAATAGCCGTGCAGGCGCTTTTCGGCCGGGACATAGATCTCGATCCGGATCTTGGTCCCGAACAGGCGCTCGGCGCGCTCGCGCCGCCAGATCAGGTTGTCGAATGGCGACAGCAGGGCCGTCACGCCATCGGGCCGGGCCGCCCGGGCGCCGGGCGCCAGATAGGCCTGCTGATTCCAGCCCTGGACTTTTACCGACTCCAGCTCGCCGGCCTCGACCAGTTCGGCGATGCGCGCCTTGAAGCCCTCGACCGGCATGCGGAAATAGTCGCGCAGGTCGCCCTCGGTGGCGACGCCGAGGGCCCGGGCCGCCCGCCGGATCAGCTCGCGCTGGGCGTCGGCTTCGTCGGGCGTCGGAATGTTCAGCACCTTGGCCGGGATGACCCGCTCGGTGAGGTCATAGAAACGCTCGAAGCCGCGTCGGGTTTTGGTGGTGATCAGGCCGGCCCAGAACA
>JBEKQJ010000051.1:0-22377 GCA_049519835.1 Caulobacteraceae bacterium | reverse complement strand
TAGGGCTCAACACGCCGGGTATGGGCGTGTGGATCTCCGACTCGCAGGATGCCAAACGCAAGCTTCGCTGGACTCTGGAGCTGGTCGAGGCCGACGGTGGTCTGGTGGGAATCAACACCTTGCTTCCCAATCGTCTGGTCGCAGAGGCTCTGGCGGCCGACGCCATTCCCGAGCTGACAGGCTACGCGGCGCATCGCCGCGAGGTGCGGATGGGCGAGGCAAGTCGGGTCGACTTCGTACTCGAGGATGCGACCCGGCCACGATGCTGGCTGGAGGTCAAGAACGTGCATTTGCGGCGCGCGGGCGACCTGGCCGAATTCCCCGACTGCGTCGCCGCCCGCTCGGCCAGACACCTTCGCGAGCTCGCCGCGCGCGTCGCCGAGGGCGATCGGGCTGTGCAACTTTTTGTTATCCAGAGGACCGATTGTGAGGCCTTCGCCGCCTGCGCCGATCTCGATCCGGCTTATGCCCGCGGCCTCGAGGCCGCGGCGCAGGCTGAAGTGGAGGTGCTGGCCTACGCCTGCGACATCGCCGTCGGCGAAATCGCCATCAGCCGGCGCATTCCATGGCGGCGCGGCTGACCATGGCCGATGACCACTACGAGCTCCTGGGCCTGAGGCGCAGCGCCAGCGTCGAAGAAATCCGCGCCGCCTACCGCAAGGCGGCCAAGAAGGCTCACCCCGACCTCGGCGGTTCGGCGGAGGCCTTCATGCGCATCCAACGGGCCGCCGAAATCCTGCTGGCGGAGGCGGAGAAACGCGGGGCCGGCGGCCCCGACGCCGCCTACCGGGCCGGCGACCGCACCAGCGCCGAGGGCGACTGGGAGACGGTGGCGGACGCATTGCGCGTCAAATGGGGCCTCGCCTTCGACCCGACCATCGTCTTCCCGCCGCAGCGGATCGGGCTCTCGCCTTTCGCGACAGCCACAGCGCTCAACGCGCCAGCCTACCAATGGCTGGTGCGCATGCTGGGGCCGCGCGGCGAGGGCTGGGACTTCCACGTCGCCGACGGAGTCGTCCGCATCTTCTTCCGCCGGCCGGACGATGCGCGCCTGTTCAAGGTGCGCTTCCCTTAAGCCTGGCGCGGGAGCGCGCGGAGATTGAACTCTTGTGTTAGGGTGGCGACATAGGACTCGCCGCATCTGGAGCCCATTTCCGCCGCCATGGCCTACGCCGAAGACCTCCTCGCCGTCCGCACCGACCGGATCAAGATTCATGGTCCCGAAGGCTTCGCGGGCATGCGCAAGGCCGGTCGCCTCGCCGCCGACTGCCTGGACATGCTCACCCCGCACGTCCAGCCGGGGGTGACCACGGCCGAACTCGACCGCCTGGCGCGTGAGTTCGCCTTCGACAACGGGGCGCTGCCGGCCTGCATCTACTATCGCGGCTATTCGCATACGGTGTGCATCTCGCCCAACCACGTGGTCTGCCACGGCATCCCGGGCGAGCGGCCGTTGCGCGAGGGCGACATCGCCAACATCGACGTGACCCTGATCGTCGACGGCTGGCACGGCGACCATTCGCGCATGTACCTGTTGGGTGAGGTCGCTCCCCGCGCGCGCCGCCTGGTCGAAGTGACCTATGACGCCCTCGACCGCGGCATCGCCGCCGTGAAGCCCGGCGCCACCCTGGGCGACATCGGGCATGCCATCCAATCCTACGTAGAGTCGCAGCGCTGCAGCGTCGTGCGCGACTTCTGTGGCCATGGCCTTGGCAAGGTGTTCCATGACTCGCCGAACATTCTGCACTACGGCCGGCCCGGCGCGGGCGAGGTGCTGCGGCCGGGCATGTTCTTCACCATCGAGCCGATGGTAAACCTCGGCCGCTATGGCGTGAAAGTGCTGGCCGACGGCTGGACGGCTGTGACCCGCGACAAGTCGCTCTCGGCCCAGGCCGAGCACTCGATCGGCGTCACCGAGGAAGGCTGTGAGATCTTCACCGCCTCGCCCAAGGGCCTGTTTCGGCCGGCCTGAACCCTAGTCGGGGTAGTCCAGCTTCGGATACCAGTCGATGCCGCGGCCTTCCGGGGTCATGTCGAGCACGTTCCACAACGGGGCCGGATCGGGCGCGCCACGCGGATCCTGTCCCGGATCGGCCGAGGCGCCGAACATCTCGCCCGACCAGAAGTGGCGGATGGTCCCGTCACGGCGGGTGAACACCGTGAACGCCGGGTCCTCCGACCCGTCCGGCTGCAGACCGGGGTAGTCGCGCGAATAGGCGTCGGTCAGATCGGTGTAGAGGCGCAGGCTCTTCCAGCCGCGCTCGGCCTTCCAGGCTTTCAGCTTCTCGATCGGCGAGCGGGCGACGACCGCCAGCGCCACCCGCTGTTGGATGTCGGCGCCGTTGGCCTCCCAGCCGTCCAGCATGTTGGTGCACATCGGGCACGGTCGCTCGCGATGGGGCCCGAACATGTAGCTGTAGACGACCAGGGTCTGCTTGTCGCCGAACAGGCCAGCGAGGTCGGTCGGACCCTGCTCGCCCATGAACCGATAGTCGGCCGTCACCTCGCCGCCCGGCGGCAGCGCCCTGCGTTGGGCGGCGACGCGCTCGATATGCCGCCGCAGTTCGATCTCCTCGGCCAACAGCGCGTTCCGCGCCGCGCGATATTCGGCGCTCTCGTTGGGGAACCGGTGCGGGTTGTCGCGCGCCAGCTGCGCGGCCGGGGTGAGGGTCTGGATGTCCACGAGCGCCTCCGGTTTGAGTTGATATAAACATATTAGCAGGCGGGTTCGGACGCGCCAGACGCGTCGCCGGAGGTTTCTTGGTAATCAGGCTGCGAGGTCGCGCGCGCCCTGCACCACGTCTACGAGGCCCCAGGCCTTGGCTTCCTCGGCGCTCATGAAGTTGTCACGGTCGAGCGCCGTCTCGACCTCGGCGAGCGTCCGTGCGCAGTGGCGCGCATAGAGAAGGTTGATCCGCTCCTGCGTTTCGCGCGCGTCCTTGGCGTGGCGCTCGATGTCAGAGATCTTGCCCTGGAAGCCGCCGGACCCCTGATGGACCATGATACGGGCGTTGGGCAGGGCGACACGCCGGCCCGGTTCGCCGGCCATCAGGAGGAAGGAGCCCATCGAGGCGGCGAAACCCATGCAAGTCGTCGCCACCGGGCTCTGGATGTACTGCATGGTGTCGTAGATGGCGAAGCCGGCCGTCACCACGCCGCCAGGCGAGTTGATGTACATGTCGATCGGCTTGTTGGGCTTCTCCGACTCCAGGAACAGCAGCTGAGCGCACACCAGCGCCGCCATTCCGTCCTCGATCGGGCCGTTTACAAAAATAATCCGTTCACGGAGCAGGCGCGAGAAGATGTCGAAGGCCCGCTCGCCGCGACCCGAGTCCTCGACCACCATTGGCACCAGGCTCACGCCGCCATCCTCCAGCTCCCCGGCGCCGCGACCGGCCGACGCGACGTGATCGTGAGGACATCCGCGCAAGCCGGACTATGGACAATCGTCAGATGAGCGCCGCCGCCTTCCACTGGGCGAACATCGAAGGTGACGAGACTCGGCGGCTCGTCGCGGGTCCAGCGCAGCACGAGGCGCTCGTGGGGATGGGATTCGATCACCTCGCCCCCGTCGCCTAGCCACGCTTCGCGCAAGGCCGGCTCCGCCAGCGCCCGCCACACCTTTTCGGGCGCAGCATCGAGCTCGGCGTCGAAAACCAGATCCTCAGCCGTCATGGGTCCATCCTCTCCAGGAGTTCCTTCAACCGCTCAATGCGTTCGGGCCAGAATGCGCTGGTGCGGGCTACCCAATCGACCAGCGGGGCCAGGCCTTCCGGCTCGACCCGGTAGTAAGTCCTGCGGCCGTCGCGGCGCTCGCGCACCAGCCCCGCTGACTTTAGCGTCGCCAGATGCTGCGAGACGGCGGGCTGGGAGACGTGCAGGCCGGCCGTGAGGCTCGCCACGTTGGTCTCGCCGGCCGTCAGCCGCTCGTAGACGGCCCGTCGCGTGGGGTCGCCCAACGCACGAAAGATGGGATCGGATCCGATCATATCCAAACAATAAGTCTATGCTTATTGAATTAGCAAGCGACTTGAGAATCTGCTGGCGTCGCCCTTCGATTGTTCCTAATTTGTTCGCCGCAGAGCGGAGTGCGGGATGCTGCGGGAACAAGGCGGGTTCGACTTCCGGATCGAATCGTCGGCGGCGCTTCCGACGGGAAACGATGGCCATCGCGCCCGTCTGCGCACGCGCGCATCGGCAGCCCTCGCCGCCGTGCCCGACTACGAGCTCTTGGAGCTCATCCTGACCCGCAGCCTGCCCCGCGGCGACGTGAAGCCCCTCGCCAAGGCCCTCCTGGCGCGCTTCGGCAGCCTGGCGGGCGTCTTCGGCGCCAGCCTCGAGGAGCTGAAACAGGTGCGGGGCATCGGGCCGGCTGCGGCGCTCGATCTCAAGCTGGTGCAGGAGGCGACCGCCCGCATAGGCCGCGCCGAAGTCAGGAAGCGGCCGGTGATTTCATCCTGGAGCGCGCTCCTCGCCTATGTGAAGACCGCCATGGCCCATGAGACGCGCGAACAGGTGCGCGTGCTCTTCCTCGATAAGAAGAACCAGCTGATCGCCGACGAGGTGATGAACCACGGCACGGTCGACCACGCGCCGGTCTATCCACGCGAGGTGGTGCGCCGGGCGCTGGAGCTCTCCGCTAGCGCCGTGATCCTCGTCCACAATCATCCCTCGGGCGATCCGACCCCCTCGGGCGCTGACGTCGACATGACCAAGCAGGTTGTGGAAGCCGCCCGGGCCCTGCGCATCGCCGTGCACGACCACTTGGTCGTCGGCCGCGACGGCGTGGCAAGCTTCAAGGCGCTAGGGCTTATGTAGCTGCGTCGCCGCACGCCGTTCCGGGGGCGGCCATTTTCAGGCGACCTCAGACAGCGCCCCGCGCTCCCATTCCAGGAATTCCGGCGTCGCCAGCAGCCGGGCGGCATAGGCGCCCGCGGGGCCCGTGTCGCCGAAATCGGAGAGCCGCAGCCCATAGGTGCGGAAACGGGTGGCCACCGGCGTAAAGAAGGCGTCGGCGATCGACCAGGATCCGGCCAGGAACGGTCCGCCAAACCGCGCGAGGAGGCCGCTCCACAGCTGGACAATGCGCCGGATGTTCTGGGCCGTCGCTTCCGAGACATCTACCTTGGTCCGCTTAGCGATCTCCATCGGGCACTCGCCGCGCAGCGAGGCGAAGCCTGAGTGCATCTCGGCCGCGGCGCACCTGGCCAAGGCCCTCGCGGCCGGATCGGCCGGCCACAGGTTCGCGGCCGGAAACCGCTCGGCCAGGTATTCGCAGATGGCGAGCGTATCCCAGATCGCCTCAGGGCCGTCCTTCAGCACAGGCACCAATCCGCTCGGCGAGCCGGCCGCGATGATCTCGTCGTGGGACGAGGTCTCTCGCAGCTTGATCATGGTCTCGCTGAACGGCGCGCCGGTACGCTTCAACGCCAGCCACGGCCGCATCGACCAGCTGGAGATGTTCTTGTCGCCGATCAGGATGTCCATGCATCTGTCTCCCTTGCTTCGCCGCCGTTAGCGCAAAGCCCCATGGCGCGGCCAGAGTGCTCGCGTCTACATAGGCCGGATAAGAAGCGGGGGAGACGACATGGCGGCCATCGAAGCAGACCAGGAAGCCAGAGGGACCGGGTTTTCAGAGGCCTACAAGCGCGGGGTGGTGGCCTTCCTGCTGGCCGCCTACACCTTCAATTTCATCGACCGGACGATCGTCTCGACCATCGGCCAGGCGATCAAGGTCGACCTGAAGCTGACCGACACGCAGCTCGGCCTCCTGGGCGGACCGGCCTTCGCTCTGCTCTATACCCTGATGGGGGTGCCGATCGCGCGCCTGGCCGAACGCCGCAACCGGGTGACCATCATCTCGGCCGCGCTGGTGGTGTGGTCCGGCTTCACCGTCGCCTGCGGCCTGGCCGCCAACTTCGCCATGCTGCTGGCCATGCGCGTCGGCGTGGGCATCGGCGAGGCCGGCTGCTCGCCGCCCTCGCATTCGCTGATCTCCGACTACTTCGAGCCCAAGCGACGGGCTTCGGCGCTGGGCGTCTACGCCTTCGGGATCCCCTTGGGTTCGATGATCGGGGCAATCAGCGGCGGCTGGCTGGCCGAGCATGCCGGCTGGCGGGAAGCCTTCATGATCGTCGGCGCCCCTGGCGTGCTGTTGGCCATCGCCGTCAAGCTCTTCGTGCGCGAACCGCCGCGCGGTCACGCCGACGGTCCGGCGGTCACGGCGTCGCTCCCGGCCGGAGAATTCAGCGAACTGTGGTCGGTCACCAAGGTGCTGTTCGGCAGCTGGCCAATGGTCAACATGATGCTGGGCGTCACCCTGGTGTCGCTGGCCGGTTACGGAATCGGGGCGTTCGCCGCACCCTATTTCGTACGCGCCTTCGGGCTGAGCTACACCGT
This sequence comes from Caulobacteraceae bacterium, assembly GCA_049519835.1. Classification (GTDB taxonomy): domain Bacteria; phylum Pseudomonadota; class Alphaproteobacteria; order Caulobacterales; family Caulobacteraceae; genus Acaudatibacter. The sequence goes on along the minus strand of JBEKQJ010000051.1, from coordinate 15,978 downwards.
GGTCGGACTGATCCAGGGCCTGCTCTGGGGATTGGCCGGCGGCGCCGGCACCCTGGCTGGGGGTTTCGTCAGCGACTTCGCCAGCCGCCGTGGCGCGAAGTGGTACGCGCTTACCCCTGCCATCGGCGTGGCCATCGCCACGCCGTTCTTCGCGGCCGGCTACATGGCGCTCGACTGGCATGTGGCCGTGCTGCTGCTCGGCATCCCCCTGTTGTTCGTCTACGTCTACCTCGCGCCGACCTTCAGCGTCGTCCAGAACGCCGTCGAGTCGCGCCGGCGGGCGACGGCGGCGGCGATCATGCTGCTTTTCCTCAACATCATCGCCCTGGCAGGCGGACCACTACTCGTTGGATGGATGATCGACCGCTTCGCCGCTTTCGATTTCACCCACCCCGCGGCCCGCTCGCTATTCAGCGCCGTTGGCGGGATGCTGGGCGGCGAGGGAAGCTTCCCCTGCCCCGGCGGCTTGGCGCCCAAGGGCGCCGGCGCTGCCCTGGCGCTCGCCTGTCACTCGACCGAGGCGTTGGCGACCCGGCAGGGGATCCTGGTGACCGTAACCTTCTACGGCTGGGGCGCGCTCCACTACTTCCTGGCCAGCTTCGGGCTGGAGCGGCGGCTTTCCCGCGCCGGCCAGGGAGTTTAAGAGCCGCGTATGATTCCTCGCTACGCCCGACCCGAGGCGGCGACCATCTGGTCGCCCCAGACCCGCTATCGAATCATGTTCGAGATCGAGGCCCACGCCGCCGACGCCATGGCCGAGCTGGGCGTCATCCCCAAGGCCGCCGCCGCGGCGATCTGGGAGCGCGGCGGGAACGCCGTCTTCGATCCCGACCGCATCGACGAGATCGAGCGCGAGACCCGCCACGACGTCATCGCCTTCCTGACCCACGTGACCGAGATCGTCGGGCCGGAGGCGCGCTTCCTGCACCAGGGCATGACCTCATCCGACGTCAACGACACGACGCTGGCCGTGCAGCTCACCCGCGCCACGGACCTGCTGATCGAAGATGTGGATCTGGTGCTGGCGGCGCTCAAACGCCGCGCCTTCGAACACCGCCACACGCCAACCGTGGGCCGCAGCCACGGCATCCACGCCGAGCCGACCACTTTCGGCCTCAAGCTGGCCGGCTACTACGCCGAGTTCGTGCGCGCCCGCGAGCGACTGGCGCTGGCGAGATTCGAGATCGCCACCTGCGCCATCTCAGGGCCGGTGGGCACCTTCGCCAGCGTCGATCCCCGCGTTGAGGCCCACGTCGCCGAGAAGCTGGGGCTCGCGGTCGAACCCGTCTCGACGCAGGTCATTCCGCGCGATCGCCACGCCGCCTATTTCGCGCACCTCGCGGTCGTCGCCGCCTCGATGGAGCGCCTGGCCGTGGAGATCCGGCACTTGCAGCGCACGGAGGTGCTCGAGGCGGAGGAGCCGTTCGACGCCGGCCAGAAGGGCTCCTCGTCGATGCCGCACAAGCGCAATCCGATCCTGACCGAAAATCTGACTGGCCTTTCGCGCCTGGTTCGCTCGGCGGTCGTGCCGGCGCTGGAGAACGTCGCCCTTTGGCATGAGCGGGACATTAGCCACTCCTCGGTCGAGCGTGGCATCGCGCCGGACACTACCGTGCACCTTGATTTCGCCCTCCGCCGGCTGGCGAATCTCATCGAGCGCCTGGTGGTCTATCCGGAGAACATGGCCCGCAACCTCGACCGACTGGGCGGCCTCGTCCACTCCCAGCGGGTGCTATTGGCCCTCACCCAGAAGGGTCTCTCGCGCGAGGACGCCTACGCGGCCGTGCAGCGCAACGCCATGAAGGTCTGGCGCGGCGAAGGCGTCTTTCTCGACCTCCTGAAGGCCGACCCCGAGGTGCGGGGCAGGCTTTCGGACGCGGAGCTGGCGGGGCTCTTCGATCCGGCCTGGCACTTCGCGCACGTGGACACGATCTTCGCGCGCGTGTTCGGAGAAGAGGCTTCCCTCCACATCGCTCATCCCGTGCAAGCCGCCTAGCGGCGAGGCACGGGATCCAAGGGCCACGTCAACGAACAGAAATTAGGTCCCGGCGTTGGCTGCGCCGCGCTTCGCAGTCGCCGGGATGAGCGGGCGCAGGCTAGTGTCCTCGTCGCCGGGATGCTCGAGATGCGATTTGACGACGGCCTGGGCGTAGTCGTCGACCGACTCCAGCCCCATGAGGCGGCCGGCCCACTCGCCCAGCATACGGTTGCGTCGGGAGGCGGCGCGGAACTCCAGCTCCTGATCGCTGGCGAACTTGCGTTCGAAGCCCTTTTCGCGATCGTCGAGACTGCTCATACGCTCATTTTCATCCGCCTGTCGGCAGCGCTCAATAGCTTTCGGCCGGGAGGCCGGCAATCAGCGCCTTGTGCGCCGTTACGACGCATCATGAAAGCGCGTGAAATCAATCGTCCGGCGCCCCTGGGCATCGACGCCAAAAATATCGGCCAGGTGCTGGCCGAAACGGATCTGCTCGGGGATGTAGGACGTGCGGGCATGGATGGTGGAGACGAACGTCTCGTCCGTCCCCTTCATCACCACCAGGATCTCCGCCTGCTTCTCGAACAGGCTGTGGGCGGTTTCGCCGAAGAGCGGGCTCGCCTCGTCGATCGGATGAATCACCTGCCAGGTGAGAAAGAACAACGGTGTTCGGGCGCGCAATACCGTGAGATCGTGGAAGCGGCGCATGATCTTGCCTTCGGCGGTGACCACGTTGCGCACGAGGCTGACGCTGACTTCCGCCTCAACCACGAGGTTGCGACGCTGGTTGGCGGCCCGAAACATCAGCGACGGCGTCCCCTCGAACGGGGCCACGACGGCGATGTTGGAGAACATGATTCGCGCCGTGGGCCTGGAGAACCGCGCGAACATCAGGCCCGTGGCGATGGCGAGGTTGAACAGGCCGACAAAGGCCTCCAGCGTGACCACGATCTCCACGTAGAAGCTCTTGGGCGCCATCGAGCCATAGCCGATGCCGCTCAAGGTCTGGACCGAGAAGAAGAAATTGTCCGCGAAGTTGCCCGGCCGCACGTTGGTGATGCCGTGCGGGTCGACCATGTAGAGCAGGGTGAAGACCGTGTGGATTCCCAGGAACCCCGCCGCCATCAGACCGATGAAGCGGTGGAGAGGGATCATCAACAGCGTGTGGTAGGCGTCGCGCCAGACCTCGCGAGGCAGGCCGATATAGATCGCGCCGGCCTGGCCCAGCCGAGGATAGCTTGGGGGCGGCGCCCCGGCAGTCGTCTCCTGGTCTTCGTCGCCGCGCACGCTCAGCCCCGTTCCCGCCTCAACCATAGCCTCGCCGCGTTTGCGCCGCGCCCTGCGATCGGATAAATTCCGCCTCGCCGGTCGATGCAACTCGCCGCCCCGTTTCACTCGTTCTTAGGCCGTGAATCTTTCATGGCGCACCCGTTTCGTGTTCCGGGGTCTCGCCTGGCTGAAGGAAGGCCCAATCCATGACTCGCCGCAAGAAGATCTACGAAGGCAAGGCGAAGATTCTGTACGAGGGCCCCGAGCCCGGCACGCTCATCCAATACTTCAAGGACGACGCCACGGCTTTCGACGGCACCAAGAAGGCGGTGCTGGAAGGCAAGGGCGTCATCAACAATCGGATCAGCGAGTACATCATGACCCGGCTGAACGCGATTGGCGTTCAGAACCACTTCATCAAGCGCATGAGCCTACGCGAGCAGCTGATCAAGGAGGTGGAGATCATCCCCCTCGAGGTGGTGTGCCGCAACATCGCCGCCGGCTCGCTGTCCAAGCGCTTCGGCATTCCGGAAGGCCAGGCGCTGCCGCGCTCGATCATCGAATTCTATCTCAAGGACGACAAGCTCGGCGACCCGATGGTGGCGGAGGAGCACATCACCGCCTTCAATTACGCCCAGACCCAGGAAATCGACGACATGATGGCCATGACCCTCAGGGTCAACGACTTCCTGTGTGGTCTTTTCGGCGCCGTCGGCATCACGCTGGTCGACTTCAAGGTCGAGTACGGCCGGGTGTGGGAGAACGACTTCTCACGCGTGCTGCTGGCCGACGAGATCAGCCCGGACAGCTGTCGCCTGTGGGATTCGGCCACCAACGAGAAGCTCGACAAGGATCGCTTCCGTCGGGACCTCGGCAACGTCATCGAAAGCTACACCGAGGTGGCCCGACGCCTGGGAATCATGAAGGAGATGCCGACCGTCATCCAGGGCGGCATCCACTGAGCATGAAGGCTCCATGAAGGCAAAGGTCGAGGTGTTCCTCAAGCCCGGCGTCCTCGACGTCCAGGGCAAGGCGGTAGAGAACGCGCTCCACGGCCTGGGCTGGCCCGGGGCCGGCAACGTCCGCGTCGGCAGAGTGATCACATTTGACGTCAGCGGCGCCGATCCGGCCGCCGCGCGCGGCGAAGTCGAGGCGATGTGCGAGCGCCTGCTCGCCAATCCAGTCATCGAGAGCTGGCGGATCGAGGTGGGTCCATGAAGGCGGCCGTCGTCGTCTTCCCCGGCTCGAACTGCGACCGCGACTGCAAGAGCGCCATCGAGCGCACCACCGGCGCCGCCGTCGAGATGGTGTGGCACGCCGAGTCCGAGCTGCCCCCCGCCCTGGACCTGATCGTGCTGCCGGGCGGTTTCGCCTACGGCGACTACCTGCGCGCGGGCGCCATGGCGGCGCTTTCGCCGGTGATGGGCGCGGTGAAAGCGGCGGCGGCCCAAGGCACGCCGGTGATGGGCATCTGCAACGGCTTCCAGGTCCTCTGCGAAGCCGGAATGCTGCCTGGCGCCCTGATGCGCAACGCCGGCCTCAAGTACGTCTGCAAGCACGTGCCGCTCGAAGTGGTCAACGCCAATACCCGCTTCACCGCCGCCTACGGCGAGCAGCGCACAGCGGTGATGACCGTCGGCAATGGCGAGGGGGCGTATTTCGCCGATCCGGAGACTCTCGACCGACTGGAGGGCGAAGGCCGCGTGGTGTTCCGCTATCGCGACAACCCTAACGGCTCGGTGCGCGACATCGCCGGCATCGTCGACGAGGGCGGCAATGTGCTGGGGATCATGCCCCACCCTGACCGGGCCTTCGAGGCGGCGCTGGGCTCAGCAGACGGCGCCGCGCTCTTCCAGAGCGTGCTCGGCCGAGCTTGAACGCAAAAAATAGGGCGGCCGAAGGCCGCCCAAGTGGGGAGAACGGGTCTTAGAAACCGATCAGCGCGACGCGGTCGCGGTCGGGGCGAGAGACGCGTTGCAGCGCTCCAGGCCCTTGCTGTCCAGCGTGCGGGTTTCGGTAGAGTAGGACTGGATCGGGCCGATCTGCTTGGCCAGATCCTTGCAGCCCGAGACGCCCTGGGCCGTATCCGGCGCGATCTGAGCGACGCAGGTGACACCTTGGCATTCCCACACCGCGTCGGCGGCGAGGAACTTCACCCGGGTGGGTTGCGGCTTGTCGAGCGTCGCAGTGACCGTGACTTCGGCGAGGGCGGAGCCGGCCAGCGAAAGAGCGGCCAGGCAGGTTGCGATGGCGAGTTTCATGATGCGCCTTCCTTTCAGATAAACTTCTAACGATCCCGGCCCCCGGGCCGAGTCTGAGTGAAACCTAGCTCCGACCTGCAGCCCCCTCGGGATCCCCCGCCGCGGCCCAGCACCAGAACTTGACACTGATTAGATACCAGCGTTCAGTTGGATTGCAAGCGAAATTTTGACAACGTTTAGATAACGTCGATCATATTGCGCCGCACCCCACCTTCTTGTGCATCGCACCACACATCGACGCAATGGCGGAATCGAGCCCCAGCCGCTAAAAGGCGGCGATGCGAGCCCCCGAGAAATCCCTGGCCGAGTTCGCGGCCGAGTTCGGTCTCCGGCCCGAGGAGTACGAGCTGATTGTGGACCGGCTCAACCGCGAGCCGAATCACCTGGAGCTTGGCGTGTTTTCGGTGATGTGGAGCGAGCATTGCTCCTACAAGTCCTCGCGCCTGCACCTGAGGAAGTTTCCGACCACCGGCGCACGGGTAATTCAGGGCCCTGGTGAGAACGCCGGCGTGGTCGATATCGGCGACGGCCAGGCCGTCGTCTTCAAGATGGAATCCCACAACCACCCCTCGTTCATCGAGCCCTACCAGGGCGCGGCGACCGGCGTCGGCGGCATCATGCGCGACGTCTTCACTATGGGCGCGCGACCGATCGCGCTGGCGAACGCGCTGCGCTTTGGTGATCCTTCGCACCCGCGAACGCGACGATTGGTCTCAGGGGTGGTGGCGGGCATCGGCGGCTATGGCAACTGTGTCGGCGTGCCGACCATCACCGGCGAAACCAACTTTCACCCCGGCTATGACGGCAACATCCTGGTCAACGCCATGTGCGTCGGCCTGGCAGACTCCGATAAGATTTTCTATTCAGCCGCGCCGGGCGCCGGCCTCTCTGTCGTCTACTTCGGATCCAAGACCGGCCGCGACGGCATCCATGGCGCGACCATGGCCTCGGCCGAATTCGACGACGCCTCGGACGAGAAACGTCCGACGGTGCAGGTGGGCGATCCGTTCGCTGAGAAGCTGCTCATCGAGGCGACGCTGGAGCTGATGCAGAGCGGCGCTGTGGCCGCCATCCAGGACATGGGCGCGGCCGGCCTCACGTCCTCGTCCGTCGAGATGGCCGGTAAGGGCGACGTCGGCATCGATCTCGATCTCGACCTCGTGCCTCAGCGCGAAGAGGGCATGACGCCCTATGAGATGATGCTCTCGGAGAGCCAGGAGCGGATGCTGGCGATCCTCAAGCCCGGCCGCGAGGCCGACGGGCGGCGGATTTTCGAGAAATGGGGCCTGGACGCGGCGGTGATCGGCCGGACCACCGACACCGGCCGCCTCGTCCTGCGCCATGGCGGCGCGGTGGTCTGCGACCTGCCGCTGAGCCCGCTCACCGACGACGCCCCGCTCTACGATCGGCCGTGGACGGCGCCCACGCCGGCGGCGTGGCTCGACCCGGCCGAGGTCCCCACTCCGCTCGACTGGGGTGATGCGCTCATCAAGCTGATCTCCTGTCCCGACATGGCCTCCAAGCGCTGGCTGTGGGAGCAGTACGATCGCCATGTGATGGCCGACACTCTGGAGGACTCCGCCACCGGCGCCGACGCCGGGATCGTGCGCGTCCACGGCTCGGGCAAGGCGCTGGCCGTCACCAGCGACTGCACGCCACGCTACGTCGCCGCTGACCCACGCCAAGGCGGCAGGCAGGCCGTCGCCGAGGCTTGGCGCAATCTCACGGCCGTGGGCGCGGAACCCATCGCCATCACCGACAACCTCAATTTCGGCAATCCTGAGCGGCCGGCGATCATGGGCCAGATTGTCGCCGCCATCGAGGGCATGGCCGAGGCCTGCCGGGCGCTCGATTTCCCAGTCGTGAGCGGCAATGTCTCGCTCTACAACGAGACCAATGGCGCGGCCATTCCGCCGACGCCTGTGGTGGGCGCCGTCGGCCTGATCGGAGAGGGCGCGCCGCACGCGGACTTCGCCTCCATGCGGGCTGGCGACGCTCTGGTGTTGATCGGCGAGACGCGCGGCGAGCTGGGCGCCAGCCTTTTCCTGCGGGAACTCCTCGGCCGCGAGGACGGCGCGCCGCCGCCGGTGGATCTCGTCGCCGAGCGGCGCAATGGCGATCTCGTCCGCTTCCTGATCACATCCGGGTGGGTGAGCGCCGTGCACGATCTGTCCGACGGCGGCCTGGCGGCGACGGCGGCGGAAATGGCGCTGGCCTCCGGTGTCGGTCTGACCCTGACCCTGCCGGTGGGCGCCCTGCCCCACGCCTTCCTGTTTGGCGAGGACCAGGCCCGCTATCTAGTTGCGACCGGCGAACCGGAGCGAATCCTGAACGCGGCGCGCGACTCCGGCGTCCCGGCGCATATCGTTGGCGCGGCCGGCAGCGAGTTCGTCGCCGTCGAGGGCCTTTTCAGCCTGCCGCTGGCCGAGCTGCGCGCCGCCCACGAGGGGTGGCTGCCCGCCTACATGGGCTAGGTGTTCACCCCTGTCAGTCGGCCTTGTCGCGAACCCAATGGCCGACGCCGACGTGCGGGAGCCAGGCTTCGCTCTGGGCTGCCACACGCCGCATGATGGCCGGATCGTCGATCGTGCACAGGGGCCCCAGAGACTTCATGACGCCGGAGTCGGTAGTGATCGGCTCGATCTTCACGCCGGCGGCCGGCTGATCGGTGAAGTATTTGCTGGCGTCCTTGGTTGGCGGCCCGCACTGCACCGGCCAGAACTCGAAGCGGGTAGGCCTCCCCGCCTCATCGAGTTTGGTCGGTCGGACGGCGACATAGGCGTAGGCGTCGCCAGTGAGCTTGATGCTGCCCGACAGGCTGAGCTTCACTTGTCCCAGGATCGGCTGGCCCGCCGCGAGGACAAGCGGATCGGTCTTAAAGACGGGCGTGTCGCCGTCGCGGTCGAAATAGCTAACCGTTCCTGCGCCAACCACCATGCCACCGCCGCAACTGGGCCACTCGCTGAGCGGCCGACTCTCGTCGACCTGGCATTTGTCCTCGCCGATCTCCATGCGCCACAGCCCCGGGCGCAGGCTCGGCGCGCCGGCGCCGTCAGCCGCCGTGAACATCGGCTTGTGGGTGATGACCAGGTTGCAGCCGGTCAGAAGCGCGAGCGCCAACAGGCACGCCAGACGTCTCACCTCGCCCTCCCCAGGCAGCCGTGCTAGCCATTGGCCCACACTTCCCGCCACAAGGAAAGCCGAACGCGATGCCCATGCCCATCGCCGTCCTGGAGGCCGAGTTGAAGGCCGCCTTTCCGGACGCCGAAATCTCGATCGAGGATCTGGCCGGCGACGGCGACCACTATCGCGCCCGCATCGTCTCGGCCGCGTTTTCCGGCCTGCCGCGGGTGCGCCAGCATCAGCTGGTCTACGCCGCCCTGAAAGGCAAGGTGGGTGGCGAACTTCACGCCCTGGCGCTGGAAACCACGCCGCCGGCTTGACCCCGCCGCCCCGCGTCCCTAGCTCTCGTCCGGGCCGATCCGAGGAACCGACATGACCGACATCGCCACGGACCCCGTCCACGGCTTTATCGCCAAGACCATCGCCGACCATCCCGTGACCCTGTTCATGAAGGGCGTTCCGGATCAGCCGGCCTGTGGCTTCTCGGCGATGAGCGTGCAGATCCTCGACCACCTCGGGGTCGAATTCGTGGGCGTGAACGTCCTGCAGAGCGATGAGCTCCGCCAGGGCATCAAGGCCTACTCCGACTGGCCGACCATCCCGCAGCTCTATGTGAAGGGTGAGTTCGTCGGCGGCTGCGACATCATCCGCGAGATGTTCCAGTCGGGCGAACTCAAGACCCTGCTCGCCGAGAAGGGCCTCATCGAGGCCTGAAAAGCGAAGGGCCCGAGCCTTGCGGCTCGAGCCCCTGAAATGCTTCGGAAATTCGGCTCGTCTTACGAGGCGTAGAACTCGACGACCAGGTTCGGCTCCATCTTCACCGGATAGGGCACCTCGGCCAGCTCCGGGCTGCGGATGAACTTGGCGGACATCGCCTTGGCGTCGACCTCGATGTAGTCGGGCGTGTCGCGCTCGGCGAGTTGAAGGGCTTCCAGCACGAGGGCCATGTTGCGCGACTTCTCACGCACCTGGACGACGTCGCCGACCTTCACGCGGTAGGAGGCGATGTTGACGCGCTTGCCGTTCACCTGGACGTGGCCGTGGTTGACGAATTGCCGGGCGGCGAACACCGTCGGCACGAACTTGGCGCGATAGACCACCGCGTCGAGACGCGCTTCCAGCAGCCCGATCAGCTTTTCCGCGGTGTTGCCCTTGATGCGAGCGGCCTCGGCGTAGGTGCGCGAGAACTGCTTCTCGGTGAGGTTGCCGTAGTAGCCCTTCAGCTTCTGCTTGGCGCGCAATTGCAGGCCGAAATCGGAGACCTTCTGCTTGCGACGCTGGCCGTGCTGACCGGGACCATATGCCCGCTGGTTGATCGGGCTCTTGGGGCGACCCCAGATGTTTTCGCCCATCCGGCGGTCGAGTTTGTATTTCGCGCTCTGGCGCTTTGACATGCTTCGTCTTTCGTCTCGATGCGGTCCGGCCGCTCCCCTCTGGAGCAGCAATTACAACGGCGGCGCACGCATCACCCGTCATGCATCACGCGCCGCGGATGACTCCGGGCGCGCGAAGGCGGGGCTTATGAGCGAGAGGCCCCTTACTTGTCAAGGAGACGGGCCTGGAGCGCGCTCCGCAAAAGTGGAAGCCGGTTTTGCGCTCAGAGCGCGCTCCCACGTTAGATTCCGAGCACGATTCAGCGGTCAGGCGGGTCCGCCTGACCGCTTCGCGCTCGAGCCGCCAGTTTCTCCAGCACCTTGCCCCGGCCCTTCGAGAGCGCCGTGACGACGCCGCGCAGGGTGCGCACCTCCTGTTCGGAGAGGCGGGCGCGGCCGAGGGCGACGCGCAGATTGCGCACCATCGAGGGCCGCTTCTCGGACGGATGGAAGAAGCCGGCGGCGTCGAGCTCGCCCTCCAGCTGCTCGTAGAGCCCCAGCAGGGCCGCGCCGTCGGCTGACGGCGGCAGGTCGGCAAAGCCGGCAGGCTTGTCCGGCGCGCCGCTCATCCGCCACTCGTAGGCCAGGATGGCGACGGTCTGGGCGAGGTTGAGCGAGTGGTGGCGATCCTCCACCGGCGCGGTGACGATAGCCTGGCAAAGGGCGATGTCGTCGGCCTCCAAGCCGGCTCGTTCGCCGCCGAAGAGCACGCCCGTCGCCTCGCCGGTGGTCGCCGCCGCCCGCAGCATCCCGGCTCCCTCGCGGAGGTCCGACACCGGCAGCACCGCCTCCCGCGGCCGGGCGGTGGTGGCCAACACCAGATTGAGGTCGGCGACGGCGTCCTCAAGGCGGCCGAACACCTTGGCCGAGTCCAGCACCCAGTCGGCGCCCGAGGCGCTCGCCCAGGCCCGCTCCTGCGGCCAGCCGTCGCGCGGGGTCACCAGGCGCAATTCATCCAGGCCGAAGTTGGCCATCACCCGGGCGGCCGCGCCGATGTTCTCGGCCAGCTGGGCGTCCTTGAGAATGACACAGGGTGCTTTCACGCCGTCGCCCATAGCCCATTTGGCCGCCGCCTGGATATGATCGGCCCGAGTGCGAATCCCCGGCCACGCGAAATCGCCTGACCGGGGATTCGCACTCAGAAGTCAAAATTCTGAGCGCGTTCTGATCGCAAAACCGGCTTCCACTTTTGCGGAACGCGCTCCCGGCGGCTGGAAGAGAGAGATTCGTTTGTCGTTCAGAGACCTCGACCGGCGGGCCGCGCTCGCCGGGTTTTCCGCCGCCCTCCTCGCCAGCTGCCGGGCCGGCCCCCCGCCCCTCGCTCAGGGGCCCGCCAGACTGGACACCGACCGCCTCGCGGCCGGCTTTGCCCCGCTGGCGGCGCGCGCCAAGCCGGGCTCGTTCGGTTTCGGCGTCTCGCTCATGGACGGCGGAACCGCCTGGGTAAGCGACGCCAAGGCCCGCTTCCCCCTGCAGAGCGTCTTCAAGGCCTTCCTGGCCGCTGCGACCCTGGCGCTCGTCGACTCCGGACAGATCAAGCTTTCCGAGCCGGTCACGCTCACCGAACAGGATCTCGCGCCGGGCGCGAGCGCCATCATCGACGCCTGGACGGGGCGGCCGATCACCCTGCCTTTCATCGATCTCGTGGCGCTGGCGGTCCAGAACAGCGACAACGTCGCCGCCGACGCGGTGATGAAGCGCATCGGCGGTCCGGCCGCGGTTACCGCCTGGCTGCGCGGCAAAGGGATCGCCGACATCAGCGTCGACCGCTATGAGACCCAGTTGCAGCCGGAGGCTTTGGGCATGGGCCCATTCCAACCGGCCTGGATCAACAAGAAGGCCTGGAACGCCGCGCTCGACGCGGTGCCGGCTGAAGCGCGCGAGACGGCCACGGCGCGCTACCTCAGCGATCCGCGCGACACCGCGACCCTGCCCGCCGCCTTGCAGTTCCTGACCCGCCTCGCCGCCGGCAACCTTCTTTCGGCGGCCTCCACGCGCCTCCTCCTGCGCCTGATGACCGACACCCCAACCGGATTTCACCGTCTGCGGGCGGGCCTGCCGGCCGACGCCAGCCTCGCCCACAAGACCGGCACGTCCTACACGGTCCTCGGCATTACAGCGGCGACCAACGACATCGGCATCGCCACCCTGGCCAACGGCCGACGCTTCGCCATGACCGCCTTCCTCGCCGGCTCGACGGGCGCCGAGGCCGACCGCGACGCTCTGATCGCCGACGCGGCGCGCCTGGCGGTGAGCTGCGTCGCCTAGGGGTCGTCCGTATACGTCTTTACTTAGGAGATTGTTGTCGATTTCGGACGAAATCGGGTCTCAAATTCACGGCCCCGTCACGGGCCCGGCGCATCCTCCGACTCGGGGCCTTTCCCGGCCTCACCCCCCCGGATGGAGACGCTCGAAGATGTCCACGCATCATACCACCGCCGAACATCACACCCTTGCCGCCGAACATCATGAACTGGCCGCCCACCATCACCGCGAGGCGGTGAAGCTGCACGAAGAGGGCGACCTGGATGGCGCCTTCCACCACGCCTATGCCGCCTCAGGCCATGGCCACCACGCGGCCCACCACGCGATCGAAGCCAACAAGATGCACGCCTCCGACCACGCCCACACGGTCGATGCCGAAGACCACGAGTCCGATGGCGACGACGCAGCGCCGGTCGAAGCTCATGAAGCCGAAGGCGCGGAAGCCGCCGAAACCGAAGAACTCGAGCACGCTGACGCCTGACCCAGTGCGCGCGGGCGCCGGTTCCCGAGCCGGCGTCCGCGACCGCATTCCATCCCTCGCCGTCGAACGCAACCGGCCGTCTGTATGCTGACTAGCCCCGGGAAGCGCTCGGCGGCTCGCCGACCAGCCTCGCAGCGGCGACTTCGGCGGCGGCCGGATCGCGCGCTGCAATCGCGGCGGCGAGCGCGCGGTGCAGAGCGACGTCGTTCAACTGGTCCTCAGGGCTTTGCTTCTCCATGGCCCAGATCCAGAATCGGGTGGCGACGTTCTGCAGGTGGATGACGAAGCGGGCCAGCGTGGGGTTGTGGGTCGCCATGGCCACGGCCCGATGAAACGTGCGGTCCATGGCGAGCATGGTGCGATAATCCGCCGCCGCAATCGCCGTTTCGGCGCCGTCAAACGCGTGGGCGATCAATGCGACGTCCTCGGGCCTGGCGTTCCGGGCCGCCAGGGCGGCGGTGTGGCCCTCGAGCATGTGGCGCACCTCGAAGGCCTGCTCGATCTCGCGGATGTCCATGGGGGCGACGACCGTGCCCACCCGGGGGCGCCGCACGACCAGGCCTTCCAACGCCAGCCGGCCCAAGGCGTCGCGAACGCCGGCGATCCCAGCCGCATAGCGGGCCGCCAGCGCCTTCTCGTCGAGCACCTGCATCGGCGGCAGTTCGCCCAGGATGATGTCCAAGAGGATCTGTTCGTAGGCGCGCGCCTTTTGCAGGCCGGGGGCCCAATCGCCGTCAGGTGAAACGCTGTTGGCCGGGCCCTTCATGCCTGAGAGGGCCGGCGCGAGCGGGTTCATGGGCAGTCCCTGTGAAATGTAACGTCCGCGCCAAGCGGCTGAGCTTGGTCCGCGCCGGCATTTAGGCGCTAGGACGAGCCGATGACAACGCGCACAATTCTCGCGCTCTGCGCCGCGGCCCTGCTGCCGGCCGCCGTGGCGCGCGCCGATCCGGCCCCGCAGAAGGTGGATGAGATCGTCGTCACCGCCGAGCGTCGGGCGACAAACGTCCAGAAGACGCCGGTGGCCGTGACCGCCCTGCCGGCGGCCCGCCTCGACCGCTCGTTCATCACCGACGTCTCGGGCCTCAACGCCGTCGTGCCGGGCCTGGAAGCCACCAAGACCTCGGGCTTCGAGAACATCGTGACGATCCGCGGCGTCGGCTCCGGCACGCCGGAGAACGACCTCACCACCGTGCCGGGCGTGTCGCTGTTCGTGGACGGGGTGTACATGGTCAACACCATTACTCTGTCGCAGCCGCTCTTCGACCTCGATCACGTCGAGGTGCTGCGCGGACCGCAGGGAGCGCTCTATGGCCAGAGCTCCATCGGCGGGGTCATCAGCCTGGTCTCCAACCCGCCGCGGCTGGACGACTTCAGCGGCCACGTCGATTTCAGCGTCGGAACCTATGACCTCACCCGCGAGCGGGCTTGGCTTAACATACCTATCGGCGAGACCCTGGCCGTTCGCCTCGCCGTCCAGCGCTTCGACCACGAGGGATTCACCGAGGACGCCGCCATACCCGGTTTCCGCGAGGATGACGCTCACAACACCTCGACGAAGGCCGCCATTCTCTGGCAGCCGACGTCGAACGTCTCCGCAACGCTGACCGGCCAGTGGTATCGCGCCGACGAAAACGGCCAGGCGCAGAAGAACATCGACGATCCCGAGCCCGATCCCTGGACCATCTATCAGGACTATCCGTCGCTGAACGAGCTGACGGCTCAGCTCTATCACCTCAACCTGCAGTGGGACCTGCCGTGGTTCAGCGTCCGCTCGGTGAGCGCCTATCAGGGCATGAGCAGCGTGCTGCGCGAAGATAGCTCGCGGAGCGCCGTCAGCCTGATCCATGCCTACGACGACGTCGCCGGCTGGGACACGCGTGTGAACAGCTGGACCGAGGAGTTCGACGTGCTCTCGCGGCCGGGCGGACGCTTGGACTGGATCGTCGGCGCCTTCGTGCTCTCTCAGAGGAGTCGCCAGTTCGTGGCCGAGTTCGAAGGCGGCGACACCCCCAATCCGGACACCACCATCCTGCCCGACATCGAGACCGATCCGCCGCTCGGCCTCGACTACGGCAACGACTCCCTGGTCAAGCGGCAGTCCTATTCCGGCTTCGTCCAGGCCACCTATCACATCCTGCCCAGCCTGCGCCTGACCGCGGGCGGACGGATGAACGTCGACCACTATTCCGATGTCAGCAACGACTTCTCGAACATTCCCGGCGTGGGGCCCGGCTTCAGCACCGCCGCCAACGAGATCTGGGACCATGTGCCCACCTGGCGGGCCGAGCTCGATTGGGACGCCACGCCCGACAACATGCTCTATGCGAGCGCGGCGCGCGGCTACAAGCCGGCCGGGGTCAACGGCAACAACACCTCGGTCGTCGTGCCCTTCACCTTCCAGCGTGAGACCAACACCGCCTTCGAGGTCGGCTCGAAGAACGAGTTTCTCGACCGCTCGCTGCGCGTCAACGCCGCCGCGTTCTATTATCTTTACAAGGACATGCAGTACATCGAGGAGGACCCCGTCCCGTTCGCGGGCGGCATCTCCAACATCCCGAATGTGCATATCTACGGCGTAGAAGCCGAGGCGGCTTATGTCGGCCTACTACAATCCCGCCTGCTGGGCGGCGGTGATCGCCTCGGAGAAGAACATCGAGGGCCGGACGCCGCCGGCCATGCCGGCCGTCTCAGGCCAGATCGCGGCGTCCTATCGCTTCGATGTTCCAACCGGCAGCCTGACGCCCCGCGTCGAGGTGGTCTATCGCGGCTCGGAATGGGCGCGGATTTTCAACGAGCCGTCGCTCGACCGTGTGCCCGCCTACACGGTGACCAACCTCGAACTCGCCTACCGGCCGACACGTTCGCACTTCGAGGCCTCGCTGGCGGCGACCAACGTCTTCAACGTCGCCGGGATCAATTCGCAGTACACCGACCCGTACGGCACCGGCCAGACGAGCCGGCAGTACATCCCGCCACGCCAGGTGATCCTCACCCTCGGCTACAGCTTCTGATGCGGCCGCGCCTGGCCTTCGTGGCGCTGAGCGGGCTCTACTTCCTGGTCACGGCCGGGACGTTCAACGGCCTCGGCGTCGTTCTGCCGGCCATGGTCAGCCAGCTGGCCTGGAACTGGAAGGAGGCCGGCGCCGGCTACGCCCTGCTTGGCGTCGCCTGCGGCCTCACCAGCCTCGCCGCCGCCGGCGCGATCCGCCGCTTCGGCGTCCGCGCCAC
>JBEKQJ010000050.1:0-13484 GCA_049519835.1 Caulobacteraceae bacterium | reverse complement strand
TGGTGGCGCACTCCATGTCGATGGCGATGGCGCGCGACTGGTTGAAGCGCACCGCGCTCAGCGACGAGCGGAGCTCCCAGTTGCGGTCGTCGGTGGTGACCACGGTGCCGGTGCGCAGGCGCGCCTTGAGCGCATCGCCGCTCTCGCCCGTGACCTGCTCGGCCGCGCGCTGCAGCGCCTGCTGCACCTCGGCGATCGGCGGGATCGGGATCTCCGGCGGCAGCACCTGGTCGAGCACGTGGTCGTCGCGCAGGTAGGCGTGGGCCAGCACATAGTCGCCGATGGTCTGGCTGGCGCGCAGACCGCCGCAGTGGCCGATCATCAGCCACGCCTCCGGCCGCAGCACGGCGAGGTGGTCGGTGATGGTCTTGGCGTTGGAGGGGCCGACGCCGATGTTGATCAGCGACAGGCCGCGTCGGCCCGGGCGGGTGAGGTGATAGGCCGGCATCTGATGCCGCCGCCAGGGGCTCTCGGCCGCCGCCTTCATTGGGTCGGGCGTTTCAGCCGTGATCACCACGCCGCCAGGGCAGACGAGGTTCTCGTAGCCACCTTCGCCCAGCTGGCCTGCGCCCCAGCGAACGAACTCGTCGACATAGCGGTGGTAGTTGGTGAACAGGATGTAGCTCTGGATGCTCTCCACCGGACTGCCCGTGTAGTGGGCCAGCCGGGCGAGGGAAAAGTCTGTGCGCGGGCCATCGAACAGGGTCAGTGGGCGGGCGCCGCCGGTGGACCACAAGCCATCGGCAACCTCATCGCCGATCACGGCCAGTTCAGTCGACGGGAAGTGGCGCGCGATCTCGCTGGCCGATATCTCGACGTCGACCAGTTCAGAGCCATCGAGAATATAGGGGTAGGGAATCTCCTGACTCGAGCGCGAGACCTCCGCCTCAACCTCGAAATCGGCGAGGATCAGCGACAGCTGGTCGATCAGATAGTCGCGGAACAGGTCCGGGCGGGTCAGGGTGGCGCGATAAGTGCCGCTCTGGCTGAAGCGGGCGAAGGCGCGCGGCAAGCGCGGAGCCGGCGCAGCTCCCGACCAGGTGAGCGAGAGGGCCGGATAGACGAAGGCTCCGGCGGCGCGAACGGCGGGGTCGGGCGCTACCCCGCGGGCGAGAAAGGCGCGCAACGCCGTCCGGAGGGCCCCTACGGAGCGACGGTATTCGGCCTCCAGTTCGTCGACGAGGGCGATCGCCCGGCTCTTGGCTTGCATGCCGCGTTCTAGCCAAGGCCGGCGTAGGCGTCGACCGCGGCGGTCCAGCGAGCGATTTCGGCCTCCGGCAGGAAGGAGCCCAGGAAGCTGTTGCGCGCCAGCGCGGCGATGTCTTCGACGGTCAGGAGCGGCGCCACGGCGCGAAAGTTGGCGTTCAGATAGCCGCCGAAATAGGCTGGATCGTCCGAGTTCACGGTGGCCCGCAGGCCGGCGCGCAGCATGGTCGCGATCGGATGCGCCTCAAGCGAAGGCACGACACAGAGCTTGAGGTTCGAAAGCGGGCAGACGGTCAGCGTCATGCCCTCGCGCGCCAGGCGGGCGGTGAGCTCGCTATCCTCGAGAGAGCGGTTGCCGTGGTCCAGTCGGTCGACATGCAGCACGTCCAGGGCTTCACGGACATATTCGGGCGGGCCCTCCTCGCCGGCGTGGGCGACCAGTTTCAGGCCCCGCGCGCGGGCGGCGGCGAATACGCCGGCGAATTTCCCGGGCGGGTGGCCGAGCTCCGAGGAATCCAGGCCGACTCCGGCGATCCGGCCCAGCCAAGGTTCAGCCGCCTGCAGGGTCGCGAAGGCGTCTGCCTCAGTGAGGTGGCGCAGGAAGCAGAGGATGAGCCGACTGGTCATCCCGAACCGCGCCCCGGCCTCGGCCATGCCGGCGAGGAGGCCCTCGGCGACGGTCGCGAACGGCACGCCGCGCGCCGTGTGAGTCTGGGGATCGAAGAAGATCTCCGCATGGACGACGCCGTCGGCGTGCGCTCGCGCGAAGTAGGCCAGCGCCAGATCGTGGAAGTCCTCCGCGGTGAGGAGCACCGCGGCGCCCTGGTAGTAGATGTCGAGGAAATCCTGCAGCCGGCTGAACCGATAGGCCTCGCGCAGCGCCTCGACGTTCGCGAAGGGCAACTCGAGCCTGTTCCGCCGGGCCAGAGCGAACATCATCTCCGGCTCAAGGCTGCCTTCGATGTGCATGTGCAGCTCGGCCTTGGGCAAACCGGCGATGAAGTCGGCCTTATCCACGCTCGGCCCCACACCTGATCTTTCCGGCCGCCGCCCCTGCCTCTAGCGTCTCGACGAGTCGGAGCGTGGGGGGTCGCATGCTGGAACGATACTTCGGTCTTTCGGCGCATGGAACGACCGCGCGCACCGAGATCCTCGCCGGCTTCACCACCTTCCTGACCATGGCCTACATCGTGGCCGTCAATCCGGCGATCCTGGGTGAGGCCGGCATGCCAGTGGGCGCGGTGGCGGCGGCGACGTGCCTCGCGGCCGGGATCGGCAGCATTCTCATGGGCCTGGCCTCCAACACCCCACTGGCGCTCGCGCCTGGCATGGGGCTCAACGCCTATTTCACCTACACCGTGGTCAAGGGCATGGGCATCGCGTGGCCCACCGCGCTCGGTTGCGTCTTCCTCTCCGGCGCTGTCTTCCTCGTCCTGACCCTCACCGGTGTACGCCAGCTGATCGTGGGTGCGGTGCCGCGCTCGCTATTTGCCGCGGTGGCCGCAGGCGTCGGCCTGTTCATCGCCTTCATCGGCCTGAAGGACGCCGGGATCATCGTCTCCAATCCGGCGACTTCGGTCGGACTGGGCGATCTGACTGCGCCCACCGCGGCCTTGGCCATCGCCGGCCTGATCCTGATCGCAGCGCTGCAGGCCTGGAATGTCCGGGCGGCCATCCTCGTGGGGGTGGCGGCGACCGGACTGGCCGCCTGGGCGCTGGGCCTCGCCCCGCCAGCCAGCCACGGCGGCGGCGATCTCTCGGCCACGGCCTTCAAACTCGACCTGACGGGAGCGCTCGGGCTGAAGGGCGGACACCTCGCCGGCCTGCTGGAGATCGTGTTCGTCTTTCTGTTCGTCGACCTCTTCGACAACGTCGGCACGCTCGTCGCGGTGACCAAGAAGGCGGGCCTGGTTGCGGCGGACGGGACGATCCCACGCCTCAACCGCATCCTGCTGGTCGACTCCGTCGCCACCATGGTCGGGGCGGCCGCCGGGACGAGCACGGTGACCAGCTATATCGAGAGCGCCGCTGGCGTGGCGGCCGGCGGGCGTACCGGTCTGACCAGCGTGACGGTCGGCGCGCTCTTCCTGCTGACCCTCTTTGCCGCGCCGCTGGTGACGCGCATCCCGACCGCCGCGACCGCGCCCGCCCTAATACTGGTCGGCGCCTTGATGGTCGGCGCGATCGCTGAAGTGGATTGGAGCGACGCCAAGCTGGCCGTGCCGGCCTTCCTCACCCTGGTCACGATCCCGCTGACCTATTCAATCGCCAACGGCCTCGCCTTCGGCGTTACCGCCTACGCCGCCCTGCAGCTCGCCACCGGAAACGCCCGCCGGCAGGACTGGCTGATGTACGTACTAGCGGCGCTGTTCATCGCCAGGTTTGTCTGGCTCGCGAAGGGGTGACGTGATCGTTCCTTGAATGGGGAACGGAGGATAGCCATGTCACGTTCATGCTGTTTCCGTCGCCTGATTGGGGCGGGAACGGCAGGGTCGCTCATCCGAAGGACTCGCCATGAACCGCACGATCATCTTCGACAGCCCTTTTTTGTTGGGCTTCGATCATACTCGGTCGCTCATTGAGCGCGTCTCGAAGGCGGCAGGCGAAGGTTATCCCCCCTACAACGTCGAAGATTCCGGCGATGGCAGGGTCAGGATCAGCATCGCCGTGGCCGGCTTCACTTCCGATCAGCTGGGCGTGACGGTGGAGGACAATCACCTCACCATCACCGGCCGGCGCGATTCGGAGGCTGGGAGCGAACGGGCCTTTCTGCATCGCGGCATTGCCGCGCGCGGGTTCGTTCGCAGCTTCATCCTGGCCGACGGCATGGAAGTGGAGGGTGCGATCCTCGAGCACGGGCTTCTGCACGTGGACGCCTATCGGCCCGACCGGGCCAGCGTCGTGCGGCAGGTGCCGATCAAGACGGTGGGCTGAAGGTCATCGTCGCGGAAATGGAAAGGAGAAAGCCATGGGCTTCCCTCATCTGACTAACGAAGCGTTTGCCGCCCTCGGCGGCCCGAACCTCGTTTACGTCCGGCCTATCAAGGCGGCGGAGATCATCGCCGACACGCCGGTGGAGGAGATTCGCGGATTCGACCTCAAGCCGGACCAGATTCTCTACGCCGTGCACCGGGCCGACGGTGCTCGCCTGGCGGTGCTTGGCGACAGAAATTCGGCCATGGCCGCGGCCGTGGCCCACGAGCTGGCGCCGGTCTCGGTCCACTAGGACGCATCAGGCTGCGGAGATCCGCACTTCCTGGGCCAGGACCGCATGAATGGCGTCGGCCGTGCGAGCCACCCGAAGCTGCTCGCGGATCTCAGCACGGCGCATGATTCGCGAGACGCGAGCGAGGGCCCGCAGATGGTCCGCGCCGGCGCCAGGCGGAGCCAACAGGGCGAACACCAGATCGACCGGCTCATCGTCGACGGCCCCGAATTCCACCGGTGATTCCAGGCGGACGAACACCGCCCGCAGCCGCGTCAGGCCCTCGACCTCGGCGTGAGGCACGGCGATCCCCTTGCCAACCCCGGTTGGGGCGATGGCCTCACGCTCCTCGAGCGCGTCGAGCACCTTGGCCGGTTTGACGCCGAAACAGCGGCCGGCGATTTCGGCCACCACGGATAGCGCCTGCCGCTTGGTCTTGGCGGTCACGCGCGGCGAGATGCTGCTGCTATCCAGCATCGCCTCGATCATCATCATCGAGACACACCCTGTCTCTCAACCACCCCACCCCTTTGTCGACAGATGGCCGGTCAGCTCGCGGCTTCTTCCCTTCGACTAGCCGTTTTCGGCCGGCTTCGCGACGCTAGGGATTTCGTCCGCGCCGGGTCGATCCAGCCGATGTTTCCATCTGGTCGCCGATATACCACGGACAATCCGCCGTGGGCCGCGTTTCGGAACACGATTGTTTGAGTTTCGATCAAATCCAGTTCGAGCACGGCCATGGACACCGTCATGGTCCGCAGCGCCGTCTCGGTCTCGGCGATGATCATCGCGGCCGGCGGATGTTCGTCGGACGGCTCGGCCCAGCCATCGATGTCCTGGTCATCGGCGCCAGGCGCGCGCAGCACCATCAGGGCCGCCGTTTCGGCCGCTTTGGCCGAAGCCTGAACCGTGTGGCTCTTAAGGCGGCGCTTGTAGCGGCGAATACGCGCGGCGACTTTCTCGAGGGCTTGGCTGAAGGCTGCGTGGGCGTCGCCACCGAGACCATGGCTTTGAAGAGTCTGGCCGCTGGCGAGGGTCACCGAACAGTCGACGCGGAAGCCGTGGCCATCACGGCTGACCACCACGTCCGCATCGCCACCCCGTCCGAAATAGCGGCCGATGCTTAGGGTGAGTTCGTCTCGGATCCTGGTGCGGAGCGCCTCCCCCACATCAATGCGTCGGCCGGATACCTGCACAGGCATGCCCTATCAACGCGCCGGTCGGGCGAAGGTGTCAAGCGGCGCTTATGGGACGAATTTGCGCCGTGTCCGTCCGAGATCAGGACTGGCTGAATCGGTCGCCGAGATACACGCGCCGGACTTCGGGATTGGCCAGAATTTCTTCCGGCGAGCCTTCGAACAGCACCTCGCCAGCATGGATGATCGAGGCCCGATCGATGATGTCCAAGGTCTCACGGACATTGTGATCGGTGATCAAGATCCCGATCCCGCGGCCCCGCAGGTAGCCGATCACATCGCGGATGTCGGAGATGGCAAGAGGGTCGATGCCGGCGAAGGGCTCGTCCAGCAACATGAACGCGGGCTCGCTCGCCAGGGCCCGCGCAATCTCCACCCGCCGCCGCTCGCCGCCAGAGAGCGAGACCGCCGCAGAGTTGCGCAGATGGTCGATGTGCAGCTCTTCAAGAAGTTCGGAGGTGATGGCGCGCACCTTTTCGCGACGGGTCTCGCGCATCTCCACCACCGCCATGACGTTCTGCTCGACGGTCATGCCGCGGAAGATCGACGTCTCCTGCGGCAGATAGCCCAGACCCTCGCGGGCCCGCTGGTACATCGGCTGGTTGGTGATATCGAGGCCGTCAAGGAAGATCTGGCCGTAGTCGGCGGCGATCAGGCCGGTGATCATGTAGAAGCAGGTGGTCTTGCCGGCCCCATTGGGCCCGAGCAGGCCGGCCACCTCGCCACGCTTCAGGTGCAGGCTGACGCCCTTGACGACGGCGCGACCGCGGAACGACTTGCCGATCCGATCGACGATCAGGCCCTCGCCGTCGTCGGCCTGCGCGTCCTTGGCGGGTTGTTCGAGCGTCACCGCGTCCATCACTGTGCGCCTTGGGGCGGGGTCTGGCCGGTGGTCTTGTCGGGATAGAAGACGCCCCGCACCCGCTTATGCGCGCTGGCGCCTACCGTGTCCGACTGCAGGGTGAACTGTTTGGTCGACACCTTGATGATCAGCCGGTCGCCTCTGGCGACGTCGTCGCCGCGCACCACGATCACGTCGCCGGTCAGCACGATCTGATCGTCGGCGGCAGTGTAGACGGCGTGGTCGCCGCGGGCGTGCTGGTCGGGCGTGACGTAGTAGACGTGACCGTCGGCGACGATCTTCTGCACGGCGCCGCAGGCCTGCTGTCCATTGGCGTCCACGCCCTTGGGAGTCTCGTATGCCGTGACTGTATCGGCGCGCAGACGGGAGTCGCCTTGCAGCACCTCCACCGCGCCGCTCCAGACTGAGAGGCATTTGGCGGTCTGCACCGTCTGCTCGTCGGAGGTAATGTCGATCGGGCCGTTGGACTTTGTCTCGATCTGGGCGCGCGCGCCGCTGGCCGCCAGCAGCGCCAGGACCGCCACAGCTGTCCAACCGTTTTCGCGTCGCAGCTTCATGGGCGCACCTTTACGACCGCGCACGGGCTCGGCCTAGCGGGATTTGAGTTGGGAATGCACGCCACCCTTGAACACCACCGTCTCACCCTTGTTGTAGACGCTGTAGCTGTTCGACCGCACCTGCCCCATGGCGGTCTGGGCGGCGAGCGCCTTGGGGCCCTGCACCTCGCCGGTCTTGGTGTTGACCACCATCCGGTCGGTTGCGAACTTTTCGCCCGCTGAGTTGGCCCCGTGTACGTGGCCGGCCAACTGCACGATGCGGGTGTCCTCGTGGTAGACGCCGCTGTCCGCGACGACGGTCGAGGGATGGACGCCACCCTGATCGAGGGTGAGCGACGGATTGGTCAGCAGCACCACCTGCAGCGACCGCTCGTCCCGCTCCGCCTGCTGAGCGGCCAGCGTGAAGGCGCGGCCGTGGACGTCGCGGCCGAAGAAATGCGGGTTCGTCATGCGGATCGGCGTCGCCGAATCCTGATGGGAAGCAGCGCGGCGGCGCAGGGCGTGCTGCACAACCAAGGCCGCCAAAAGCGCGATCACGGCCGCCATCAGGAGTGGGAGGGCGATGCGCAGGAAGCGAACCATGCGGCTATGCACGCGCGCCTTGCCGCGGGGCATTCCGGTTGTCGAAGTCAGGCTGGCCACGACGCCCTCACGGACCGTGATCGAAGATGTCGACGTCTTCCCAACCGGCCACGTCCAGCAGGGCGCGGTCGGGCAGGAAGTCGAAACAGGCCTGGGCCAGGCCCATGCGGCCCTCGCGGGTGAGCATGGCGTCGAGGCGGGCGCGGAGCGCATGCAGGTGGATGACGTCGGTGGCGGCGTAGTTGATCTGCTCTGGAGACAGGCCGGCCGCCCCCCAATCGGAACTCTGCTGGGCCTTCGAAAGGTCGACGCCGAGCAGTTCGCGAACGACGTCCTTGAGGCCGTGCCGGTCGGTGTAGGTCCGGGCCAGCTTGGAAGCGATCTTGGTGCAGTAGACCGGGCCGGTGACAACGCCCAGGTGCAGCTTGAACATGGCGATGTCGAAGCGGCCGAAGTGGAAGATCTTGAGGGTCTCCCGGTCGGTCAGCAGGCGCTTGAGGTTCGGGGCGTCGTAGGACGACCGGTCGAGCTGCACCAGGTGGGCGTCGCCGCTCGGTCCGCACAGCTGCACCACGCACAACGGGTCGCGCCCGAGACGCAGGCCCATGGTCTCGGAATCGACCGCGACGGAAGCAACTCCGTCGAACAGGCCCTCGGGCAGGTCGCCGTGGTGGAGGACGTGCGTCAACTGGGCTCCGGGGCGGTCGAGTCGTGAAGGCGTCGGCGTGCGCCAGACTTAGGGGCCGGGCCGCCCATGGACAAGCTGCAAGGGGGGCTTGATGGTGCCCAGGAAAGGACTCGAACCTTCACGACCTCACGGTCACTGGCACCTGAAGCCAGCGCGTCTACCAATTCCGCCACCTGGGCCCACGCGCCCCTGGCGCGCGAGGCGGGGACGCATAGGGCGCCGGCTTTCGAAGGTCAATCGTTGCCGCCGTTGCGAAGCCGGGCCGCCTCGTCTATCCGAGCGGCTTCGCACACTAGCATGAGAGAACGATGCAAGGCTTGGTGACCGTGTTCGGCGGTTCGGGCTTCGTAGGAAGCCAGATCGTCCGCCAACTCGCCAAGCGTGGTCATCGCGTGCGGGTCGCCGTTCGGCGGCCAGGACACGCCTATCGCCTGCGCCTGTTGGGCGATGTCGGCCAGATCGAGATCGTGCAAGCCAACATCCGCGACGATGAGTCGGTGGCCCGTGCGCTCCATGGCGCGGAGGCGACGGTGCTGTCGGTCGGCGTGCTGTGGCAGCATGGCCGTCAGACATTCGAGGCCATCCAGGCCGAGGGAGCGGAACGCGTGGCCAAGGCGGCCGCGGCGGCGGGGATCGTTCGCTTCGTCCATGTCTCGGCCATCGGGGCCGACGCGGCCAGCCCGTCAGCCTACGCCCGCACCAAGGCGGCCGGTGAAGCGGCCGTGCGGCAAGCCCTGCCGGAGGCCGTGATCGTCCGCCCATCGGTGGTGTTCGGGCCGGAAGACGATTTCTTCAACCGCTTCGCCGCCATGGCCGCGCGCGGGCCCGTTTTGCCGCTGATCGGTGGCGGCAAGACGCGCCTGCAACCGGTGTTCGTGGCCGACGTCGCGGCCGCCGTGGCCGCGGCGCTGGAAGATCCGGCAGCCGCCGGACTGACCTTCGAGCTCGGTGGGCCGGCGGTCTACTCTTTCGAAGACCTGATGAAGCTCGTCCTGCAGGTGACCGGCCGCAAGCGCGCGCTGGTAACCGTGCCGGCCGGGCTCGCCAATGTTCTCGGACGCGTCGGCGACGCGATCGCCAGTCTGGGCCTCGTGGCCCCCCCAATTACCTCCGACCAGGTCAAGCTGTTGGAGACCGACAACGTGACCTCCAGCGGGGCCCGCGGCCTGGCCGAGCTCGGCGTCGCGCCGACGGCGGTCGAGGCGATCATCCCCACCTACCTCTATCGCTTCCGCAAGGGGGGCCAGTACGCTGAGGCGCTGGCGGCGGCGGTTCCGGTCCAGGCTTGAGCGAAGAGAAAAAACGCGGACGGCTATGGATCGGCGTCGGCGAGGTCGCCGCCGTCGTCGCCGTGGTCATCGCCGGCCTGAACTACTGGGATTCTCACCGCGAGCACGCCGATCAGGCGCGTCGCGAGGCGGCCCAGGCCCAACAGGCGGGCCTCGCCCAGGCCCTGGTCCTGACCGCTACCCCTCAGGACGGCGGCCGGCGTCTCGCCCTCAGGCCTGTCGACTCCAGCCAGGTAATCCAATCGCAGCGCTATCTGTTCCCCGCGACGGTGCTAGGCCATCCAATGGACGTCGCCGCCGCGGCGCCGGCGATCGAGGCGGGCTGGATCGCGGGGGGGCTTTCCAAGGCGCTCGACGCCCGCCGCGCCAAGGGCGAGGGCCGTGGTCGCGTGCCGGTCGGGGTGATCACCAGCTATCTGGCCAATGGCGCGCCGCGCGAAGATCGCGCCGTCTACCTGGTCGGCTACGCCTGGAAGGGGC
Source organism: Caulobacteraceae bacterium (assembly GCA_049519835.1). GTDB lineage: Bacteria > Pseudomonadota > Alphaproteobacteria > Caulobacterales > Caulobacteraceae > Acaudatibacter. The sequence continues at coordinate 3,419 of JBEKQJ010000050.1, read as the reverse complement.
GCCTGTTCGGGGGCCGCGCCATCACCCTCGAAGGGGTCGCCTTTGTCCGCCGCGCCGGCGACCTCCAGGCGGCCGTTGACCACGCCTGGAGCGGCTGAGACCTCACTTCAGATAGCGGTCGAACCATTCGAGCGTGCGGCGCTCGGCGTCGGCCACATGGGACGGCGCACGCAGGCCGTGGCCTTCGCCGGGATAGATGATGATCTGGGTCGGCACCCCCAGGTCGTGCAACGCGTGCCAGAACTCCTGCGTCTGGGGATAGGGGCACTCGATGTCCTGGGCGCCGACCCATTCCAGCGTCGGCGTGGTGACGTTCTTGATGAAGGTGATCGGCGCGGAGCGGGCATAGACGGCCGGGTCGTCGTAGACGCTCTTACCGAAGTACGGGATCATCCACTGATCGATGCCGTTCTGGCCGTAGTAGCTCTGCCAGTTACTGATCCCCGCGGCGGCCATCGCGGCCTTGAAGCGATGGGTCTGGGTGACGGTCCACATGGTCATGTAGCCGCCGTAGCTGCCGCCCATGACGCCCAGGCGGCCCGGATCGATCGGCGCGGCGGCGATCGCGGCGTCGATGCCGGTCATGATGTCACTGAGATCGCCGTAGCCGAAGTCGCGGACGTTGGCCTGGGTGAAGGCCTCGCCCTGGCCAAAGCTGCCACGCGGATTGGGGAGGAACAACGCATAGCCATGGGCCAGCAGCGTCCGATCGAGGCCAGCGCCGACGAAGCGGGGCGTTGCCGCCGCCGCCGGGCCGCCGTGAATATCGGTAATCAGAGGTAGCTTCGCGCCCGCGGGCGCATTGGCTGGGATTAGCAGCCAACCCTGAACGTTGAATGGACCATTCTTCCAGGCGAGGCTGCGGGCGGTGAACGGCGCTGTCAGGCCCTGATTGGCGTGGGTGATGTCCTTCCAGCCGCCGATCGGCCCGACCTCGATCTCCGGAGGCGCAGTGAAGCTCTGATGCACCTGAGCGGTTACGCCTGACGGGCAGGCTGGCGCGACGCCGCCATTGGCCCCGGACAGACTCTCTTGCCCCCGCCACAGGACCTGCGCGCCACCATCCTTCCGAATACGGACGATCTGTGTCTCATCGCCGGCCAACAATCGGGCGAGCAGTGCGCCATCGCAACCGAAGCCGATGGCGGTCGCCGACGCCGCCAAGACCGGTGTCACGTTGCGCGCCGGGCCACCCTCGATCGGGAGCACGAAAACATTGCCCCCCGTCGAGCCAAAGTCGCTCATCAGGCCACCGATGAAGGCCACCGTCCGACCGTCGGGCGAGACGCTGGGATGGGCGATCTGCTCCTGCGGACTGGCGGGCATGTGGATCACCTGCGCGCCGGATGCGGTGAAGCTGTAGAGCTTGGCGGTCCACCAGTTGTTGTCGCCATCTCCCGGCGCGGCCGTGCCGACGAATGAGCCGTCGGGGGCCTCGGCGTATTCGTAGACGAAGAGATCCGGCGGCGAGACGAACTCCAGCCGATCACCTGCGAGCACGGCGATGCGTTGCTCCAGCGGCGGGCCGCGCCCCTCGCCGGTGATCGGGCCGCCTGCCTGGGTCGCCCCGACTTCCTTGACGGCCCCGGCCACGGCCAGAACCGTAAGCCGCCCCCCGGCGTCATAGCGCAGGTCGTTCAGCGTACCGTCGAAGTCCAGAAGTTGTTTCAGACCGGCCCCGTCCGCATTCACCCGCCAGATCGTCCGTCCATGGCCCTGCGCGGCGCGAAGCGTGAAGGCCAGCTGCTTGCTGTCGCGGGTCCAGGCCAAGGCGCCGGGCTGGCAATCGGCGTTCGGTGCGCAAGGAAGCGAGATGGCGACATCGCCGCCGCCGTCGGTCTGTCTGATCACCAGGCGGCGGATGGAGGGCAAGGCGCCGGACGACGTCATATCTGCGCTCACCGAGGCCACGTGCGCGCCGTCCGGCGACAGTGCGACATCGAGGAACGCGTGGACCGGCCGCTCCTGCGCCCGGGCGCCGAGCGCGAAGGCCGTGGTCGCCGCCAGGATGACGCTCGCCAGACGCATGTTCCCCCCGAATTGAAGCCTTTCACGCAGCATTAGTGGCTGATCTCAGGCAGGTCACGCCGCAGGGGTCGGTCCGACATAGCGAGCCCGCGGGCGGATGAGCGCACCCGTCGCGATCTGCTCGATGGCGTGGGCGGTCCAGCCGGCGCAGCGCGCCTGGGCGAACAGCGCGAACGGCGCATCGGCGGGCAGATCCAGGGCGCTCGCGAGGGCGAACAACGCAAAGTCAACGTTATCGCGCGCGCCGGTGGCGTGTTCCACCGAGAGGCGAAGCGCCTCCAGCGGCGGCGGGGCGGCGAAGACGCGACGCAGGGCGGCAGCGCGCGGGTCGCCCTCCGGATAGAGGGGATGGCCGAAGCCCGGCGTGGAAACACCGTGGGCCAGGCGTGCCGCCAAGGCTTCCTGGGGCCCCAGACGCTCAGCCTCCTCCGCAAGCCGACTCACCCCCGCCGCGGCCCCGCCGTGCAGGGGGCCGGACAGGGTCGCCAGGCCGGCCAGCGTGGCGGCGGCGAGGGAGGCTTCCGTCGAGGCGGCCACCCGGCAGGCGAACGTCGAAGGGTTCAGCTCGTGGTCGGCGAGGAGAACGAGGGCGCGCCGCACCAGGTCGAGACCCGCGTGCCCCAGGCCCCAGGCCCGGCCCAGTCTGGCATGAATGGGGCCGCTGCCGACCTCACCGACGAAGGCGTCGCAGACGATGTCGAGCAGCATGGCCGCCTCATCGGCGAGTTCGGCCTCGCTCATGCCGTGGGCCGCCGGCGCGACCACCGCGCGCAAGGCGAGCGCTTCGAAGACCCTCGCGCGCAGGGTCCCGCCCGTCGGTGGGGCCGGGCGAAGCTCCCGCCGGGCGGCAACGCCCTGGCCGCCCCTCAGCCGCCGGGCCACGCTCTCCAGCGTCTCGGTGTCGGCCAGCAGCGCCGCGTCGGCGCCGCGATAGAAAAGCCTCCCATCGGCCACGGTAGTGATGGCGGACGCCAGCACCGGCTCGCCCCAGGCGATGGCGTCGGCGGCGACGTCGGAACGCTTGCGACCGCGGGTGCGGCGGGCCTCGAGGCCGGCGATGTCGCTGGCCCGATAGCGGCTGCGCCGTGGGTCGGTCGGATCGGGCTCGGCGCGAACGCGCCCCCGGCTGACGTAGGCGTACAGCGTCTGGGCGCGCACCCTGAGCCGCGCCTGAGCCACCTCCGCCGAGAGCCATTCCGTCATGTTGATTAAATTGATCAATCTTGAATCAATATCTGGAAGCTCGCATCTGCCGGTTCGGATTTCAAGCACGGAGCGCGGTGATGAGCGGGTCGGACGGACTGGAAGGCGTGGTGGCGGCCGAGACCGTGCTGTCCGATGTGGACGGCCAGGCCGGCCGCCTGATCATCCGAGGTCACTCGCTGGACGAG
>JBEKQJ010000049.1:0-13809 GCA_049519835.1 Caulobacteraceae bacterium | reverse complement strand
AGGGGGACCCCAAAGGGGTGGAGGGGGCCTGCGCAGTCGGGATCGGTTCTCTCAAGCCGCCTCGAACACCGCGGCCAGGCCCTGTCCGCCGCCGATGCACATCGTCTCCAGGCCGAGCTTGCCGTCGCGGCGCTTCAGCTCGCGCAGCAGGTTGGCGAGGATCCGCCCGCCGGTGGCCCCGATCGGGTGGCCGAGCGAGATGCCGGAGCCGTTGACGTTCAGGCGCTCGCGGTCATCCCAGCCCCAGGCCTTGAGCACGGCCAGCACCTGGGGCGCGAAGGCTTCGTTGAGCTCGACGAGGTCGATGTCGTCCCAGGAAAGGCCGGTGCGTGCGAAGAGCCGCTTCACCGCCGGGGCCGGACCGATGCCCATGCGTGAGGGCTCGCACCCCGCCGCCGCCCAGCCGACGAACCAGCCCATCGGCTCAAGGTCCATCGCCTCCAGCCTGTCCTCGGCCACCACAAGGCAGGCGGCGGCGGCGTCGTTCTGCTGGCTGGCGTTGCCGGCGGTGACGACGCCGCCCTTCTCGATCGGCCGCAGCTGGCCGAGGCTCTCGGCCGTGGCGTCGGCGCGCACCCCCTCGTCCTTTTCGAACACGATCGGCTCGCCGCGCTTCTGCGGCACGCTCACCGGCGCGATCTCGTCGTCGAACTTGCCGGCCGCCCAGGCCGCCGCCGCGCGCTGGTGGCTGGCGGCGGCGTATTCGTCGCACTCCTCGCGGCTGATCTGGTAGTCGCGGGCCAGGTTGTCGGCCGTCTCGATCATCCCGGAGATGATCCCGAAGCGTTCGATCGGCTGACTCATCACCCGCCCGCGCGCCAGGCGGTCATGCAGGGTGACCGAGCCGGCCCGCGCCCCGCCGCGCATGTCGGTGGTGTAGTATTCGGCGTTGCTCATGCTCTCGACGCCGCCGGCGATGACCACATCGGCAGCGCCCGTCTGGACCATCATCGCCGCGTCGATGACCGCCTGCAGGCCCGAACCACAGCGCCGGTCGAGCTGATAGCCGGGCACTTCGATCGGAAAGCCCGCCGCCAGCAGGCTCCAGCGAGCGATGCACGGCGCTTCGCCGTTGCCGTAGCCCTGGGCGAAGATCACGTCGTCGACCTGGGCCGGGTCGATCCCGGTGCGCTCGACCAGGGCCCTGAGAATGGTCGCGCCGAGCTCGCCGGCCGTCACCGGCGCGAGGGCCCCCAGGAACTTGCCCACCGGCGTGCGGATCGGGCAGACTATGGCTGCGCGTCTCATCGGGGCTTCCTCCTCGTCACAGGCTGCGCGGGTGGTGAACGGGCCGACGCCGCCGGTCAAGGAAAACGAATGAGGAGAGGCTCATGAGCCGCAGCAACCAGCTCGCCATTGCTCCGATGACCCCGACCATCGGCGCGGTGGTCTCCGGCGTCGACCTGCGCGACGACCACACCGACACGGTGATCGGCGACCTGCGCGGCGCTCTCCTCGACCACAAGGTGCTGTTCTTCGAGGACCAGGATCTGAGCCCGGCCCAGCAGCGCGACTTCGCTCTGCGCTTCGGCGAGCTGCACACCCATCCGCTCTATCCCAACGAGCCGAGCGTCCCCGAGGTGATGATCCTCGACAACCATAAGGATAACCCCACCGACAACGACCACTGGCACACCGACGTCACCTTCCTGGAGCGGCCGGCCATGGGGGCGATCCTGCACGCCCGTCTGCTGCCGCCGTCGGGCGGCGACACCCTGTGGGCCAGCATGACGGCGGCCTGGGCGGCGCTCAGTCCGTCGCTGCAGGGTTATCTGCAGACGCTGTCGGCCGTGCACGACATCACCCACGCCTTTCCCTCGGATGGCACTGTGGCCACCGCCGCCGGCCGCGCCCAGTACGAGAAGGCCAGGGCCGACAACCCGCCAGTAATTCACCCGGTGGCCCGCACCCATCCGGAGACCGGCGAGACGGCGCTCTTCGTCAACTCGGCCTTCACCGCCCGCATCAAGGGCCTGAGGCGCGAGGAGAGCCGGGCCTTGCTGGATTTCCTCCACCACCACATCCAGAAGCCGGAGTTCGCCGTGCGCTGGCGCTGGCGCGAGGGCGCGGTGGCGTTCTGGGACAACCGCTGCACCCAGCACTACGCGGTCAACGACTACCTGCCGCACCGGCGGGTGATGACCCGGGCGACGATCTTCGGCGAGAAGCCGTTCTTCAAGGCGGCGGCTTAGGGGAGCCGTCGCACCATCGACAGCTCATCGACGTAGTCCCCGTCGGGCAGCTTCAGCGCCCGCGGTTCAGTGGCCCAGACCTCGAACCCGAGCCGCTGATAGAGCCGCAGCGCCGCGTCGTTGCCCACAGAGGCGTTCAGATGCACGGCCTCGACCTTGCCTTCCGCCGCCGCCAGCAAGGCGCGCAGCATGCGCTCGGCGCGGCCATGGCCGCGATGGCTGGCGCGCAGATAGACGCTCGCGATCAGTCCCTTGTGGGCCAGCTTGGCGCGAGGCTCGATGATCAGGCCCGCCGCGCCGACCAGCGTCTCGCCGTCGAAGAAGCCCACGAAATGGTCCCGCGCCAACAGGGTCTCCAGCGTGGCGAGAGGTTGCGCCGCCTCGTCCTCGGGGCTCGAGCGGAAGTCGCGCGGATGCAGCGTGAAGGCCTCGATGCGCAGGGCGCGCAGAGCGGGCGCGTCGGCGACGGTGAGGCGCCTGAGATCGAGGCTCACTTCATGGTCGCCAGATAGGCGATGACGTCGGCGCGCTGGGCGGCGTCGGGCACGGTCTGGGGCATGGCCGTGCCGGGGACCATCTCCATCGGGCCCTGCAGGAACTTATCGAGCGCCGCCGGCGTCCAGGTCAGGTTCGAGGCCTTGATCGCGTCGGTGTAGGCGAAGTTTGGCCCTGTCCCCGCCTTGCGGCCGACCACACCGTTGAGGGACGGCCCCTGACCGTCGCCGTCCTCGGCATGGCACATGGTGCACATCGTCTCGAAGACCTGCTTGCCGCGCACGGGATCGCCGACCGGCTGGGCCACGGTCGAGGTGGCCAGGCTTGTCAGGATGAAGGCGAGCGCGATCCTCATTTGCCACCCGCCACGTGCGCCACGCGCCAGACGATGCCTCCGGCGTCGTCGGCGACCAGGAGCGCGCCGTCGTGGGCCACGGCCACGCCCACTGGTCGGCCCCAGACGCCGGCCTGGTTGGCCACGAAGCCGATCAGGAAGTCCTGATACTCGCCGGTCGGCTTGCCGTCTTTCATCAGAATACGGACGACCTTGTAGCCGGTGCGCCTGGCCCGGTTCCACGAGCCGTGCAGGCCGACGAAGGCGTCGCCGCGATAGTCGGCCGGGAAGGCCGCTGGGCCGCCGCGCGCGGTGTAGAACGTCATCCCCAGCGGCGCGGAGTGCGATTGGATGAGCACGTCAGGCGTCGTCACCTTGTCCTTGAGATCCGGCCGCTCGCCGGCGTGGCGCGGATCCTCGTGAGCGCCGAGGTAATACCAGGGCCAGCCGTAGAAGGCGTGTGGCCTTACGCGCGTGACATAGTCCGGAGGCAGATTGTCGCCGAGCAGGTCACGCTCGTTGGTGGCGCACCACAGGGTGTCGGTTCCGGGCTGCAGGATCAGGCTGACGCAGTTGCGGATCCCGGCGGCGTACACCTGCCGGCCCTGACCCATCGGGTCCATGACCAGCACGTCGGCGCGGTCGGTCTCGTTTCCCCACCCAGCGCCAAGGCCATGCTGGGTCTCCCAGGCCTTGATCTCGTCCGGACTCTTCTTGCCCATGTGCTCGGCGTCATTGGAGCCGGAGCCCACCGAGAGGAACAGGCGCTTGCCGTCCGGCGAGAAAACGATGTCGCGGGTGCTGTGGCCGCCGGCGCTGGCGATCGACGGGACGATCGTCTCGGCCGGGCCACGCGCCTTGAGGTCGCCGTTGCGGTAGGGGAAGCGGACCACGGAGTTGGTGTTGGCCACATAGATCCACTGCGGGTTGGGGCCCGGCGGCCAGAAGGCGACGCCGAACGGCTGGTCGAGCCCCTCCGCGAAGGTCGAGACGGTCGCCGGCTGAGCGGCCCCGTCGGTGGTGCGGATCAGCTTGAGGCGGCCGGCGGCGGTCTCGGACGCGAAGACGTCGCCGTTCGGCGCGGTGCGCAGCTGCCGCGGCGCGTCGAGCTTGGCGAATTCGGCCACCGCGAAGCCGGGTGGCACGGCGAGCTTGGCGTTGGCCGGGCGCGCCACCACAGCCGGCAAGGCGACGCCGGGCTTCATCGGCTCTGGCAGGCTGTCGAGCGTCAGCTTGCGGGTGACGCCGGGGGCGTCGCTGGTCCAGTCGCCCCAGGCGGCTGCGCCGGTCAGAACACCCGTTCCGGCGGCGACGGCCCCGCTGGCGAGCAAGGCGGCGATCAGCGGAACGCTCATGATGGTCTCCCTTCGGGTGGTCTCTTGCGCGTCAAATATTGCCGCATTTCGTCTAGCCTGCTATGCAAATCCTGACGCTGTTAAGATGCGGCGTCGGAGGATGATCGATGGCCGACGATGCGAGCTCGCCGAAAGCGCACCAGGCGCCCCATGTGCTGGAGCTGACGCCGCTTAATCCCGCCTTCCGAGAAGACCCGTATCGCGTGCTGGCCGAGGTGCGCGAACATCATCCGGTCATGCGCGACGAACAGGCGGGCTGCTTCTTCATCAGCCGGCATGAGGACGTTCGGGGCATCCTCACCGACCTGACGCTGTGGCGCTCGCCGGAGAAGGCCGAGCCGGCCGCCGTGCTCACCCGCCGCATCCTGGAGCAGAACCAGGAGCGCGACCGCGACCGCGACGGCCCGGGGTCCATCCTGTTGCTCGACGACCCCGATCACGCCCGCATCCGCCATCCGCTCTCCCAGGCGCTCTACAAGCGCGTGGCCAAGTGCCGGCCGCTGGTCGAGGAGGTCGTCGCCGAAACCCTGGACCGGCTCGAAGGGCGGGAGACCTTCGACCTGATGGCTGGCGTCGCCTTGCCGATCCCCATCGACGTCATCGCCCGCATCCTGGGTGTCGACAACACCCGCCTGGTCGAGTTCCGCGATTGGTCCGAGGGCGTCATCCAGTCGCTCAACCCGCTGCGCACGCCGGCCCAGACCGAGCACATGGAGCGCGCCTCCGAGGCCATCGGCCCGTTCATGCTGGGCATGCTGGAGCAGCGTCGCGCCAGGCCGGCCGACGACCTCGTCACCGACATGGTCCAGCTGCAGGCGGCCGGCGCCGATCTCACCGATGCCGACCTCGTCACCAACCTCATCTCGCTCCTGGTCGGCGGCAATCTCACCACCACCGACCTGATCGGCAATGGCGTGCGGCTCTTCCTGCTCAACCCGGGCGAGCTCGCCAAGCTGAAGGCCGACCCATCGCTGATCGGCGCGGCGGTGGAGGAGATCCTACGCTACGAGCCGCCGGTAGACATCACCAACCGCATCGCCTCGCGCGAGATGGAGGTCGGCGGCTGCCCTGTCCACGAGGCCCAGTCGATGATGGTGTCGCTGCGCGGCGCCAACCGCGACCCGGCCGTGTTCGAGGATCCCGACCGCTTCGACATCACCCGCAAGAAGAGCCCGCACGTCTCGTTCGGCGGCGGCGCTCACATCTGCATCGGCGCGCCCCTGGCCAGGCTCGAAGCCCAGGTGTCCCTGCTGCGCCTGTTCGAACGCTTCCCGGACCTGAAGCTCGCCGATCCGGACGCCAAGCCCGAATGGCGGACAATGCCCTTCTTCCGCGGCCTGCAACACCTGGAGGTGCGGGTCTAAAGCCCGGACCGCGGGCCTCCGGCCCGCTTGCGGGCGAGACGCCCGCGCTCCGAGCTTGCCCTGCAGGCGGCGTTGCGGCTAACGCCCCCCCCATGCGCCTCGCCTTCACCCTTGTGGCTCCGACGTTCGACGCCCTGCAGGACGCCCTCGAGCCGGCGCTGGAGGCCGCGGCCCAGGCCGGCCGGCCGTGCGCTGGCTTCGAGGTGCTGGGGGAAGGGGCGGCCGACCTTTTCGTCGACGGGGCCGATCTCGCCACCTTGCGGGCCAAGGCCGCGCGCAGCCTGGAGCGCGAGCCGGTGGATTTCTGCATTCAGCCGGCCGAGGGGCGCCTGAAGCGCCTGCTGGTCGCCGATATGGATTCGACCATCATCGGCTGCGAATGCCTGGACGAGCTGGCCGACCTCGCCGGGCTCAAGGCCGAGATCGCCGCCATCACTTCGCGGGCCATGGCCGGGGAGATTCCCTTCGATGCAGCCCTGCGCGACCGCGTGGCGCAACTTGCTGGGTTGAGCGTGACCCAGCTTCAGCGCGCCTACGACGAGCGGGTGCGGCTCAACCCCGGCGCCGCGACCTTGGTCAGGACCATGGCCAGCCTTGGCGCGCGCTGCGTGCTGGTCTCCGGCGGCTTCGAGTTCTTCACCTCCCGCGTCGCCGCCGCGGCCGGCTTCGCCGATCATCGCGGCAACCGCCTGCTCGACGATGGCGCCCGCCTGACCGGCTTCGTGGCGGAGCCCATTCTCGGCCGCGAGGCCAAACTGGAGGCCCTCGCCTCCGAGGCGGCCGCGCTCGGGATCGACCTCTCGCAGACCCTCGCCGTCGGCGACGGGGCCAACGATCTCGCCATGCTCGAGGCGGCCGGCCTTGGCGTCGCCTACCGCGCCAAGCCGATCGTGGCGGCCCAGGCCGACGCCAGCGTCGAGGCCACCGATCTCACGGCTCTGCTTTACTTCCAGGGCGTTGGCCAGGACCGCTTCGTCCGATGATCCCGCGCCCGGTCAAGGCGGTCGTCTTCGACATGGACGGCCTCCTGCTCGACACCGAGGTCGTCTACCGCGAAGTGATGGCCGAGGCGGCCGCGGTCATGGGCGAGGAGCTGCCGGAGGCGGTGTTCCTCAAGATGGTCGGCCTGCCTGGCGCGGCCAGCCGCGAGGTGGCCCTGGATCATTTCGGCCCCGAATTCTCGTTCGATGGCTGGATGGCGCACGTCTCGACGCTGGCTCACGAGCGACTTTCCGCCGGCGCGCCCCTCAAGGCGGGCGTCGCCGAGCTGCTCGATCGGCTCGACGAGGCCGGCCTGCCACGCGCCATCGCGACCTCTTCGAGCCACGACGGCGTCGAGCGGCACCTCGGTCCCAGCGGCCTGGTGCCGCGCTTTCACGCGGTGATCGCGGCCGGCGACTACGCCCACGGCAAGCCCCATCCCGACCCCTTCCTCACCGCCGCGCGTCGTCTGGGCGTCGCGCCGGCCGACTGCCTGGCCCTGGAGGACTCCCACAACGGCGTGCGCGCCGCGGCCGCCGCGGGGATGATGACGGTGATGGTGCCCGACTTGCTGCCGGCCACGCCCGAGATGCGGGCCCTGACCGTGGCCGTGGTCGACAGCCTGCACGATGTAGCGGCGCTGTTGTGAGCCGCACGCCCTGGCTTTAGACCTCGGGACGGCGGTCGTCCGGGAATCGCCGCGTCCCGGGGGGCCGATATGCGTCGAATTCTGCTGGCCTTTGTCGCCGCCGCCGCACTTGCCGGCCCGGCCGCAGCGCCAGCCACGACGCCGTCCTGGGCCCAGGACCGCAGCGATATCGCCCCCGATCCGAGCATCCGCTTCGGCGTGCTGCCCAACGGCATGCGTTACGCGATCATGCGCAACACGACGCCCACGGGGCAGACGGCGATTCGCCTGCGGATCGGCTCGGGCTCGCTGGAGGAGAGCGACAACCAGCAGGGCCTCGCCCACATGCTCGAGCACATGGCCTTCGAGGGCTCCACGCACGTGCCGCGCGGCGAGATGATCAAGATCCTGCAGCGCGACGGCCTCGCTTTTGGGCCGGACACCAACGCCCAGACCGGCTGGACCCAGACGGTCTATATGCTCGACCTGCCAGGCGCCTCGCCGAGCCTGATCGACACCGGCCTGATGCTGATGCGTGAGACGGCCAGCGAGCTCCTCATCGACCCGGCGGCGCTGGAGACCGAGCGCGGCGTCGTGCTCTCAGAGGAGCGGCTGCGCGACACGCCGTTGTATCGCGCGAACAAGGCGCAGATCGATCTGTTCGCCCAGAATCAACGCGTCACCGAGCGCTTTCCGATCGGCAAGGTCGACACCGTCAAGACCGCGCCGGTGAGCCTGATACGCGACTTCTACCGCGCCAACTACCGGCCCGACCGAGCGACCCTGATCGTTGTCGGCAGCTTTGATCCGGCGGTCGTGGAAACCCAGATCAAGGCGCGATTCGCCGACTGGAAACCGGCCGGTACGCCTGCAGCGGAGCCGGACCTCGGCCAGGTCGAGAAGCGCGGCCTGACGGTCAGCGTCGTCGATCTGCCGGGCGCCCAGACGCTGGTCGACGTGGGCTGGGCCCGACCCTACGACGACGCCCCTGATACCCGCGCCAAACGCCGCCGCGAGATCGTCGACGATCTGGCGATCGCGGTGCTGAACCGGCGGCTCAATCGGCTGGCGACCGCGCCCAATCCGCCGTTCCTGCTGGCGCACGCGGAGTTCGACAACCTCATCCGGTCGACGAAAATCGCGCTGATCCGCGGCGCGACGGCCCCCGGCGCCTGGCGCCCGGGCCTGGGCGCCATCGACCAGGAGACCCGTCGGCTGACCCGCTACGGGGTCTCGCAGGCGGAAATCGACCGGGAAATCGAGGAGATCCGCGCCAGATTGGTCGCCAGGGCCAACGCCGCGTCGACCCGGACGACGACCAGCCTCGCCCAGGGGCTCGTCGCCTCGGTGGACAACGACAGCGTGTTCACCGCTCCCTCCGACAGCCTGGCCATCTTCGATGCGTCCGCGAAGATCGTGACGCCCGAGGAGATCAGCGCGGCGGCCAGGCAGATCTTCACGGGCGCCGGCCCCCTGGTGGAGATCGAATCTCCGACCCCGATCGAAGGCGGCGCGGCGGCGGTCAGCTCGGCCTACGCCGAGGCGACAGCGGCGCCGGTCAGCGCGCCGGCGACGGAGACCCAGGTCGCTTGGCCCTACACGAGCTTCGGCCCGACCGGGACCGTCGTCGAGCGCAAAGACATTGTTGATCTCGGCGTCACGCAGGTCCGTTTCGCCAACGGCGTCACGCTGACCGTGAAACCCACTCAGTTCAGCAGCGATCAGGTCCTCGTCTCGGTGCGCTTCGGTCGAGGCCGCCTCGGACTGCCCCGCGACCCTATGGTGGCCGATTGGGCGTCGCCAGCCATCGTCCTCGACGGCGTCGGAACCCTCACGCTCGAGGACATGCAGCGCGCCTTGGCGGGCAAGGTCTACAACGCGACGATCACCGAGCAAGACGACGCCTTCGAGCTCCGCGGCGCCACACGACCAGCCGATCTGGCGACCCAGCTGCAGGTGCTCGCCGCCCACATGGCTCACCCGGCTTTCCGGCCGGAGACGTTCGAGCGGGTCCGGCAGCTCACCCTGGCCGGGCTCCAGCAACAGGCGGCCACCCCGGCCGGCGTGCTCAGCCGCGACCTCGAGGGACTGCTGCACGACAACGATCCGAGGTGGCAGTCGGTCACGGCGCAAGAAGCCACGGCTGAAAAACCGGCCGATCTCGTCGCCGTGCTCGCGGGCCCGCTGGCCAAGGATCCGATCGAGGTCACCATCGTCGGCGACGTCTCGGCGCAGGAAGCCATCGAGCGGGTGGCGGCCACGTTCGGGGCGCTCCCGGCTCGCGGCGCCGGCGGACCCATTCCCCCCGGAAGCGAGCAAACCCGCTTTCCTTCGGCGGCCGCCAAGCCTGTGGTCGAGACCGACACGGGGCGGGCCGACCAGGCCATCGGCCTCGCGGCCTGGCCGCTCACCGATATCTACCAGGATCTGCGCCAGTCTCGCGCCGACGAACTGGCGGGCGACATCCTCAGCAATCGCCTGATCGACAAGGTGCGCAACAGTGAGGGCGCGACCTATTCACCTCAGGTTGCCGTGTCCCTTTCGCCGGTATTTCGCGGCTACGGCTTCGCCGCGGCCATGGTGGAGATGCCGCCGGAGAAGCTGTCCGGTTTCTATGCCGATCTCGATGCTCTGACCGCCGACATGCGCGACCACGGCGTCACCGCCGACGAACTCGTGCGGGCGCGCAATCCGCGACTGAGCCGGGCGGCCAGGGCGCTGCAGATGAATGAGTTCTGGCTACGCTCCCTCGCCGGCTCCATCGCCGACCCGCGCCGCCTTGACCTCATCCGCACCAGCGAGGAGGGCTACCGGCAGGTCACGCAGTCCGACATCCAGGCCGCCGCCCGGCGGATGTTCGAAAGTTCCCGAACCTGGAGGCTGGAGATCAAGGCCTCCGGCGCGCCCTGACCGACGGGGCGGCGCTGTTGTGAACCCGGCGGGCTGGCCTTAGAGCTTGCCTCGGCGGCTCCGGAGAGGCGCCTCCCGGAGATTGCATGCGCCGAAACCTGCTCGCCTTTGCCGCTGTCATTGCCCTGGCCGGCCCGATCATCGCTCATGCCGCGACGCCGGCCTGGGCCCAGACCGCCAGCGACATCGCCCCCGATCCGGCCGTCCGTTTCGGCGTGCTGCCCAACGGCATGCGCTACGCGATCATGAAGAACGCCACCCCGGCCGGCCAAACCTCGATCCGCCTGCGGATCGGCTCCGGCTCGCTGGAGGAAAATGACGACCAGCAGGGTCTCGCCCACGTGCTTGAGCACATGGCCTTCCAGGGTTCCACCCACGTGCCGCGCGGCGAGATGATCAAGATTCTCGAGCGCAACGGCCTCGCGTTCGGGCCCGACACCAACGCCCAGACCGGCTGGACCCAGACGGTCTATATGCTCGATCTGCCCAAGAGCGATCCGGCCTTGATCGACACCGGCCTGATGCTGATGCGCGAGACGGCCAGCGAGCTCATCATCGACCCCAAGGCGCTGGAGACCGAACGCGGCGTGGTGCTCTCCGAGGAGCGGCTGCGCGACACTCCCGAGTACCGAGCCCTCAAGGCTCAGATCAACCTGCTGGCCCACGGCCAGCGGATCACCGATCGCTATCCGATCGGCCTCGTGCCGGTGATCAAGAACGCCCCGGCTAGCCTGGTCCGCGACTTCTACCGCGCTAACTACCAGCCGGAGCGGGCGACCTTGATCGTCATCGGCGACTTCGACCCGGCCGAGATCGAGGCCAAGATCAAGGCGAAGTTTTCTGATTGGGCTCCGGCCGGGCCGGCGGCCGCCGATCCCGATCTCGGCCAGGTGGCAAAGCGCGGCCTGACCGTCAGCCTCGTCGACGTGCCGGGCGCCCAATCGCTTACCTACATCGCCTGGGCGCGCCCCTATGACGCCTCGCCGGACACCAAGGCCAAGCGTCACCGCGAGATCGTCGAAAACCTGGCTCTGGCCGTGCTGAACCGGCGCCTCGGGCGTCTGGCGACCGAGCCTAATCCGCCGTTCCTGGCCGCCGACGCCAGTTTCGAGAATCTCCTGCACTCGACCAAGGTGGCGGTCATCGAGGGCGCCACGTCCCCTGGGGCCTGGCGTCCGGCGCTCACCACCATCGAGCAGGAGGTGCGCCGCCTGACCACCTATGGCGTCTCCCAGGCCGAGGTCGACCAGGAAAGTGCGCAGACGCGGGCTCAGCTGGTCAACGCCGTGGCCGGCGCTCACACCCGACCGACCCCTGAGCTGGCCTCGGGGCTGGTCGAATCGGCCGACGAGAACCTGGTCTTCACCGAGCCGGCCACCGACCTGGCCCTTTATGACGAGGCGGTGAAGGGCGTCACCCCTGAGGAGGTCGACGCCGCCGCCAGGCAGATCTTCGCCGGGGCCGGACCGCTGGTGGAGCTGGAGACGCCCACGCCCGTGGAAGGCGGCGAGAAGACCGTCGCCGACGCCTACGCCGCCTCGGCCGCCACGCAAGTGGTCGCGCCGGCCGTCCAGAAGACAATCGTCTGGCCGTACACGAGCTTCGGCCCGCCAGGGGCGGTCAAGGCCCGCGCCGAAATCGCCGACCTCGGCGCGACCGTCGTGCGCTTCGCCAATGGCGTCGCCCTGACCGTCAAGCCGACCGATTTCCGCAAGGATCAGACGATGGTCACGGTCGCCATCGGTCACGGCCGCGAGGACTTGCCGGCCGATCGCGCCACGCCGCTCTGGGCCGCGCCGGCCTTCATCGAGGGCGGCTTCGAGGCCCTTGATCACGAGGATAGCGAGCGGGCTTTGGCAGGGCGCCTCTACAGCGCCAAACTCAGCGTCACCGACAGCGCCTTCCAGCTGCAGGGCACCACGCGGCCGGCCGACTTCGCCACCCAGATGCAGGTGCTGGCCGCCTATGTGGCCCACCCCGGCTACCGGACCGAGGCCTTCGAACGCTTCCGCCAAGGTTGGCTCAGCGCTCTGCCGCAGCTCGCCGCCACGCCGGAGGGCGTGCTCGGGCGCGACCTCGAACAGTTGCTGCATGCCGGTGACAACCGCTGGGGAACGCCCAGCCAGGCTGAGCTGACGGCGGCCAAGCCGGCCGACCTGAAAGCCCTGCTGGCCGGCCCGCTCGCCGACGCGCCGATCGAGATCACCATCGTCGGCGACATCACCGTGGACGAGGCCATCAAGCAGGTCGCGGCCACCTTCGGCGCCTTGCCGGCTCGGCCGGCGCCGGACGTGAAGTCGGGCGCGCCGACGGTCTTCCCTGCCCCCGACGCCGCACCGCTGGTTGAGTCTGATGGCGGACGCCCCGACCAGGCCATCGCCGTCGCGGCCTGGCCGGTCACCGACTTTTACCAGAACATGCGTCAGGCCCGGGCCGACATCCTGGCCGGCGACGTGCTGGAAAACCGGCTCATCGATCGCGTCCGCAACGCCGAGGGGGCCACCTACAGCCCCGGGGTGAACGTCGCCCTGTCTGAGACCTTCCGCCGCTACGGCCGCTCGCTCGCCTATGTGGAGATGCCGCCGCAGAAGCTTCCTGGCTTCTACGCCGATCTCGCCGAACTCGCCGCCGACATGCACGCCAAGGGCATCACCGCCGACGAGCTGGAACGGGCCCGCAACCCGCACGTGTCCTCGATCCAGAAGGCGATGTTAACCAATGAATACTGGCTGCAACGCCTGGAAGGGTCGATCGCGGACCCGCGCCGGCTCGATCTCATCCGCACCACGCTGCCCGACTACGCCTCATTGACCGCGGCTGACGTCCAGGCCGCCGCCGCCCGCGACTTCGATGCGGCCAAGACCTGGAAGCTGGAGATCAAGGCGCCGGGCGCACCTTAAGCCATCGACCTAATTCGCGGGGTCGGTGGTGGGTATGGCAGGCACGTCCGGCGGGGGCGCCTCCTGCAGCAAAGGCACAAGCACGTCGTTGAGGGTTTCGAGATCGAACGCGCCGGCCTTGGCGTAACGGACGATCCCGGCTCGATCGATGACGTAGTTGGTGGGGACGGACGGGGGATCCGCGTAGGGGCCGGAGAATCGGCTGGCGAGCGGCAGTGAGAGCACCTTGGCCAGGGGCCGCAGGGCGCTGTCCGGCGCCGACCCGCCCGTCATCACCGCCAGCATCGCCAGGCCGTACTTGGCCTGGACCTTCTCGTAGGTGTTGAGCAGTGGCAGCTCGGCGCGGCACGGTCCGCACCAGGTGGCCCACAGATTGATAATCAGCACCTGGCCCTTGTAGTCGGCCAGGGACACCCGCTGGCCACCGAGCGTCACGGCATGGAAATCGGGGGCCGGCTTGCCAACCACGATCTTGGCGGCAAGCGCCGGCGCCGCCAGCGAGGCGAGCGCAGCAGCTGCGGCGATGGCGAACCCCCGGACCATTCGAGCGTGACGGTAGGGCGCCGCGCAAAGCGCCGTCAATCGGCCTACTTGGCCTTCACGCCGAGCCTCAAATACTTGAAGAATTCGCTGTCCGGCGACAGCACCAG
>JBEKQJ010000048.1:0-14182 GCA_049519835.1 Caulobacteraceae bacterium | reverse complement strand
TGTCTGAACACCCGCACGCCCGTTAAAGCCATGGTTATCCCCGCCTCATCCGCGGCGGCGATCACCTCGCCGTCGCGGATCGAGCCACCGGGCTGGATCACCGAGGTCGCGCCCGCCTCGACCGCCTGCAAGAGGCCGTCCGCGAAGGGGAAAAAGGCGTCAGAGGCGCAGGCTGAGCCTTTGGCGAGGGACTCCGGCAGGCCCGCCGCCTCGGCCGCTTCGCCGGCCCGCAGAGCCGCGATCCGGGCCGACTCCCGGCGGTTCATTTGCCCGGCGCCTATGCCCGCTGTCTGACCATTGCGGGCGAAGACGATGGCGTTCGACTTGACATGCTTGGCGATGGTGAAGGCGAACAGCATGTCGCGGACCTGATCCGCCGTCGGCTGAAGCTTGGTGACGACCTGGAGGTCCGCAGCTGTGAGCCGGGCCGCGTCGCGGGCCTGGACCAGGAAGCCGCCGGCCACCGACTTGAAGGTCTCCCCGGCCGCGCGCGGGTCCGGCAGGGCGCCAGTCAGCAGCAGGCGCAGATTCCTCCGCTTCGCAAAGACCTCGATCGCCGCTTCGTCGGCCTCCGGTGCGATGACCACCTCGGTGAAGATCTCGACCATGGCCCGGGCCGCCGCCTCATCCAGAGGCCGGTTGACGGCGATGATGCCACCGAAGGCCGATACCGGGTCGCATTCCAGCGCCCTGCGGTAGGCCTCTTCCAGCGTCCCGCCGAGGGCGACGCCACACGGATTGGCGTGCTTGATGATCGCCACCGCCGCGCTTTCGGCCGGATCGAACTCGGCCACGAGCTCGAGAGCCGCGTCAGTGTCGTTGATGTTGTTGTAGCCGAGCGCCTTGCCCTGCACCTGCCGCGCGGTGGCGACGCCGGGACGCGGACCCGGGAAGACGTAGAGCGCCGCGGCCTGGTGCGGGTTCTCGCCATAGCGCATGGCCTGCTTCAGCGCGCCAGCGAAGCTCTTGCGGGCCGGCCATTCGTCGCCGAGCTGGGCCGCGAACCAGGTCGAGATCGCCGAGTCGTACGCCGCCGTGCGGGCGAAGGCGCGGGCGGCCAAACGGCGGCGCAGGTCGAGACGGGTCCCGCCTTCGGCCTCGAGCGCGGCGACCACCTCGGCGGCGTCGGACGCTTCGGTGCAGACGGCGACGTAGCCGTGGTTCTTGGCCGCCGAGCGGATCATCGCCGGGCCGCCGATGTCGATGTTCTCGATCGAGGTCGGAAAGTCGGCGCGGCCGGCCACGGTGGCCTCGAAGGGGTAGAGATTGACGTAGAGCAGGTCGATGCCGGCGATGCCGTGGGCGGCCATGGCGAGCGCATGGTCTGGCGCATCACGCACCCCCAGCAAACCGCCATGCACCGCCGGATGCAAGGTCTTGACCCGACCGTCCATCATCTCTGGAAAGCCGGTGATCTCGGACACGTCCTTTACCGGCAGGCCGGCGGCCGCGATGGCGGTCTTGGTGCCGCCGGTGGAGATCAGCTCGACCTTGAGCCGGGTCAGCGTTGTCGCCAGCTCGACCAGTCCGGTCTTGTCGGACAGCGAGATCAAGGCGCGGCGAACGGGCGCCAGATCGGGTGCGGGCGGGAAGGCGGGCGCGCTCATTTGGGTCTCCTGCTTTGCGGGAAGGGGCCCAGGCGTGCGGCTCGGATCCCGCGCGCTCCCCGGTGGTGACCCACCTCAAATCGCCAGTCACGCGCAGGCGGGCCGGAACATAGGCGCCGCCGTTAACGAGTCAATCGCCGGTCGCGCCTAGCTGTATGGATAGGCGCCGAACGCAGCCGTCGCTTCGGCGCGGGCCGACAGGGCCGCGAGCGCTGGCGAGTCGGGCGCGGCGCCCGGGAGCTTCTCGGCGGTGAACCGCCAGGCGACTGCCGCGGTGACGTCGGCCTGCAGCGGGCGGTCTCCGAACAGCCACGGATCGGCGGCGGCGACCTCCGATTCGAGCAATCGGAAGGCGGCGCGCATTTGCCCGCTCACCCGCTCGAACCACGGCTCGTGCTGTTTCTCGGGCGGCCGCAGGTTGCGCTCGTAGACCATCTGCACCGCCTTCTCGCAGGCGGCGAGCCCCAAACCGACGATGCGCAGGGCACGGGTGTAGGCGTCGGCTTCCGTCGGCGAGAGGCGGCGCTCCGACGGCGCTAGGCGCTCCACGTGGTCGAGGATCAGCGTGGAGTCCATCAGGACCACGCCATCAGAGGTGACCAGCGTCGGAACCTTCACGACAGGGTTGATGGCGGCAAGGACGTCATAGCCGCTGAACACCGAGATCGGCTCGTGAGCGAAATCGAGGCCCATCAGCTCCAGGGAGATCGCCACGCGCCGGACGTAGGGCGAGTCGAGCATGCCGATCAGTCGCACGGGTCTAGCCTCTCAGCGCGGAGATATTGGCGGCGTAGCGGTCTGGTCCGTCCCTGAAGACGGCGCTGCCGGCGACGAGCGCCGTGGCGCCGGCGGCGATGCAGTCCCTGGCCGTTTTCGCGTCCACGCCGCCATCCACCTCCAGGACGATGTCACGGCCGGTCTCGTCGATCATCGCTCGCAGGCGCTCGATCTTGGCCAGCTGCCCGTGGAGGAACGACTGGCCGCCGAAACCCGGATTGACGCTCATCACCAGAATCTGGTCGACGGCGTCCAGCACCCACTCCACGGCTTCTGGCGGCGTCGAGGGGTTGAGCACCACGCCGGCCTTCGCGCCCAGCTCGCGGATGCGGCGCAGGGTGCGGTCGAGGTGCGGGCCGGCCTCCGGATGCACCAGGATGTGGTCGGCTCCGGCGTCCCGGAACGCCTCGATGTACGGGTCGACCGGGGCGATCATCAAGTGGACGTCGATCGGGATTGAAACGTGCGGCCGGATCGCCGCCACCACCACCGGCCCGATGGTCAGGTTGGGCACGAAGTGGCCGTCCATGACATCGACGTGCAGCCAGTCGGCGCCGGCCGCCTCGACGGCGCGCGCCTCCTCGCCCAGGCGGGCGAAGTCGGCGGAAAGGATCGACGGGGCGATGATCGGCATGGTTCAAGCCATAAGGCGAAATCGCGCCACGAAGAAGCCGTCGAGGCCGCCGGACGCGTGATGGGGCAGGATCCGCAGCCAGCCTTCGGGGGTCACGCTGGCGTCCGGCGCACCGCCCTCGTTGGGAGTAACGGGGTCAAGCCGGAAATCGGGACATGCGGTGAGGAAGGCGCGGGCCTGGTCCTCGCCCTCCTCCCGCTCCAGCGAGCAGACGCTGTAGACCAACCGGCCGCCCGGCTTCACGCGGCGGGCGGCGGCGGCGAGGAGCCCGGCCTGGGCGCCGGCCAGCGAGGCGATGTCCGACGGCCGGGCGTTCCACAAGACGTCGGGATGGCGGCGGAAGGTGCCGGTGGCCGAACAGGGGGCGTCGAGGAGCACGGCGTCGAAGGCGCGCGTGTCCGGCCACTCGGCGGCGTCGGCGGCGACCACCTCGGCGGCAAGGCTCATGCGCGCCAGGTTGTCATTCAGGGCGCCGAGCCGGGGGGCCGCGCGATCGACGGCGGTGACGGCCGCGCCGGCGGCGGCAAGCTGCAGCGTCTTGCCGCCAGGCGCAGCGCACAGGTCCAGCGCCATCTCGCCAGGGCGAACCCCCAATAGGCGCGCGGGAATGGCGGCGGCGGCATCCTGCACCCACCAAGCCCCGTCGGCGAAACCTGGCCACCCGGCCACGTCGCCCCGCCGGCGCGTGCGCAGACTCCCGCCTGGCAGCGTCTCGGCTTCCAGGGCCTCGACGAGCGCGGAATCGGGCACGCCTTTCGGCGTCAAATCCGTGGCCGGCTCCTCGGCGATGACCGCGGCGATTGCCTGGGCGGCGTCTAGCCCAAACGCGGCGCGCCAGCGGGCGAACAGCCAAGGCGGCGCCAGGCTCTCGGCGTCCTCGGGCGGGGCCCCGTCGCGTAGCTGACCGCGCAGCACAGCGTTGACGAGTCCCCGCACCGGCCTGGGCGTCAGGGCCACGGTGGTGTCAACCGCCGCGAAGGCCGGCGTCGCGAGGTAGAAGGCCTGGGCGAGGCCGAGGCGTAGCAGGTCGCGCACCGGCGGCCGGGGCTCGCGGCTCAGGCGCGCGTCCAGGGCTCGGTCGATGGGCCCCAGGTGGCGCAAAGTCGCCATCACAAGGGCCCGGGCAAAGGCCCGGTCTTCGGGCGACAGGCGCGCCAGGGCCGGCAAGCCGGCCTCCAGGCCGCCGCGGCCGGAGAGAGCCTTGGTCAGCAGCGTCAAGGCCGCGTCACGCGCGGCGAGCGCGGGGTCGCGCGAGGTCTGCGGCTTGGAGGCGGCGCGGGGCGGCCTTAGGTTTGCGGGCATGAACGACGATGTCCCCGAAGGCGCGGCCCCCGGCAAGCCCCTGACGCCGGCGGCGCGACGCGCCCTGGCCGAGGCCGCGGCCCGCCGGGCGGCCGAAAGGGCGGCGGATCTGCCGAATGAGATCGGCGGCCCGGCGGGGCCGGACCCGGCGCGCTTCGGCGACTGGGAGCGCAAAGGCCGCGCGGTCGACTTCTGAGCGTCGCGAGAAACCTAGAACTCGGCTATGCCGCACGCATGGACGCGGCAACCTTCGCCCTCAACTTCTTCATCGCGCTGTTTGCGCTGATCGACCCGGTTGGGAGCGTCCCGCTCTACGCCGCCGCCACGACAGGGGCGACCCCGGCCCAGAGCCGGCTGACGGCGGTCTACATGGCCTCGTTCGCCTTCGTCTTCCTGGGCTTCTTCTTCCTCACCGGCCTGTCACTGTTGCGCTTCTTCGGCATCTCCCTGCCGGCCTTCCGCATCGCCGGCGGCGTCGTGCTCCTGCTCATGGGCCTCGACATGGTGCGCGGCGAAATCGACAAGAACTTCAGCGACGACGGTCCCGCAGACCGGCCGCTGTCGGTGCGCGACTACGCCGCGCAGCGGTTCGAACGCCTGGTGGTGCCGTTCGGCATGCCGCTGCTGGTCGGACCCGGCGCCATCTCAACCGTCGTGATCTATGCCGAGGAGGCCCGGCGGCTCGGCGCCAGTGGCGTCGCCCTCGGACTCGCCGCGCTCCTGGCGGTGTCGATCACCATCGTGCTGTCGTTCTGGTTCACCAGCCAGATATCGCGCGCCATGGGCCGCGTCGGCATGGTCATCGTCGTGCGGGTGCTCGGCCTGATCCTGACCGCCATGGCCGTGCAGTTCATTCTGACCGGCTGGGCCGCCTCGACGACGGGCTCGGTGAGGCATGAGGTGGCCCAGCCCTATCAGGCGTCCCACCCCTCGCGTTAAGGCTTGCCGAGGCCGAAGCGTCCGCGCCTGGCCATCAAGGCCATGGTCCATTCGTCGGGCAGTAAGTGCGAGAGGGCGGCGGCGGCCTTGTTGGGCGCGCCGGGCACACAGATCGGCCGGTTGGCCTCGGTCGCCTCGTAGCCGCTGGCCGCCACCTCGTCGGCGCCCATCCACAGCCAGGTTGGCGTGCTGGCGAGCGCCTCCCGTGTGCCGTTGGCGTCATGGAATTCCGTCCAGGTGAACCCGGGGCAAAGCGCGCTGACGTGCACGCCGGTTCCTTGCAGCTCGACATGCAAGCCCTCGGTGAAGCGGATCAGCATCGCCTTGACGGCGCTGTAGAGCCCGGCGCCCGGCGAGCCCGGCAGGAAGCCGGCCAGCGAGGCGACGTTGACGATGCGGCCGAACCGCCGGTCGACCATGCCAGGCAGGGTCCGGTGAGCGAGCTCGCAAGGGGCCGTGACCATGACCTGCAGGAGGGCGGCCTGCTCCTCCCACCGGCTCTCGGCGAAGGGTTGGGGAAGGCCATAGCCGGCGTTGTTGACGAGTGCGTCGATGCCGTGACCGTGAGCGGTGACGTCAGCTACGAGCCTGGCCGGCGCGGCCGGATCGGCCAGGTCGGCCGGCACGACCAGCGCTTCGACGCCGTGCGCCAGCCTGACCTCGTCGGCGAGGGCGGCGAGGCGGTCCTCCCGTCGCGCCGTCAGAGCCAGGTCGTAGCCGTGGGCGGCGTAGATGCGGGCGAAGGCCGCCCCGATCCCGGACGAGGCGCCGGTGACGAGCGCCAGGCGGCCGCTCATTCGCCGTGGACCATGTGGGGTGGGATCATGGCGGCGGACCGTAACGGCGCGGCTCGCGGTTGGGAAGGCGAGCGCGGCCATCGGCAATCCTCCATCCCCCGTCGAGCAGGGCAATCACGTATGAGGTTGTGCTCAGAACCCCTCTCCCGGCGGGAGAGGGAGGGGGCCATGGCGGAGCCATGGGAGGGTGAGGGATTACGCGGCCGGGGTTTGATCCCCTCACCCGGACGCGCCGACGCATTGGCCATGGCGCGGCTCACCGATTGAACGTCGGCGGGATTGGGTGTAGCGCGCACCGCTGCATCGGGCGGAGCCCTTTGGAGACCTTCACAGCTTGGTCGACACGGCCGCTCTGCCTTCCAAGGCCGCCGAACCCGCCCCGCCCGCGCCCCGCCGCCGCCGGCGCAGCTTCGCCGCCCTGACTCTCGGCGCCATGGGCGTCGTTTTCGGCGACATCGGCACCAGCCCGCTCTACGCCCTGCGCGAGGCCCTGGCGCATTCGCGGCCGGAGGGCTCGCCGCACATCGCCGTGCTGGGCGTGGTGTCCCTCATTCTGTGGACCCTGACCCTCATCGTCACGGTCAAGTACATCACCGTGCTGATGCGCGCCGACAACAAGGGCGAGGGGGGCTCGGTGGCGCTCATGGCCCTTGCCCAGCGTGTCTCGGAAGGTCGTTCGCGATGGCTGTTCCTGGTCGGAGTGATCGGGGTGGCGCTGTTCTTCGGCGACGGGGTGATCACGCCGGCGTTCTCGGTGCTCTCGGCGGTGGAGGGCCTGCGGGTCGCTCCACACATTGGGCGGATGCTTTCGCCGATGGTCCTGCCGCTGGCCTTCGGCATTCTCATCGCCCTGTTCCTGGTTCAGGCCCGGGGCACGCACCGCGTGGCCTCCCTGTTTGGGCCGGTGACGGCAGCCTGGTTCCTTACCCTCGCCGCCCTCGGCGTCCTCAACATCGCCCAGGAGCCGCGGATATTTTGGGCGGTGAATCCCTATTTCGCGGTGCGCTTCCTGGCCGACAACGGTTTCGTCGGCTTCGTCATCCTGGGCAGCGTGTTCCTGGCGGTAACCGGCGCCGAGGCGCTCTACGCCGATATGGGCCAGTTCGGGCGCCGGCCGATCCGCTTTGCCTGGCTGTGGATCGTCTGGCCGTGCCTGGCGCTCAACTACCTCGGCCAGGGAGCCCTGGTGCTGCGCCACCCCGAAGCGCGCCACAGCCCTCTCTTCGAGATGACTCCGCATTTCGCCTATTGGCCGGTGCTGGGGCTGGCGACGGCCGCGGCGGTGATCGCCAGCCAGGCGGTCATCACCGGCGCCTATTCGATGACCCAGCAGGCGGTGCAGCTCGGCCTGCTGCCGCGTCTCACCATCCGCCGCACCTCCGAGACCCAGACCGGGCAGATCTTCGTGCCGGCCGCCAACACCCTGATGATGGCCGGGGTGCTGGTGCTGCTGCTGGTGTTCCAGACCTCGCACCGCCTGGCCAGCGCCTATGGCGTGGCGGTGACAGGCACCATGTTCGTGTCCACGTGCCTGGCCTATGTGGTCGCGCGCCGCATGTGGGGCTGGAGCTGGCCGCGGGTGCTGCTTCTGTTCGTCCCGATCACCGTGGTGGACACGGTGTTCTTCGCCTCCAACCTCACCAAGCTGGTGGAGGGGGCCTGGATCCCGATCGTGTTCGGGGCCGGCCTGGTGGTCGTGATGCTGACCTGGGCCAAGGGCGTGGCCATTCTCAACGGCAAGACCCAAGCCGAGAGCGTGCCGCTGACGGACATGATCGGCATCCTGGAGGCCCGGCCGCCCTGGCGCGCGCCTGGCGTGGCCATCTTCCCAACCGCCACGCCGGACCTGACGCCGGTGGCCCTGCTGCACAACCTCAAGCACAGTCAGGTGCTGCACGAGCGCAACGTCATCCTGACGATACGCACGGCCGAAACACCGCGCGTGGCGCCGGAGAATCGCGTGAAGATCGAGCCGATCAACGCCGACTTCACGCGGATCACGCTGACCTACGGTTTCATGGAGAGTCCGAACGTCCCCAGAGCGCTCGCCGAGTGCAAGAAGCAGGGGCTGAAGTTCGACATCATGTCGACGAGCTTCTTCCTCGGGCGGCGCAAGGTGGTGCCCGATGATCACTCCGGGATGCCGCAATGGCAGGACCGCTTGTTCATCTTCCTGCAGAAGAACGCCGCCAACCCGAGCGAATTCTTCCACATTCCGCCCGGCCGGGTGATCGAACTCGGCGCCCAGATGACGGTTTGAACCGCAGGGTTGCCATCCGGCTTCCGGCGAGGCTTTAAGCGCGCGCCTACCCAAGCTCTTCCCCGGAGTTCCGCATGTCCCCGCGCCCCAAGAAGGTCGTGCTCGCCTATTCCGGCGGCCTCGACACCTCGATCATCCTCAAGTGGCTGCAGACCGAATACGGCGCGGAAGTGGTCACCTTCACCGCAGACCTCGGCCAGGGCGAGGAGCTGGGCCCGGCCCGCGAGAAGGCCCTGCTGCTGGGCATCAAGCCGGAGAACATCTTCATCGAGGACCTGCGCGAGGAGTTCGTGCGCGACTTCGTGTTCCCGATGTTCCGCGCCAACACGGTCTACGAGGGTCAGTACCTGCTCGGCACCTCGATCGCCCGGCCGCTGATCGCCAAGGCCCAGATCGATATCGCCCGCAAGGTCGGCGCCGACGCGGTCTGTCACGGCGCCACTGGCAAGGGCAACGATCAGGTGCGCTTCGAGCTCGGCTACTACGCCCTGGAGCCGGACATCCAGGTGATCGCTCCCTGGCGGGAGTGGACGTTCAAGAGCCGCGAGGCGCTGCTGGCCTTCGCGCGCGACCATCAGATCCCGATCGCCAAGGACAAGCTGGGCGAGGCGCCGTTCAGCGTCGACGCCAACCTGTTGCACTCTTCATCGGAGGGGAAGGTGTTGGAGGATCCGAGCCTGGCGGCGCCGGAGTTCGTCCACATGCGCACCATCGCGCCGGAGGACGCCCCCGACCGGGCGACGATCTTCACCATGGACTTCGAGGCCGGCGACCCGGTGGCCATCGACGGCGAACGGCTCTCACCCGCCGCGTTGCTCACCCGTCTCAACCAGCTCGGCCACGACAACGGCGTCGGCCGCCTCGATCTGGTGGAAAACCGCTTCGTGGGCATGAAATCGCGCGGCGTCTATGAAACCCCGGGCGGCACGATCCTGCTGGCGGCGCACCGCGGCATCGAATCCATCACGCTCGACCGCGGCGCCGCTCACCTCAAGGACGAGCTGATGCCGCGCTACGCCTCGCTGATCTACAACGGCTTCTGGTTCGCGCCGGAGCGGGAAATGCTGCAGGCCGCGATCGACCAGTCCCAGGCGCTGGTCACCGGTCGGGTGACGGTCAAGCTCTACAAAGGCAACGTGGCGGTGACCGGTCGCGAGAGCCCCTATTCGCTCTACGACCAGGATCTGGTGACCTTCGAGGAAGGGGCGGTGGCCTACGACCACCGCGACGCGGCCGGCTTCATCAAGCTCAATGCCCTGCGCCTGCGGGTGCGGGCCCGCCGGGACGCGAGGGCGAACTAGCCGGCGCTACGGTCTCGGCCGGTCTCCGGCGGCGTCGCGGCGCACGCGGCCGGTTTCTTCGGTATGCGGCGGCGGTGGCGGATCAGTGCGGAACATGGCCGTCAACAGCCAGAACACGCCGCTCCAGGCGGCGCGGCGCTTCTTCCGCCTGGCGATCGCCTCAGGATCGGACGCCACGAGCGGGTTAGGCCGGCGCGGCCAGGTTCAGCACCTCGACATAGCCGCGGGCGGTGCGCATCCGCGGCGTGACGCCCTTTTGCGCCAGCAGGCGGCTCATCCGCGGCAGGCTCCAGCACGGCGTGTGCATGAACATGTGGTGCTCGCAGTGGTAGTTCACCCAATAGGGCGCGATCAGCGCCCGCTCGATCAGGTTCGCATGGGTGGTGCGGGCATGGCGGAGCGGATCGGGCTCGTCCTTGGCGACCAGGGCGTGCTCGGCGATGTTGCGCAGGCGGGTGACCAGCTGGAACCAGGTCGCGCGCGGCAGCAGCCATAGCGCGAACCAACCCCACCAGTAGCCGGCTGCGGTAAAGGCGGCGATCGCCAAGCCGTTGAGGATCAGCCAGCGGCGCTGACGCTTCACCTCGTCGGCGAGGATGGCGAGTGTCGGCTCCTTGCGCGCCTTCAGCCGGGCGACGAGGCGGCCGAAACGCTGGTTGAACCAGGTCTGGCCGGTGAGGTCGCGGACCACCTTGCGGCGGAAGGAGGCCCGGGAAATCGGAAACGGGGCTGAGAGGACCAGATCAGGGTCCTCGGCCTGCTGGGCGTACTTGTGGTGCTGCAGGTGATAGTTGCGATAGGGCGCCAGCCCGCCCAGGCATGGCCACTCGCCCACCCAGTCGTTGATTCCGGCGTTCGGATGCAGGGCGCCGTGGGCGGCGTCGTGCTGCAGGATGAACAGGCCCAGCTGCCGCGCGCCGATGATCGGTACGATGAGCGGCAAGGTCCAGGGCCAGATCAGACCGACCACAGTCGCCGCGCCGATCACAGCCCAGGCATGAACCACCAGGGCGAGGCCCTTCCACGACGAGCGCACCGCGAACGGCGCCCATTCGGCGGGGGTGAAGAAGTCCTTGGGACTGACGCGTGCGGCGACCGCCATGCCGTCAATATAATACCTCGCGGCCCCGCCGTCTCGCCGGCGGGGCGCCGGCGCTCCAGGCTTAGCCTTGGTCCTTGTCTCCGAAGCCGTGGCGCCCGAAGCCGCCGCGGCCATGGCCCCAACCGCCATGACGGTCGTCGCCGCGCAGCAGGGACAAGGAGTCGAAGGCTTTCTGCTGAGACGGGTTCAGCGCCGCATAGAACGTCTTGGTCGCCGCGGCGCGACGGGCGAACGCCTCCTGCCGCTTGGCGGTCCGCTCCTGCATCCTCTGGGCCATGCGGTCGAGGCGCTCTGGCGTCGTCAGGCCAGCGAACTCGCCGGGCTGATGCTGCGGCCCGGCGCCTTCCGGTCGCTGAGGCCGTTTCATGGAGTCGGCCCAGGCTTGGAAGGCCGACTCCTGCTCGGGACGGATGCCCAGCACGTCGTGGAGGGCCTTCAGGCGCTCGGCGCGATGGGCCTCCATGCGGGCGCGGAACTGAGCCGGATCCCAGCCATGGTGGCCGCCCGGCGCGCCGGCCGGCGGCGGCGCCGAGGCGTCCTGGGCCTGGACGGCGGCGGCGCCGGCAAGGACGGCGCAGAGCGCCAGGGCCGGCAGACGGACGAACTTCATAGGGACGGAACTCCGGATTGAAGATGCCGGTGCATAGCCCCGCTTTGTTTCGGGGCATTTTCCGCCCGGCAACGTGGTCCCGCTATGCGGCTACAGCGTTGGCGATGCCGTCCAGAGCGGCGAGCGCGTCCGCGGGCAGGGCGATTTCGGCCGCGGCCAGGTTTTCCCGCAGGTGGGCGCGCGAGGAGGTGCCCGGAATGAGCAGAACATTGGGCGCTCGATGCAGTAGCCAGCTCAGCGCCGTCTGCATAGGCGTGGCGCCCAGCCGCGCGGCGACCTCCGACAGCGTCGAAGACTGCAATGGCGTGAAACCGCCGAGCGGAAAGAACGGCACATAGGCGACGCCCTCGGCGCCCAGCCAGTCGATCAGGGCGTCATCCTCGCGGTGGGCGACGTTGTAGAGGTTCTGTACGCAGACCACCGGCGCGATGGCGCGAGCCGAGTCGATCTGGGCGCGCGTCACGTTGCTGAGGCCGAGGTGGCGGATCAGACCCTGCTGCTGAAGCTCGGCCAGGGCGGCGAATTGTTCATCGATTGGCCCTTCGCTCGGCCCATGGACGCGGCCCATCACCCGCAGGTTGACGACGTCGAGCGCCTCGAGCCTCAGGCGGCCGAGGTTGTCGTGGACCGCCTGGACCAGCTCGGCCGGTGAAAACGCCGGGTTCCACGAGGCGTCGGCGCCACGCCGGCCCCCGACCTTGGTGACGATGACGAGGTCGTCCGGATAGGGGTGCAGCGCCTCGCGGATGATCTCGTTGGTGACGTAGGGTCCGTAGAAATCGCTGGTGTCGATGTGGTTGACGCCGCTGGCGATCGCTTCGCGCAGCACAGCGATCGCTTCGCCGCGATCCTTCGGCGGACCGAAGACGCCCGGGCCGGCAAGCTGCATGGCGCCGTAACCCATCCGCCTGACGACGCGGTCGCCCAGATTGAACGCGCCGGACTTGTCGAGATTGGACATGGAGAGCCTCCGTCTTGGACGGGTGTGAAGTAGGTCTTGCCGGCTTGTGCGACAATGCGGGATAATCCGCACAGGCTGTACGGAAAGCCGGACAATGCCAACGGGCCTCGAAGAACTGAGCGCCTTCGCCGCAGTGGCGCGAGCCAAGGGCTTCCGCGACGCCGCGCGTACGGGCGGCGGCAGCGCCTCGGGCCTCAGCGAAGCGGTCCGCCGGCTGGAGACGCGGCTGGGCGTGCGCCTCCTGCACCGCACGACCCGCAGCGTCGCCCTCACCGAGGCCGGTCAGCGGCTGCTCGAGCGTCTGGGACCGGCGCTGGCCGAGGTCGAGGCCGCGCTCGAGGTGGTGAACGGCTTCCGCGATCGCCCGGCGGGCGTACTCAGGCTGAACGTGCCGGTCAGCGCCGCCCGGCTGGTCCTCCCCGAAATCGTGCCGGGGTTTCTGGCGACCTACCCGGAGATCCGCCTGGAGGTGATCGCCGAGGAGCGCTTTGTGGATCTCCTGGCCGCTGGGTGTGACGCCGGCATCCGCTATGACGAGCGGCTCGAGCAGGACATGATCGCCGTGCCGATCGGTCCGCGGGTGCAGCGCTTCGCGGCCGCTGCGGCGTCGGTCTATCTCGATCGGCATGGCCGACCTGAACATCCCCGCGACCTTCTGGAGCACGCCTGCCTCTACGGCCGGTTCCCCAGCGGCGCCACGCCGCCGTGGGAGTTCGAGCGCGACGGCGAGGTGGTGCGGGTCGATCCCGCGGGACCCCTGCTGGTGACACTCGGCGGGGCGACCAACCTGCTCGTCGACGCGGCGGCCGCCGGTCTGGGCGTCATCTGCCTGTTCGAGGATTGGCTGCGCCCGGAGCTCGACACCGGCGTCCTGGAGCCGGTGCTGGAACCCTGGTGGCAGAGTTTCTCTGGGCCGTTCCTCTATTATCCGGGTCGTCGGCTTGTGCCGCCGCCGTTACGCGCCTTCATCGATTACGTCCGCAGCGGCGCGCCGACGGCGGGTCTCGCCAAGCCCTGATTCGTTGGCTAGGCTCTTCGCCAATGGCATTCGACTCCGTCGCCGCGGCGCAGCCTGTCGTGTTTTTCGATCGTCGCGAACTCGACCTGTTGCTGCGCCTCTACGGCCGGATGGTTGTGGCCGGGCACTGGCGGGACTACGCCATCGACGCTCTCAAGGACCGGGCGGTGTTCTCGGTCTTCCGCCGGGCCAGCGAGACGCCACTCTACCGCATCGAGAAGCGCCCCGGCCTCGCCGCTCGCCAGGGCGCCTGGCAGGTCACCGCCCCGGGCGGATTGGTGCTCCGCCGCAGCCACGAGCTCGCCCAAGTGCTCAAGGTCTTCGACCGGGCCAGGTTCGCCGTCGTGAAATGAAAAAGCCCCGGTCGCGGGACCGGGGCTTTCAGAGTCCGAGGGCTGGCTTCGCCTAGCGGCGGCTTCCGCCCATGAAATAGAGCAGGAAGCGGAACAGGTTGACGAAGTCGAGGTAGAGGCTGAGTGCGCCGTAGCTTGTCGCCACGCTCATGGCCGCCTGATCGCCGCCCAGTTGGTAGTACATCGTCTTCAAACGCTGGGTGTCCCAGGCGATGAGGCCCGCGAAGATCAGCACGCCGATGGCGTTGATGGCGAAGACCATGGCGGCCGAGTGGAAGAAGATGCTGAGCACCATGGCCACGACCAGGCCCCACAGGCCCATGATCAGGAAGCTGCCCATGGGTTGCAGGTCGCGCTTGGTGGTGTAGCCGACCAGCGACAGGCCGCCGAAGGCGATCGCGGTGACCAGGAAGGTCTGGGCGATGCTGGCGCCGGCGTAGATCTGGAACAGCATGCCGAACGAGGCGCCGATGGCCGCGACGATTACCCAGTAGGTGATGGCGGCGCTGCGCGGCGAGGCT
>JBEKQJ010000047.1:0-14442 GCA_049519835.1 Caulobacteraceae bacterium | reverse complement strand
CTCGGGGTCGGAAAGGCCGCGGATGTCGGCCGGTTCATGCACTCTATCAAGCAGCGGCGTGGAAGGGGCCATGCCCAAACTTATCCTTCTGTCTCCCCATCCCTGGGAGCATTAATCCTGGTCGTCTAGCACGAATCTAAGGCGGCCCGCCAACACCCGACCGCTCAGGTCTTCCGGTCCAGGACGAAGTCGGCGGCGTCCCGCAAGACATGGGCGCGGCCGCCGAAGATCGCCAGATGGGCTTTCATCGACACCGCCAGCTCGGCCGCCCTCGTCTTGGCCGTATCGACCCCTAAGAGCGTGACGAAATTGGTCTTTCCCTTGGCGGCGTCCTTGCCGCCAGCGGCCTTGCCCATGGCCTCGGCGTCGCCCTCGGCGTCGAGGATGTCGTCGACGATCTGGAAGGCGAGACCGATGTCGCGGCCGAACGCCTCCAGCGCCGCGCGCTCGGCGGGGTTGGCCTTCGCCATGGCCAGGGGCAGCTCGAAAGCACAGAGAATGAGCGCGCCGGTCTTCATCCGTTGCATTCTTGCCACGGCTTCGAGGTCGTCACGGACGCCCAGCAGGTCGATCATCTGACCGCCAGCCATGCCGAGCGCGCCCGACGCGACGGCGAGTCGGCGCACCAGCTCGGCGCGCACGGCCCCGTCGGGGTGGGTGGCGGGATCGGCCAGGATCTCGAAGGCCGAGGTCTGCAGGGCGTCGCCGGCCAGAACCGCCGTCGCCTCGTCGAAGGCCCGGTGGGTAGTCGGGCGACCGCGGCGCAGGTCGTCGTCATCCATGCACGGCAGATCATCGTGCACCAGGCTGTAGGCATGGATCAGCTCGAGCGCGCAGCCTGCCCGCAACAGCGATTCGTCGGCCAGGTCGAAGAGGCGCCCAGCCTCGATCACGAAGAAAGGTCGCAGCCGCTTGCCAGGCGCCAGGGCCGCGTAGCGCATGGCCTCGGTGAGGCGCGCTTCCGCCCCTTGCGGCTTGGGCAGCAGCCCGTCCAGCGCCGTGGTGACGCGGTCGGCCGTCGCCGCCAAGCGATCCTCCAGATCGGTCGCGCTCA
Source organism: Caulobacteraceae bacterium (assembly GCA_049519835.1). Classification (GTDB taxonomy): domain Bacteria; phylum Pseudomonadota; class Alphaproteobacteria; order Caulobacterales; family Caulobacteraceae; genus Acaudatibacter. The sequence continues at coordinate 13,388 of JBEKQJ010000047.1, read as the reverse complement.
CGAAAAGCTCGCCGGCTCCAGTCCTTCCGGACCGCCGGGGCCGACGAGGATCTTCTCGACCCGCAGCTGCGCTTCCTTGAGCTTGGCCTCGCAGTGGGCCTTGAGCGCCGCGCCGCGCTCGTAGACCTGGATGGAGCGCTCGAGCTCCGCCTTGCCGGACTCGAGCTCGGCGACGATGCGCTCGAGTTCCGCCAGAGCGGCCTCGAAGCTGAGGGATGCGATGTCGGGTTGGTCGGCCATGGGCAGGGGCAGTTACTCCAGGTGCGGGCGGCCCGCAACGCGGTCAGCGCGGCGCCGCGAAGCGGCGCGCGCCCCAGTATTTGTAGCCGCCGTTTTCGGTCAGCCGCCAACCGCGGCGCTTGAGGACCCGCGCGATCATGGCGTTGAGGAAGCCGTGCGCCACCACGACGACGTCCTCGCCGCCGGACGTCAGGCCGACGAGCCGGTCGACCACCGCCTCCACACGCGCCTCGGCCTGGCGGCGCGATTCCTGGCCGGCGTGGTAGTCGAACCACCACCAGATGAAGCGCGAAATCACGCCCCAGGCGGTGGGCGGCAGTTTCAGCCACTCCGGCCACGGCGGCGGCGGCAGGGGCGCCTCGATCAGCGCCGCCTCGCTGAGGAACGGCCGGCCATCGCAGACCAGCGTGGCGCTCTCGATCGATCTCAGCCGGGTCGAGGCAAGCACCGTTCCAGCGTTCCGCGCCAGGACCTTGAGGCTGTCGGGCGCCACCTGCCCTTTCCTCAACCCCAGCACCTCATACTGGGCCCACCAGGCGCCGTAACCCTGGGCCGACAGCATCACCTTGCGCGAGAGGGCGGGCCGGCCGTGCCGGACGAGAATGATCGCCCCCGATTCGGCCACGGGCCCCCTCAAGCCTCCGCCAAGGCGCGAGAGTGGGCGGCGGCCGACTGCCCGAGGCCCACGAGGTCGTAGCCGCCCTCCAGCGTTGAGACGATCCGACCGCCACAGCGCCGGCGGGCGACCTCGACCAAGGCGCGCGTCGCCCAGGCGTAATCCTCGGCCTCAAGCGACTGTTCGGCGAGCGGATCGCGGGCGTGGGCGTCGAAGCCGGCCGAGACCAGGATGAGGTCCGGCGCGAACGCGTCGAGGCGTTGGACCAGCCCCTGGAAGGCGGCGCGCCAAGCCTCGCGGCTCGCCCCCGGCGGTACCGTGGCGTTGGCAATGTTGCCGACCCCAATCTCCTCCGGCGACCCGGTGCCCGGGTAGAGCGGGCTCTGGTGGATAGAGGCGAAGAACACCGAAGGGTCGGCCTCGAACACGGCCTGGGTGCCGTTGCCGTGGTGGACGTCGAAGTCGGCGATGGCGATGCGCGCCGCGCCGGCGGCCTGGGCGGCGCGGGCGGCGATGGCGATGTTGGAGAACAAGCAGAAGCCCATGGCGCTGTTTGGGCCGGCGTGGTGCCCTGGCGGACGCACGGCGCAGAAGGCGCGCTCGATCTCGCCGCGGGCCGCGGCCCGGGCCGCCTCTACGACGGCGCCGGCCGACCGCATTGCGGCCGCGAACGAGCCCAGCGAGACCTGGGTGTCGGGGTCGGCGTAGGCGACGCCGTCCGCGGGCGTCAATGCCTCGATCGCCTTCACGAACGCCTCGCCATGCACGCGGGCGAGGTCTACGGCCTTTACCGGCTGCGCCTCACGGCGGTCGAGAACCAGACCGGACTGATCTGCAAGTGCATCCAGCACCGCCGTCAGCCGCTCCGGCCGCTCCGGGTGACGCGGTCGCGGACGGTGCAAGGCCATTTCCGGGTGGCTATAGAGGACGAGGTCCATAGCCGGTCCTTAACGCCTGAGACGCATCTCGACCATGACGGAAACCACGATTCGCCGCGCTGCCGCATCGGACGCCGCCGCCATTGCGGCGATAGGCGCGCGCACCTTCGCCGATGCGTTCGGACATATGTATCCGCCGGACGACCTGGCGACATTCCTGGCCGCGACCCACGCGCCGGCCAAGATTTCCGCCGAGATCGTCGACCCGGCCATGGGCGTCTGGCTGGCCGAGCGCGACGGCGAAGCCGTGGCCTACGCCGTGGCCGGCCCCTGCGGCCTGCCCCACCCCGAGGTGACGCCGGGCTGCGGCGAACTGAAGCGGATCTATGTCGACCAGGTGGCGCAGGGCGAGGGCTTGGGTGGCCGGTTGATGGAAACCGCGCTCGCTTGGTTGGAGCGCGACGGACCGCGACGCCTGTGGATCGGCGTCTGGTCGGGGAACCTGGGGGCCCAGCGGCTCTACGAGCGGGCCGGCTTCCGCAAGGTGGGCGAATATGGTTTCCGGGTCGGCGGCAGCACCGACCACGAATTCATCCTGTCGCGGGGGTAGGTCGCTCGCCAATCTGATCTGGACACGGAGGCTCCCCGCCCCCATCCTCCCATCAAACGGCTGTTTGAGCGGGATCCGCCGATGTTCCTCAACTTCTTCGCCGAGCTGCGAGCCGCCAAGGTGCCGGTGACGCTGAAAGAGTACCTCATGCTCATGGAGGGCATGGACAAGTCGGTCATCGACCGGCGGGTGGAGGATTTCTACTACCTCTCGCGCACCATCCTGGTGAAGGACGAGAAGCACTTGGACCGCTTCGACCTGGTGTTCGGTCAGGTGTTCAAGGGCCTGGAGATCCTCACGGCGGAAAAAGCGCAAGACGTCCCCGCCGAGTGGCTCAAGCGGCTAACCGAGAGCTTCCTCTCCGAGGAGGAGAAGAAACAAATCGAGGCCATGGGCGGCTTCGACAAGTTCATGGAGATGCTGCAGGAGCAGATGCGCCGCGACCGCGGGGGCGAGGACGGCGAGGAGGAGGACGAGAACGCCCGCGGGCGCAACCGCAACTTCCCGATCGGGGCCGGCGGCTACCATCCCGAAGGCATCCGCATTGGCCAGGATAAGGGCCGTCACGGCCGGGCGATAAAGGTCTGGGACAAGCGCGAGTACAAGAACCTTGACGACCAGGTCGAGCTCGGTACGCGCAACATCAAGATCGCCCTGCGCCGGCTGCGCAAGTTCGCCCGCCAGGGCGCGCCGGATGAGCTGGACATGAAGGGGACGATCAAGGAGACCGCCAACAAGGGCTATCTCGACTTGGTCATGCAGCCGGAACGCCGCAACACCATCAAGGTGCTGCTGTTCTTCGACATCGGCGGCTCGATGGATAGCCACATCCGGATCTGCGAGGAGCTGTTCTCCGCCGCCCGCACCGAGTTCAAGACCATGGAGTTCTTCTACTTCCACAACTGCCTCTACGAGGGCGTGTGGAAGGACAACCGCCGGCGCCACACCGAGAAGCTCGACACCCTGGACCTGCTCAACAAGTATGGCCGCGACTACAAGGTGATCTTCGTCGGCGACGCCACCATGAGCCCCTACGAGATCACCTACCCGGGCGGCTCGGTGGAGCACTGGAACGAGGAGCCGGGCGCCATCTGGCTCGACCGCGCCACGCGCGCCTGGGACAGCGTGGTGTGGATCAACCCGACGCCGGCCCGGCACTGGGACCATACGCCCTCAATCGGCGTGATCCGCGAGCTGGTGCACGAGCGCATGTTCCCGCTCACCATCGAGGGTCTGGACCGGGCCATGCGTGAACTTGTGCGTTAGGCGGATTTGCATCGCTCCGCACCCGGATTAACACTGCCTCCGACATGGACGGCCCAATGACCGATTCCCTGACCCACGTCGAAGACCAGGACCCGGAGCGGGAGGCCGCCACGAAAGCCGCGGTGTTCACCGCCGCCGAGCGCCTCTTTGCCCTGCACGGTTTCCAGAACGTCTCGGTGCGCGACATCACCGCAGAGGCCGGCGTCAACCTCGCCAGCGTCAACTACCACTTCGGCTCCAAGGACGCCCTGTTGTTCGAGATCTTCCGCCGGCGCACGGCGGAGTTGAACCGCGAGCGCGCCAAGATGCTCCACCAGGCCGCCGACCGCCACGACGGCAAGCCGCCCGTACGCGAAATCCTGACCGCCTACTTCGAGCCGCCGCTGCGCTGGTCCAACCCGGCCCACGAACGCCGCATCTCGGTGCAATTCATTATCCGCTCGCGCAGCGAGGGCACCGAGGCGATGAAGGAGTCTCTGCGCACCGACGTCTCCCATCTGCGCCGCTTCGCAGACGCCTTGATCGCCGCCCTGCCCCATCTGCCGCCCGAGGAGATCTACTGGCGGCTGCACTTCGCGCTCGGCATGATCCACAACAACCGTTTCGCCGAGTTCGACCGCCTGCACGCCCTTTCCGACGGGCTGACCCGTGAGAGCGACGTGGACGCGCTGCTAAAGCGCATGATCGATTTCGCCGAGGCGGGATTTCTGGCCTGAGGCTAGGGGCTGCCGCTCCCATTGCGAATGCCAACCGCTGCGCTCATTCTGGTGGAGGCGAAAATGACCGCGGGTGGAGGCTCGGCATGAGGTCGAAATACGTCGCCCTTATGGTTCTGGGGCTCTTCACGGCCGAACTTCCTGGCGCCGTCGCGTTCGGCGGACCAGACATGATGCAAGGCGCCACGTTCGCCGGTCCACGAGTTAGTGCTGGGGAAGAATCGCGGCGCGGCTTGGCCGCTTTGCAGGCCGGCGCATATAGGGACGCGGTAGACGCCTTCAGGCATGTCACGGAGCTCACGCCGAGCGACGCCGACGCTTGGTACAACCTCGGAGAGGCGGCGTCTGCGCTCGGGGAGACAAGAACCGCGGAGCACGCCTACGCGCGGTCCGTGGCGATCGAGCCGACGTCGATCGATTCGCGTCGGGAGCTTGCGCTCGCGTTGGTCAAGTTAAAGGACAACCAGAAGGCGGCAGCCCAGCTCGATGCGCTCAAGGCCCAGGCGGCCGCCTGCAAGGACCGGTGCCCGCAGGCTTATGAACTGAGAGGCGCCATCACCACCGTCCAAGGCGCATTGTCGAACTAGTTTCGGCGTGGCGAAGGTCAGAACCCTATTCGAGAAAGGTTCATCGGGGGCTCATCAATGGACATCAAAGCCGAGACCCTGGTTCCCGCCGAGCAGCTCGCTGCCGACAATCCCATTCGCATCCCCAACGAGAGCCCACAGTATCGGGCGGCGCGGCAAGCGCTGCTCGCCGAGGAGTTCGAACTTCGCCGCCACATCGAAAGAGTGGCGGCGATGCGCCGGGCGCTGCCGCCTGGAGGCCCTGTCACCGGTAACTTCCATTTCGAAACCGAAGACGGCCCACGCGACCTCGCCGGGCTGTTCGGCGATAAGCAGACGCTGGTGGTCTATCACTACATGTTCGGACCCGAGAGGAAATCGCCTTGCCCGATGTGCACCAACCTCCTGGACGCATGGGACGGCAACGCCGACGACCTCGCCCAGAAGGTCTCGCTCGTGGTGGTCGCGCGGTCGCCGCTGGAGCGGCTCGTCGCGGTAAAGCGCGAACGAGGCTGGAAGAACCTCAGACTCGCCAGCGCTCTCGACGACGTCTTCACACGGGATTACGCCGGCAGCCCGGACGGCGATCTGGATAGCGGAGGACCCGCCGTCTTCACCCGCAGGGACGGCGCGATCCGCCACTTCTGGTCGCAGGAGATGATAGCCAGCGACCCGGGTCAGGGTCCGCGCGGTGCGCCCGACCCGGCCCCGTTGTGGACTGTGCTCGACATGACGCCCGAGGGGCGCGGCGCCGACTGGCATCCGTCGCTGGCGTACCCGAGCTAATCGCCCAGGCTTCGATTCCGGCTGGCGGTCTGGCGGTTGATCGCCCCGCCCATGGCGCAAGGGGTGAAGACCTCAGCCTCGACATCGAAGATCTCGGCCGGCGCGACGACGCGGGCGCCGGTCCTGGCGGCAACCTCGGCCACGGCGGCCTGGTTGACGTCGGTGATGACCACCTTGGCCCCGGCGGCGGCGAGTTACTCGGCCAGATAGGCGCCGACGTGGCCGACGCCCTGGATCGCCACCGTCACGCCATCGAGACCGCGGCCGAAGCGCGCGGCTTCAGCGACGCCGCCATCGATAACGGCACGCCGCCGGATGAAGCGGCGCGGCGGATCCTCGACGCTGTTCGCGCCGGCGAGCGCGAATGGATCCTTGCTGAAGGCAAGGAGGCTGAGATCGCCGGCTGGCGGTGCGCCGATCCCAACGCTCTCTTCGATCAGATGGCGCGGCTGGTCTGCGGCGGCTACGCCCGGCAGCTCGGGGCGACAGCGAAATCCTTATCGAGCGCTCTCTCGGCCCTTGCCGCCAGCCGCTCGCGGATTGCCGCCACGATCGGACCGCCATCGACGAACGGCCGGGCATAGCGGCTCAGGCTTTCGGCCACGCGCTCAGGATCGATCGCCTCAAGGCGGCCGTAGGCGCGGCCAAACCAGGCGCGGTTGCCGGCGTCCATGTAGCTTTCGCACGGCAGGCCCTCGGCCAGCAGTACATCGTGGCTCTCCAGCTCCACGTGCCAGTAGGTGACGTCTGACGCCGCCTCGCGGACGATGGTCGAGCCGTTGATCAGATGACTGATCGGCACGAACACTTCGTCCATCGCCTCAATACAAACGGCGTGTCCGTGGGAAAGCCAGAGGTCGCGCGCGGGCAGACCCACGCCGAAGGCGCCGGCGCTCACGCGTACGGGCTGTTGCCCGGCCGTCGGGTTCACTATCCTGCGGCGGCCGATCCACACGATCGGCCGCGCCTCGCCCGTCGCCGTCACCGCCAGATCGCCGATCGCCAGGTCCTCGACGGCCACCTCCCCGCGCGCCGTGCGGAGGCGGGTCCCGGAGACGAAACAGACGACCACCTCGATCAGGCCGTTGGCTTCCTGGCCGACCTCATCCGGCGTGACGCCGGCGGCGAGACTGATCGGGATGTAGTCCTGCGTGAGCGTGTTGAGGTTGAAAAGGTTGAGATTGTCGCCCCCGGGTCCGGCCGTGACACCCTCATAGACACAGGTCGGCAGGATCGAGATCGCCCCGCCGACGCCGAAGTTCCCGATGGAGCCGTTGAAGCTGGGACTGTTGTCGTTGAACGTGCCACCGTTCGTCATGTCCACGACCGTGGTGTCGCCCACGCCGTTGTCGTTGAACGTCCCGCCATCTAGCTGCACCGTGCCGGCGTTGTTCCCGCCGCTGTCGCTGTAGGCCGCGCCGGCATTGACCGCGACCATCTCGGTGTTTCCCTGGCCGGCGTAGACGTAGGCGCCATTGTAGACGAAGACGACGCCGGCCGCGCTGGTCGCCGGGCCGCCGACATACAGCTCCGCGCTATGCGTGGCGTCGCCGACGATGATGTCCGACCCCTGTGCGCCGAACGAAGTCGTTCCGGATGCGCCGGTGACGTCGAGATTTTGCTCCAGGACGATGGATGGCGCGATGAACGTCGTCGGCGTGACTTCCGCCACGCCCAGCGTCAGGCCACCGATCACTTCCGTCGGATTGCTGTTGAGCGTGATGTTGGGATCGCTCTGAATGTTGGTGGTGTCGAGGATCGATGCGCCGAGCGCGACGACATGGTCATTGGCCTGCGCCGCCGTTGGCGCGGTTCCGAGGCTCCAGGGCGTCCCGCCGACTGCGTTGGTCGTGCTCCACGGGGTTGCGACCCCGATGCTCACGTTGGTGATCGTGTCGGTCACGCTGGCGGCGAGCGAGGTGGTCACCAGGCCGTTGCCGGAATGCTCGCCCGAGGTCTCAGTAGGCTGAAGCAGGCCGGAGCTGAGGTAGGATCCCCCGCCGCCCCCGCCATAACCCGCGCCGCCGCCGCCGCCGCCGCCGAAGCCACCGCCACCGCCGCCGCCCACGCCGGCGCCGCCGCCGCCGCCGCCACCGCCGCCGCCGCCGTGCAGGTGACCGGCGCCGCCGCCGAATCCCGCCGAGGCAAGGTTGTGGACCTCGCCGTTGTAGCCCGCATTGATGCTGGCGTTACCGCCGGTGTAGCCGCCGCCCCCCGCGCCGGCCGTAGGCGATCCCGCGCCGGCGGCCCCGGCCACGCCGCCCGCGCCGTGACTTGCGCCGCCGCCCGCGCCGCCGCTCGGGCCGGCCACGCCAGAGCCGCCATTGTGGGTGTAGCCGGCCCCGCCGCCGCCCCCGGCCGCGGCCAGGAGCGTGCCGCCGCTGCCGCTCAGCTCATAGACAAAGCTGCCGCCGCCACCGCCGCCGCCGCCGCCCAGGCCGCCCCCATCGCCGGTCGTGATCGCAACCATTCCACCCTCACGCCTGATCGAAAGCGACTAGCTCGGCTTGCTCAAGAAGACCCGAGGCTGGGTGGCGGGTGGGTCAGCGGCGACGGTCCGGCCGTCGAACCATCGATCAGCCGATGCATAGCCGCAGATTGTTGCGCCAGTATTTGATTTTGCCGATTGCAGAGGGCGCGCGGCGGCCCTCGGAGCCTAACGGCCGCTGGCGGTGACCGAGACCGTCTGGAGCCCAGTCGCGCCCGCGGCCGCCTCGGCCCGCGCCGCCAGACGCTCGCGGATCGCCGCCACGATCGGACCGTCATTGACGAACGGCCGGGCGTAGCGGGTCAGGCTTTCGGCGACGCGATCCGGATCGATCTTCGCCAAACGACCGTAGGCGCGGCCGAAGAAGGCCCGGTTGCCGGCGTCCATGTAGCTTTCGCAGGGAAGGCCATCGGCCAACAGCACGTCGTGACTTTCGAGCTCCACGTGCCAGTAGGTCACCTCTGCGACATCCTCGCGGAAGATGGTCTGGCCGTTGATCAGATGGTCGATCGGTACGAACACCTCGTCCATGACGTCCACGCAGACCGCGTGGCCAGGCGAGAGCCGCAGGTCTCGCGCCGGCAGGCCATCGCCGAACGCGCCGGCCAGCACCCGCACGGGGTGCTGCTCGGAGGTCAGGTTCGTGATCCTGCGATGCCCGATCCAGACGATCGGCCGCGCCTCGCCCGCCGCGGTCACCGCCAGGTCGCCTACCCGGAGGTTCTCCACCGGAACTTCGCCCTTCGCGGTCCGGATGCGGCTCCCTGAGGCGAAGCAGACGACCAGCTCAATCGCGTCCATGGTTTGGCTGGTCGCCGGATCGGTGATTGTGACGACCTGAAATTCCGGATTAGTGACGCCCGATTGCAGCGTCACCGACAAGTCATAGCTGCTTCCGTTCGAGGTGAAGGTGAGATGCCCCTGCGCCCCGGGTGAGCCAGGCGTGTAGGTCACGAGCGAGATCGTGGCGCCGGTGGCGATCTCGCCGCCGAATCCGAAGTTGGTCACCGGCGCGCTGAGCTCGGTCTGATCGACGAAGAGGCCGCCGCCGGCCATGTTCACCGTGACCGCGGCGCCCGTCCCGTCCTCCGTGAAGGTCCCCCCCTGCAAGGTGATGGCGTCGGCGTTGGCCGTTCCAGAGTCAAAGGCGACTCCGCCGGTTTCCACGACGACCGAGGCTGTGTTGAGCGCGCCTTCGTCGGCGAATACGCCGTTGCTGTCGACCGTCACCGTCTCGGTGGCGCCGCTGCCCGCGTAGTCGTAGGTCCCGTGGACGACGTTCACCTGACCAGACGCGTTCGTCACCGCAGACTGAACAAAAAGTCCGACGAGCGCGCCGGACGTCCCGACTGTTATGGTCGAGCCTGCGCCGCCGAAGGGGGCGCCGGCCGCGCCAGTGACTTCCAGGTTCTGCGTCAGCGTGAGGTTGGCGCCGGCCAGTTCCAAGCCGCCGATCACTTCCGCCGGCAGGTTGGCCAGGCTCGCGTCGCTGGAAATGTTCGCGGTCGCCGAGTCGAGGATGGAGTCGCCAAAGGCGACGACAAGGTCGTTGGCCTCGAGCGCCGTCGGCGCGGCGCCGAGAGACCAAGGCGTGGCGAAGGGGCCGACCGGATTGGTGACACTCCAGGACGTCGGCGCTGCGCTCGTCCCGCCGAAGAGGGTGTCCTGTTGGGCGGGGACGAGCGCGAGCGTGATCTCGCCGTTTCCGCCGTGGGAGCCATTGACGGCCTGCGCACCCCCGCTTGTGTTGGTGAGCAGCGAGGTCGCTTCGACTCCATCCTGAGACGTTGCGACGAAGTATGAAAAGCCGCCGCTGGCGCCGTTGGTATATCCCGGGAAACTGAAAAGCCCGCCGCCGCCACCGCCGCCGCCGCCCAGGGTCGCATTGGCGCCAGCGTAGCTGATGCTCGCATAGCCGCCGGCGCCCCCTCCACCACCGCCGCCAAAGCCGCCGTGGCCGCCGGAGCCGCCGGCAAAAGTCGTGCCGAATATCTGGGCGTGAGCGCCTGCGCCGCCTTCCAGAGCCGCGTTCGAAATTCCGCCGCCGGCCAGTGTGGAGACGTGGCTTCCGAACCCGCCGATCGGGTCGCCGCCCGCTGAAGCCGGAAAGAAGTGGCCAATAATCGGCTCCGCTGGCGATTGCGTCATCGCGTTGCCGGCGGCGCCAGTCATAGAGATTGGCGATCCGTCACCCGTCATGTAGTTGTGCGGGCCGCCGCCGCCGCCGCCGCCGCCACCGGCCACGCCGAGGACGCTATCGACGAGCGAATGGGTCGCGCCGTCATAGGACTCAATCACGAAGCTGCCGCCGCCACCGCCGCCGCCGCCATAGCCGGCGGCGCCACCCGTGCCGTCGCTGCTTGGGGCGGCGCCGGGGAGTCCGGCTCCTCCGACCGCGAGCTCGAGCTGCGTTCCGGCCGCCAGATAGATGTCGCCGCCGATCGCGGCGCCGAAGCCGCCAGCGTGATCGTTGCCGGATGCGCCGCCCTCGGCTCCATAAGCGGTGATGTCGTAGACGCCGCTCACGCTGATCGTCACCGTCTCGATTGAGCCGGAATAGCCGTAGGTCGCCATGACATCCCCCGCCTTCGTGCGACAGGCCCCGAGGATCAGGGCCGGCGGCGCGTCCTTCGAAACGGCGACCAGCCTCGGCTCATCGGCCCTCCTCGATCGAGGATTGCTGGTGCATAGCCGCCAATTGTTGTGCCAGTATTTGATTGGCCGGGGGGCGGGATGAGTATCGAGACCCATAACACCAAGGCTCGAAGCCTCAGATTTCATGACCTGCTCTTCGACGAGGAGCTGCTCGGCGCCGAACGCGACGATGGGTCGAAGCTACGCTTTACCCGACACGAGCGCGCCTTACTCAGCCAGTTCGTGGCGCATCCGCATCGGCTGCTCAGCCGCGACCAGCTGCTCTCGGCGTTGAGCAACGACCCGGCCGACCAGTCAGACCGCAACATCGACTTCATCGTCAACCGGCTGCGCCGCAAGCTGAGTGACACCGCCCGAAAGCCGCGGTTCATCGCCACGCAATACGGCGAGGGCTATGTTTGGATTGCAGCACCGCGCAGTTCGTCGCCGGACTCCACATTGCTCGTCCTCGGCCCCATCCGAGGCGCCGCGGAGGTGGTCGGGCGCGCCGAAGCTCAACAATTCGTGCAGCGACTGCAGCGCGCCCTGGAGGAACGCACCGCGCCCGGCCGTGCGATCACCCGGCCGCATTGGCGCGGCGGCTCGAGCGGACCAGCCTGCCGCTTCTCGCTGGAGGTCAGTTTCCGGCTCGAACACGACGCGCTCCAGGCCGTGCTGTCGCTTCGCGGAGAGCCGGGCCGCGACGCCGTCGGCGTGTGGCCGGTGAACGCGGCGCCTTCGCTCGGCGATGCCGAAGCCGGCGCCCTGGCGAACACCCTCCTGGCCGCCATCTGGCGCCGCCTCGTGGTCCCCACGGACGGCCCTTCGGCGCCGACGGATGCGCCCCTGGCGGTGCGCATCCACGATGCGGCCCAGCTTCTGAGCGCCACCGACGAGAACTGGGCGCGGATCGCGCCGAAGCTCGCCGCCGATCGGGCCGCCGATCTGGACGATCCGCATGCGGCGCTGATCTGGGCCGTCTATCAGCAGACCCGCCTGATCCGCATCCAGGCCGGAGACCCGGCCGACCCTGCGACCTACGGGCCGGTGGAAGACGAGATCGAGGGGCTGGTGTTCGCCCACCTGCCGGCGCTGCGCGCCAAGCCGCCGTTTGCGCTCTCGGCGGCCAATCTGCTGATCAGCGTCCACCGTGGCCACGAGGATTTCGCCGAGGACCTCGTCAGAAGCGTCCTGGCCGATACGCCCGCCTACGCCATGGCCCTGCCGATCCTCGCCCAGATCGACGCCAAGCGCGGCGCGCTCGATCAGGCGGTCGCGCGGCTGAAGGAGGCGCTCGGCCTGTGCGATCCTGAGACCGAGACGGAGGTCTTCCTGCTGGTCATCATGGCGCGGATCCTGAACGCAGCCGACGACCGGGAGGCGGCGCAGGCCGCCTTCGACCGCATGCGCCACATCAAGCCGCTCGCCGGCCACCAGCTCGGCGTGTTCCTATCCAGACCTGGGGAAGAGCATGTCTCGCCCGATCTGCGGCGACGCCTGGATGCGATGTCAGCCGACGAAGCGCGCCGGCTGCTCGGCGGCCAATATTATATAAATGGCCGGCGCTTCGGTCTGCCTGCCCATCGGCTGAACATCATGGCCGGACCGAGGGACCTGCTCGTCCGCCGCTTCGGCGAGAACGTCATGCCGCCAGCCGTCGCCGAGGCGATCGCCGCCGACGAGGCGGCGGCAAAGCGCTAGCCCTTCCGCGCCGCCGCGATGCGGGCCTCCGCCACAGCCACCGCCACTTCGTGCGGGGTGCGGCCCTCTGCGGCGGCGCGATCGAGGATTTCACCAAGGGTCTCCATCAGGCGCGAAAGCTTGGCCTGCACCCAGGCCGGGTCATAGGCCTCGCCGCGCTGCAGGGCGCGGATCTCGGCGGCGACGTTGATGATGCCGCCGCCGTTGATGACGAAGTCCGGCGCATAGAGAATGCCGCGCTCGGCCAGCAGCCGGCCGGCGTCGGCGTCGCCCAGCTGGTTGTTGGCCCCGCCGGCCACGACCTTGCCTTTCAGGCGGCCGACCGTCTCGCGGGTGATCGCACCGCCCATGGCGCAGGGAGCGAAGACCTCGGCCTCGACATCGAAAATCTCCGTCGGCGCGAAAATGCGCGCGCCGGTCTTGGCGGCGACCTCGGCAAGGGCGGCCTGATTGACGTCGGTGACCGCCAGATTGGCGCCGGCCGCGGCGAGCTTCTCGGCCAGATAAGCGCCGACGTGTCCAACGCCCTGGATCGCCACCGTAACGCCGTCGAGGCCGCGGCCGAGCGCACGCGCCACGCACAGCTCGATGCCGCGCTTCACGCCCTCGGCGGTGACCGGCGAGGGATCGCCGGAGGCGGCGGCGTGACCCTCGAGGCCGGCCACGAACCGCGTCTCCTTGCGCGTGTGGGCGAGGTCGGCCGGCGAGACGCCGACGTCCTCGGCCGACCAGTAACGACCGCCGACCCGTTCGACGGCGCGGCCGAACGCCTCGAACAGCGGCGCCGTCTTCATCGTCGCCGGATCGCCGATGATCACCGCCTTGCCGCCGCCGAGTTCGAGGTCGGCCACGGCGTTCTTGTGGGACATGGCGCGCGATAAGCGCAG
>JBEKQJ010000046.1:0-18922 GCA_049519835.1 Caulobacteraceae bacterium | reverse complement strand
ACCGCCGCCACCACGCCCTCGGCGATGATGTCGCAGCGCATGATGCCGCCGAAGATATTGATCAGGATGCCTTTCACATTGGGATCGGCGGTAATGATCTTGAACGCCGCCGTCACCTTCTCCTTGGAGGCGCCGCCGCCAACGTCGAGGAAGTTGGCCGGCTCCGCGCCATAGAGCTTGATGATGTCCATGGTCGCCATCGCCAAGCCTGCGCCATTGACCATGCAACCGATCTCGCCGTCGAGGGCGATGTAGCTCAGGTCATATTTCGCGGCCTCGATCTCCTTGGCGTCCTCCTCGGATTCGTCGCGCAGGGCGACGATCTCCGGATGCCGGTAGAGGGCGTTGTCGTCGAATGAGACCTTCGCGTCGAGCACCTTGAGCGCCCCGTCGGCCGTGACGATCAGCGGATTGATCTCCAGCAGGCTCATGTCCTTGCTGGTGAACGCCTTGTAGAGCGCCGGCAGCAGGGCGCGCGCCTGCTTGGCCTGATCGCTCCCCAGGTTCAGGGCCTTGGCCAGGAGGGCGGCGTGATGCGGCCAGGGGCCGGTGGCCGGGTCGATCGAGAAAGTGACGATCTTTTCCGGAGTCTTGGCGGCCACCTCTTCGATGTCCATGCCGCCTTCGGTGGAGGCCACGACGGCGACGCGGCTGGTCTCGCGATCGACGAGCAGGGAGAGATAAAGCTCACGGGCGATGGCCGCGCCCTCCTCGACGTAGAGCCGGCGCACAAGGCGGCCCTTCGGTCCGGTCTGATGGGTGACGAGGGTCATGCCCAGCATCCGGCTCGCCTCGATCCTGAGGTCGTCCAGCGACTTGACCACCTTGACGCCGCCGCCCTTGCCGCGGCCCCCGGCGTGGATCTGGGCTTTCACCACCCACACCGCGCCGCCCAGTTTCTCGCCGGCGGCGACCGCCTCGTCGACGCTGAATGCCGGGAATCCGCGCGGAACCGGGACGCCGAATTCGGCGAGGACCGCCTTGGCCTGGTGTTCGTGGATGTTCATTGAGGGTCCGGCTTTGCGCTAGGGGCTCGGCGCTTATAGGCGAGGCCCTCGCGACGGCGCAACGCGGACGCCAGGGAAACGGCTCGGCTTGGCGACGTCGGCCGGATCGGCGATGGTCGGGAATGACCCCGTCAGCGATTGTCCTGCTCGTCGCCCTGGCCGCCCTGGCCTGGATCACCTGGCAGGATCGCGCGCAGTTCGCCGCCTTCAAGCTCTACACGGCGACCGAGGATCGGCAGCGCCTCTATCGCCTCTGGCTCGTCGAGAGCCTGGCGTTCTTCGCCGCTGGCTCGCTGGCGGCGCTCGCAATCATCGGTCAGATCGGGGCGACCGTCCGCGAGCCGGAGGCGTTTCAGCCCCTGTCGGCCGCCATCCGGGCTGGGCTGCCAAGCCACATCAGGACAGAATTCGCCGTCGGAATCGCCATCGGGGCCGGAGTTAGTCTCATCGTTGGTCTGATCGCCGCTCGGCGGGGGGGCCGCGGCGGCGTGATCCAGCTCGGCGACATCGGCCCGCTCATCCCCCGCAATGGCGCCGAGATGACCCTTGCCGGCCTGTTGTCGCTCGCGGCCGGTCTCGGCGAGGAGCTGTTCTTCCGCCTGCTGCTGCCCCTGCTGCTCGTCCAGCTCGGCGCGCCGCCACTGCCAGCCTTCATCCTGGCGACCGTGGTGTTTGGCCTTGCCCACCTCTACCAGGGATGGGTCGGCATTCTGGCGACCGCTGTCATCGGCGCAGCGTTGGCCGCGCTCTACCTCGGCTCCGGCGCGCTCTGGCTGGCCATGGCGGTCCACGCCGCCTTCGATCTCTTCGGACTGGTGATCCGTCCAGGCCTTACGCGGCTGGCTTCGGCCCGTAGCGCATCATGAAGGTCTCCACCGCCCAGTCCACCTGACGCGCCACCTCGTCCGGCGTCGGTTTTGGCGTGATCCCGAGCGTCGCCTCGAGGTGGTGAGTCCGACACAGACCAAAGAATTGCCAGGCGGCCTCATCGCAGTCTGAAATCTCCAGTTCGCCGCGCGCCGTCGCGATCTCAAAGTATTTCGCCAGGCGCTCGTGGCCGACCCTCGGCCCGGCGTCGAAAAAGATGTGCGCCAACTGCGGCGTGCGGCGGCACTCGGCGACGATGATCTGAAAGGTGCGGACGGCGAAGTCGGAGTAGATCTTGTCGAGGTACCGTTCGCCCATCCGGCGCAGGACCTCGGACGGCGGGCGGTCGTCCGAGAAGTCGAGCAAGATCGCGCCGATCCTTCCACACGACTCGCGGACGTGGGCCTCGAACAGCGCCTCCTTGCTGTCGAAGTAGTTGTAGAGCGTCCCCTTGGAGCCGCCGACGCGCGCGGCGATCTCCGACATCGAGGCGGCCTGATATCCGTCCTCGAAAAACACCTCTGCGGCCACATTGAGGATGGCCTCGCGCTTGAGGTCCTTGCGGGTCGGTGGGGGCGTGTCCATCTGTTTCTGACCGTACTGTACGGTTGAGGTTGACAAGTTCGGCGCGGCCGATAACCTAGAGATATGACCGTACCGTACGGTCATATTAGTGACATGCACCGGGGATGTCCAGCATGACGAGACACGCCGCTCTGGTCTCGGCCCTCCTTCTCAGCGCCTGCGCCGCCGTGCCGGGCGCGAAGCTGACCGACGCCAAGCCGGTCGCGGCCTACCAAACGGAGCAGACCTTCGCCGCCTCCCCGGCGGCGTGGCCGGGCGACCGCTGGTGGCAGGCGTACGGGGATCCGCAGCTGGACGCCCTGGTCGAGGAGGGACTCTCGAGCGCGCCCAACATCGCCGCGGCCAAGGGTCGCCTCGAGAAGGCTCGCGCACTCGCCGGCGAGGCCCGCGCCGACCTGCTCCCGAGCGTCGCCGCCAACGGCGAGGTCGAGACCAACAAGGAGAGCCTGAACCAGGGATTCCCGCCCCAGTTCGCTCAGTATCTTCCGCGTGGCTATCACGGCTTCGGCGAGGTGACTCTCAACCTCAATTGGGAGCTCGACTTCTGGGGCAAGAATCGCAAGGCGCTCGCCGCCGCCATCTCGGAGACCCGCGCAAGCGATGCCGATCTGGCCGAGGCCCGCCTGGTGCTCTCGACAGCCATCGCCGCCGCTTACGCCGACCTCGACCGCCTCTATGCGGAGCGCGACGTCGCCGAACGGGCCGTGGCTTCGCGTCAGGAGACGCTCGACCTCGTCCAGCGGCGCGTGACCAACGGCCTGGACACCCACGGCGAGCTGTCGGAAGCCCAAGCCGGGCCGGCGTCGGCCCGCGCCGACCTTGCCGAGATCGACGAGGAGATCGCGCTCACCCGCAACCAGATCGCCGCCCTGATGGGCGAGGGTCCCGACCGGGGCGTTGCTATCGCCCGACCCAAGGACGCCGGTCTGAAAGCCTTCGGCCTGCCCGAGCGCCTGGCCGCTGACCTTGTCGGCCGTCGGCCCGATATCGCTGCGGCCCGCTGGCGGGCTGAGGCCGCCGCCAAGCGGATCGGGGTCGCCAAGGCTCAGTTCTATCCCGACGTGAACCTCACCGCCCTGATCGGCTACCAGGCCTTCGGGCTCGGCAAGCTCTTCGAGTCGGCGTCGAACATCGGTCAGGCTGGCCCGGCCGTCTCCCTGCCGATCTTCGAGGGCGGTCGACTGCGCGCCAACCTCAAGGGCGCCCGCGCCGACTACGAGACCGCCGTCGCCAGCTACGACGAGACGCTCACCGAAGCGCTACACCAGGTGGCCGACGCCGCCGCCAGCGAGCGGGCGCTCGGGTCGCGTCTCAAGGAAAGCAGTGACGCCCTGGCCGCCGACGAGGACGCCTATCGGATCGCGCGCCTGCGCTACGAGGGTGGCCTCTCCAACTACCAGAGCGTGCTGCTCGCCGAGGACACCGTGCTCGCCAGCCGGCGCACCGTCGTCGATCTCAAGGCCCGCGCCTTCACCCTCGATGTCCAACTCGTCCGCGCCCTCGGCGGCGGATACCAGACCTCGGTAAACTGACATGCCTCTCGACGAGTCTTCCCCCATGCCCGAAACCGCCGCCGAGCTCAGGCCCGAAGCTTCCGCCGCTTCCCGCGCCCAAGGCCCAAGTCTGCGTGCGCGCCTGTTCGCCGGCCTCGGCGTCCTGGTCGCCGTGGTCGCGATCTGCTGGTTCATCTGGTGGTTCCTGGTCGGCCAGAACCACGTGACCACCGACAATGCCTATGTGAACGCCGACGTCGCCGACATCACCCCGCTGGTGGCGGGGCCTGTCACCCAGGTGCTCGCGATGGACACTCAGGCGGTGAAGGCCGGCCAGCCGCTGGTGGTGATCGAGCCCGCCGATTTCCGCATTGCGCTGGATCAGGCCAAGGCCCAGCTCGGCCAGTCGGAACGCCGCGTGCGCGGCTATTTCGCCAACGAGGGCGCCCTCACCGGTCAGATCGACGCGCGCCAGGCCGACATCGTGCGCGCCGACGCTCAGATCGCCAGCGCTCAATCCGACCTCGATCGGGCCCAGACCGAGCTCGGCCGCCGCCAGCGCCTGGCCAGTTCCGGCGCCGTGTCGGGCGACGAGCTGACCCAGGCCGAGAACGCCTACCACACCGCCAAGGCCGCACTCGCCTCAGCCCAGGCGTCCAGGGCCCAGGCGCTGGCCAACCGCACCGCCGCCGCCGGCGCCAAGGACGTCAACACCGCCCTGATCTCCGGCGGACCTGTCGACTCCAACCCCGAAGTGGTCGCGGCGCGCGCCGCCGTGGCCACGGCCCAGCTCAACCTCGACCGCACCGTGCTGACCGCGCCGTTCGATGGCGTGGTGGCGCAAAAGAGCGTGGCCGTCGGCCAGCGCGCCCAGGTCGGACAATCGCTGATGACCGTGGTGCCGGTCTCAAAGGTCTACGTCGACGCCAACTTCAAGGAAGATCAGCTTCGCAAGGTGCGCATAGGCCAGCCAGTCGTCCTGACTTCCGATCTCTACGGCGGCGGCGTGAAGTTCCACGGCCGCGTGGTCGGCCTCGCCGGCGGCACGGGCGCGGCCTTCGCGCTGATCCCGGCCCAGAACGCCACCGGCAACTGGATCAAGGTCGTGCAGCGCCTTCCGGTGCGCGTGGCCCTCCGTCCTGACGAGGTGGCGCAACATCCCCTGAGCGTCGGCTTGTCGATGAACGCCGATATCGACGTCGGCGCCCGCTGATATGTCCGACGCTCGGCCCGGAGACGATTTCGCCCCGATGGCGGGCGCACCGCTGTGGATCGCCGGTCTGCTGCTGGCGCTGGCCAACTTCATGGTCGTGCTCGACACCACCATCGCCAATGTTTCGGTGCCCAACATCGCCGGCGGCCTGGCCGTCTCGCCCGACCAGGGCACCTGGGTGATCACCTCCTATTCGGTGGCCGAGGCGATCACCGTGCCGCTCTCCGGCTGGCTCGCCCAAAGGTTCGGCGCCGTGAGGGTATTCTGCGTGGCCATGGTCTGCTTCGGCGTCTGCTCGGCCTTATGCGGCCTGGCGCCTTCGCTGAGCGTCCTGGTCCTGTTCAGGGTCATGCAGGGCCTGTCCGGCGGCCCGATGATGCCGCTCTCCCAGACCCTCATGCGCCGGATCTTTCCGGCCCACATGCAGGGCACCGCGCTCGGTCTGTGGGGCATGACCACGGTCGTGGGGCCGATCGTCGGTCCCTTGCTCGGCGGGGCCCTGGTCGACGGCCCGGGGTGGCCGTGGGTGTTCTATATCAACGTGCCGCCGGCCCTGATCTGCGCCTTCTTCGCGTGGCGGATGCTGAAAAGCCGCGAAACGTCCACGCAGCGCCGGCCGGTGGATATCTTCGGCCTCGCTCTGCTGATCCTATGGGTCGGCTCGATGCAGATCATGCTCGACAAGGGCAAGGATCTGGATTGGTTCGACTCACGCTTCATCGTCGCGTTGGCGATCGTCGCCGCGCTGGGTTTTCTGGCCTTCATCAACTGGGAGCTGACCGACAAGAACCCCATCGTCGACCTCAGGGTATTCCGTCATCGCGGCTTCGCGGCCAGCACGTTGATCATGTGCATCGTGTTCGGGACGTTCTTCTCCTCGGTGGTGCTGATCCCGCTGTGGCTGCAGACCAGCATGGGCTACACCGCCACCTGGGCCGGCCGCGTCACCGCTTGGCAGGGCCTGTTCGCCGTGATCCTCTCGCCGATTGTCGGGCGGCTGGTCACGCGGGTCGATTCTCGCGCCCTGGTCTGTTTCGGCGTCCTGCTCATGGCCGGCGTTTCATTCTGGCGGATCGGATTCACCACCGACGCCGGCTACTGGAGCATCGCCCTGCCACATCTGCTTCTCGGCGCGGCCGTTCCGTTCTTCTTCATTCCCCTGACCGGCCTGGCGCTCAGTTCGGTAAGACCGGAAGAGACGGCCTCGGCCGCCGGCCTGCTCAATTTCGCGCGGACCACTTCGGGCGCCTTCGCCGTTTCGATCACCACCACGGCGTGGAGCAACGAAACGACGCTGCACCACGTCGACCTGGCCGGCAATCTGCACAATCCCAACGCGACTCTCGGCGCCCTGCAGTCTCTGGGTCTCAGCGCCCAGCAGGCGGTGGGGGCGCTTGACAACCTCGTCCAGGGCCAGGCGGTGATGGTGGCGACAGACCACATCTTCCTGATCAATGCGCTGCTGTTCCTGGTGGGAGCCGGCGTGGTCTGGTTCGCGCCCCGGCCCAAGGCCCAGGTGGCGGCGGGCGTGGGCGGACACTGAGCCCTGGTTTCCCGCTTTGGCCGCCATTAAGCTGGCGACCAGAGGGGGAATCGACATGAAAGCTCACGATCGTCTGGCATTGCTTGCCGCCGCGCTGATCGCCGTCAGCGGCAGCACATCGGCACAGGACGCGCCTCAGCCTGCGCCGCCGTCCGCCGCCTCGGCGACCGCCGCGTCCACCAATCCCGCGGCCCCGGCGACCTCCACCAGCCCGACCAAGGCCATCCAATCGGCCGTGACCTCGTCGCTCGACAAGCTGTTTACCGGCGTCAATGCGACCCCCGACCAGAAGACCCAGATCCAGGGGATCATGATGGTGGCGGTCGGCAAGATTCTCCAGCTGAAGGGACAGTTCGGCAAGCCAAAAGAAGAACTTTACGACCTCGTCGCGGCGCCCACCGTAGATCGCGCGGCTTTCGAGGCCTTCCGGGCCCAGGAGATGGCTGGCGTCGACCAGGTCAGCCACATCCTGACCGACGCGTTCGTGGATTCGCTTGCCGTGCTCACCCCCGAGCAGCGCGCCAAGTTCGCGCAAAATCTCAAGCCGAAGGTTCACACTCCGACACAAACGCCCGCCAAGGCTGCAACACCGGGCGGCTAGACCCTTTCCGCTCCTTCGCATCGGAGCGGAAATGGGAACCTCCACATGAACATCGAACACATATCCGGCCTGCGCCGGTGGCTCGTCCCAGCGGCGCTGGCCGGCGCGTTGGCGGCCGGCGGCTTCGCCATCGCGCAGGACATGGGTGGCCATGGCATGGGCGCCATGCAGGCCGATCACGCCAAGATGGAAGCCCACCTCGACAAGGCGCTGGCTGACGCCCAGGCCACGCCCGACCAGACCGCGCGCATTCACCAGATCCTCGGCGCGGCGATGCAGCAGCTCATGCCGCTGCACAAGCAGGACGCCGACCAGCATGCCGACCTGCACCGGCTTTTCATGGCCCCGACCATCGACCGCGCCGAGATTGAAAAACAGCGCGCCCAACATGTCGCGGACTTCGACCAGGAGAGCCGCATCCTCGCCACGGCGTTCGCCGACGCCGCCGAGGTGCTGACGCCGGCGCAGCGGGCCTCCCTGGCCGCCAAGATGCAGGCCGAGCACTGAATGGGTCGCCCCGCTCTCGGCGACAGACGGCGCCATCCGGCCTAGGCTCGGCGCCGTGAGCGGGAACGTCCTCATCATCGACGACGACGTCCGGTTGGCCGAGATGGTCGGCGCGTACCTGACGGGCGCGGGCTTCGCGGTCGAGGCCCGGAGCACGGGCGCGGCGGGTGTCGAGGCGGTGGCGCGGCGAGATTCGAGCTTTGACGTCGTCGTGCTCGACATCATGCTGCCCGACCTCGACGGCCTGGAGGTCTGCCGGCGCCTGCGCGAGGCGAGCGACGTGCCGATCCTGATGCTCTCGGCACGCGGGGAAGACGCCGACCGCATCGTCGGCCTGGAGATCGGCGCCGACGATTATCTCGGCAAGCCGTTCAACCCGCGCGAGCTCCTGGCTCGCCTCAAGGCCATCCTCCGCCGACGACGCGGCGAAGGCGGCCGGCCAGTCCTGCGTTTCGGCCGTCTGGAAATCGATCCCGGTTCGCGCACCGTGCGCGTCGACGACGCCCCGGCGATCCTTACCTCCTATCAGTTCGACCTGCTGCTCACCCTGGCGCGGCATGCCGGCAAGCCGTTGAGCCGCGAGCGGTTGATGGACCTTGTGCGCGGAGAGGAGCTCAGCGCACTCGACCGCTCCATCGACGTCCACGTCTCGCGCATACGCGCCGCGATCGAGGACGATCCGGCCCATCCGCGACGGATCATCACCGTGCGCGGCGCCGGCTACCTCTTCGCCCGCGTCCAGGACCAGAGCTGAAAGTGGCGCTGCGCCGCACGCTCTTCTGGCGGATCTACGCCACGGTGATCGCCAGCCTGGTGCTGCTGGCCGTGCTGAGCGCCTGGGCGATGCGCGCCCATCCGGCGATCGAGTCGAGCGCTCTCATGCGCCACCTGCATTTCGTGCTGATGTTCCTGACCGTGGCCGGCGCGGTCGCCTTGGCGGCCTATCCGCTCGTCGGTCGACTCACCGCGCGCCTCGAGCGGCTGCGCGCCAGCGTCGACGCCTGGGGTGGGGGCGATCTCGGCGCCCGCGCCGACCCGCGCGGGAATGACGAGGTCGCGGCCGTCGCCGCCAGCTTCAACGCCGCCGCAGAACGGGTCGAGCGCCTGCTGGCATCGCACCGCGACTTGCTGGCCCACGCCAGCCACGAACTCCGCTCGCCTCTGGCCCGCCTATCCATGGCCGTAGAGATGTTCGCCGCGAGCCCGGAGCCGGCCTTGCGGCCGCAGATCATGACCGACATCGCCGAGCTGTCGGCTCTGGTTGACGAACTCCTGCTGGCCAGCCGCCTGGACCAGGCTCCGGATCTCGACCTTGGACAGCGCGTCGACTGTCTGGAACTGGCGGCGGAGGAAGCGGCCAGGGCCGGCGCGGAGATCCGCCGCATCGGTGACGGACCCTTCGAGGTCGCCGGCGCGCCACGTCTGATCCGGCGGCTGGTCCGCAACCTGCTGGACAACGCCCGCCGGCACGGCCGCCCGCCGGTGGAGGTCTCACTGGGTCGGGATGGCGACTTCGTCGTGCTCACGGTGACTGACTCCGGACCGGGCGTCGGTGAAGACGACCGCGACCGGGTGTTCGAGGCCTTCCACCGCCCGGCGGGTCGCGCCGAGTCCGACGGCAGCTGGGGCCTGGGGCTCTCTATCGTGCGCCAGATCGCCCAGCGCCACGCTGGCGGCGTCGCCTGCCTGCCGCGCGAGACCGGCGCGGCCTTCGAGGTGCGGCTACCGGCGGCAGATTAGCCCGCCTTCCCCACCACCGCCGTGGCCCGTCGCTCCAGCTTGCCCCAGCCGACCCGGTAGCCGCCGATGGCGGTGGCCACGCTGCGCACCACTACCCAGTACATCAGCTGGCGATAGCCGAAGCGCTGCACCGGCAGCCAGACCAGGTCGCCCCACGGCGCGCGGCGCTCCAACGCCATGCCGAGGGCCCCAGCCGATAGATCCAGGAAGATGAACGCCGCCCAGTAGAACAGCGAGCGCAGGGTGTCGTCAGGCGACCACTCCACGGGGTGGAAATAGTGGCCATAGAACGCCCAGGCCAGCGAGGAGACGATGGCCAAATCCACCAGAGGCGCGGCCACGGTGAGAAAGATCTGGAACAGCCAGATCTGCGGCAGGGCGACGAATCCCAACACCGGCCGGCGGGTGCTGAAGAGATCGCGGCGGTGCTTCCAGATGCATTGCAGGGTGCCGAACGACCAGCGGAAGCGCTGATTGAGCAGGCCCTTCACTGTGTCCGGAGCCTCGGTATAGGCGCGCGCCGAGGAGTCGAACTCCACCCGCCAGCCGGCGCTCTGGCAGGCCAAGGTCAAATCCTGATCCTCGGCCAGCGTGTCGGCGGGATATCCGCCCAGGGCTTGCAGAGTCGCCTTACGCCAGGCGCCCACCGCGCCCGGCACCACCGTCACCGCGCCAAGCGCCGCCAACGCGCGCCGCTCGAGGTTCTGGGCGGTGACATACTCCAGGCCCTGCCAGCGGGTGACAAGGTTGAGGCGATTGCCGACGATGGCGTTGCCGGCGACAGCCCCCACTCTGGGGTCTGCGAACCAGCGCGCCAGGCGCGGCAGGGTCTCGGGAGGAAACAGCGTGTCGGCGTCGAGCGCCACGACGATCTCGCCGTTGCAGTACCCGAGGCCGCGGTTGAGGGCGCGAGCCTTGCCGCCGTTCTCGAAGGTCAACAGCGTGACGCGCGGCTCATTGGCATAGGCCTCCCGCACCACGGCGGAGGTGCGGTCCTTGGACCCGTCGTCGACGACCAGCACCTCGAGATGGGCCCAGTCGGACTGCAGAATGCGCTCCACCGAGGAGACGATGACCTTCTCCTCGTTGTAGCAGGGGATCAGCACGCTGATCATCGGGCCGGTGGCCTTGTCGAGCAGCGGCGGCTCGCGGGCCGGCTCGCGGAAGCGGTGCCACAAGGAGAGCACGGCCAGGAACGCCAGGCGGGCCACGCCGAGCACGATGGCGATCGTGAAGAGACCCTGCATACCCGCGTTCAGGTAGCGGAAGAAGCCGAAGCCGATGCGGTCGAGGAACAGCTCCCAGGCGCTGCGCGAGGTCGGCGGCAAGGCGTCCGCGCGGCTCATGCCAGCCAACTGGTCGAGGGTGACAAGCTTGAGGCCGCGGGCTCGAATGGCGTCGATCAGGGCCGGCAGAGCCTCGACGGTGTGGCTGCGGTCGCCGCCGGCGTCATGCAGCAGCACCACCTGACCGCCCGTCTGCGGATTGGTGTCCGCCAGGCGGGTGAGCGCGTTGTTGACGATCTGCGCGGGGGCCGGTTTCTGCCAGTCCTCGGTGTCGATCCGTAGACCCGCGATCAGATAGCCCAGCCGCTGAGCCACCAGCAGGGGCTCGACTTCCTGCGGCGTCGATGGTTCGGCGTCGCCGAAATAGGGCGGCCGGAAGAACCGCATCGACTTGCCGGTGAGAACCGCGAACAGCCGCTGCGTGGTGTTGATCTCGAGGTCGGTCTGGGCCAGCGGCGTGGCGGCGATGTTTGGATGGGTCCAGGTGTGGTTGCCCACCATCATCCCTTGATCGACCTCCCGTTTCACGAGATCAGGCCGGTCCTGCATATTCTCGCCGATGACGAAGAAGGTCGCCGGGGCGTTCTTCTGCTGGAGAATGTCGAGAATCTTGGGCGTCCAGCGACCGTCCGGTCCGTCGTCGAAAGTGAGCGCCACCCAGCCAGGGTGCGCGCCGTAGCGGTCGATGACGTACGAGGTCGGCATGACCTTGTAGTTTTCGTCGGAGATCAGTCCGGTGTCGGGGTCGATCTCGATGGTCCGTTGTCCCGGCGTGGGCGATGACGCCACGTGCAGCACTTCGCCGGTGCCGTCGAAGTCGACGTCGGTGCTGGGCGCGATGCGATCGAGGTCCGCTGTCTTCGCCGAGCCGTAGGGCTGGCGCAGGTAGTTCCAGATCGCCGGGTCCTCCGCGCCCATCCGCCAGACGGCGTAGCCTTCCGGCCGATAGGCGTCGCTCACCTTGACCTGGTTGTGAAAGGTGGCGGCGTCGAGGAACCAGACCACGTGTTTGCGGTGGTTGTCGTCCTCGTAGCCGAAGGTCGGGTTGAGCGCGTTATCGTCGAAGCTGACCTCGGCGTCGGCGTCGTGGGCGAGCTGCGTGGCGTCGTAGAACTCCACCGAATCGGCGCTTGCCGGACCAGTCTTGTCCTTCAGCGTCCAGTCGTAGCCGTAGACCCCGAGCGCCACCACCGTGCGTTGCGGATCCAGCTGCTTCATGTCAGTGGCGAGGGTCTGCTCGAACCATTCCTGGCCGGCGGGCGGGCCGGGCTCGCCGCTGGCCCAGTGCTGATCATAGGCCATCAACACCACACTGTCGGCCGCAGCTGCGAACTTCGTCAGGGACCAGTCCGCATCGCCGAACGGCGTGGTCACCCACACTTCCCGACCAATCGGCTTCAGGGCGGCGCGCGCCTGGGCGATCAGGGCCGGATAGCGGGCCAAGGCCGCCGGCGAGAGGTTCTCCAAGTCGAAGACGTAGCCGGCGTAGCCGCGCTGCTGGGCCAGCACGACCAGATTGGAGATCAGCGCCTTTTCGGCCGCCGGATTCAGCAGCAGGTTGTTCGCCAGCGGCCCGTCGAAGACGCTGTTGTGGGCGTTGTGCACCATTGGCAAGACCGAAGGCGCCGGCTTGGCGCCGGCGATGATCGCCTCGGCCTGGGGGTCTGAGGTCACGGCCACGCGCCCGAGCGAGCCATCGAGCAGAATCCACTGCGGCGAGACCACGTCGAGCTGGTTCACGTGCCGCAGGAGCGAGGTGCGGGAATCAGGGTCCCAGGTGACATAGAAGCCGACCGACAGCGCCTGGGCGCGGCCGCCGGCGGCGACCTTGCCGGGCCGGGGCACCCGACGCCATTCGAAGGTGCGCTTCAGACGATGCGCCGTCTCGACGTGCAGCGCCTGGCGGATCTGCGGATCCTTGAGGGTGAGATCGGGCAAGCGGGGCGCGAAAGCCAGCGTCGCGAAGAAGCCGGCCACCATCAGCGCCCCGGCCGCCAGCAGCAGGCCGAGACCCAGATTGGCGCGCCGGGCCCGACGGCCGGTCGGGTCGTGGAATACGAACTCGTCCATCTTACTTAATTGTCGCTCGCTCCGCCCGCGCGGCGCGCCCCCGCACGCGAACATGACGCAAGGCCGGCGCGATGCAAGGCCGGCAAATTGCCGCCCCGGGCCGTCGAGCGCTATAGAGCCGGCGGTCGGGCGCAGAGGAGAGGTCTTGGACGCCGATAGAACGGAGGTCCCGCGCCCTTCGCCCCGTAGCGTCGTGGCGACCTGGCTGCGCGTTTTCGCCGCCGCCACCGCGGTTGCGGCCGTTATCGCCGCTTCCGGGGGATTCGGCGCCGGTGGCGCAAGAATTGCGTGGCGTCTGGCCTACTGGCTGAGCATGTCGGCTATCGGCGCCACCGGCGGAGTGCTGTTCGGCGTCTATGTCATGCCGCGCATGTGGTTCGTCCGCCGGCCCGTCTTCGCCGGGGCGATCATCACGCTCGTCGTGGGGCCGCCGATGTGTCTGGCGGCGGCCTTCGGCAACGTCATTTTCGCCGGCGTACGCTTCACTCTCGGGCTGGTGCTGGCGAATTCGCCTGAGACCCTCGCCACGACCGCCGGTATGGTGGCCATCGCCATCCTGATCCGCCGTCCCGAGGCGATCGAGACTCACGCCGCGCCTGCCGCAGCCTCGCCGCCGAAGTTTCTCGCCCGTATGCCGGCCAAGCTGGCCGGGGCCGAACTCTGGGCCGTGGAAGCCGAGGACCACTATCTCCGCCTGCGTACGTCCCTCGGCCAGGACCTCATCCTGATGCGGCTCAGCGACGCCATCGGCGAGCTCGAAGGCATCGAGGGCGCGCGCACGCATCGCTCCTGGTGGGTGGCCAAGGCCGCCGTGCGCGGCGTGGAGCGGGACGACGGCCGCGCCACGCTCGTCCTTCCCGACGGCGCCGAGGCGCCGGTCAGCCGCGCCTACGCTCGCGTTTTGCGCACCGCCGGCTGGTTCTAGAAAATGACGCTCGATCGGAGCGCCTGCGAACTGAGGATTTAGCGACTCCGTCGCGCGCGCCATTGCTCGGCAGTCTGAGCCCAGATGTCGATTTCGACGCTGGCAGGGGCCGGCAGCATGGCCGTCCCGCGAAGGCTCGACCCCAACCGCTGCGCCACCGCCTGAGAGGGCGCGTTGTCCTTGTCGATGCAATGGATGATGTCGGTCCAGCCGAGGCGGTCGACCGCATAGTCCATCGCCGCCTCGGCCGCCTCCACGGCATAGCCTTTGCCCCAGGCGTCGCGGACCAGACCCCAGCCGACCTCCGTCCCGGGCCAGTCGACCGGCTTGTGCGGCCCGACCCGTCCGATCCACCGTCCGCTGCTCCGCTCGAACACCGAGAACATCGAAAAGCCCAGCAGCATCCAGGCGCCGACAACGCCCGAGAAGCCACGCCAGGCGACCGAGCGGGCCTGAGGGCCGCCCAGGAAATGCATCACCTCGGCGTCGGCGCAGAAAGCCGCGAAATCGTCGAAGTCTCCCATCACGGGCGGCCGAAGGATCAGCCGCGCCGTCTCGAGCTCCGCCGCCGACATAGATGTCGGAGAGCCCATATTGGCCGGAGAGGTGCGACGCGCAGGGCAGGACCCGCTTTTCGTCCTTGAGGTAGGATCTCGCCATGGCGATGGCGCTCTCGGCCGGCGCGTAGAAGGCCGACCCGGTCTTCAGCAGGGCGACGATTTCGCCGCCGCCGCCGCGCGTGCGCTTGACGATGCCGTCGAGCGCCTCCTGGCTCAGCAGGCCCTGGCGGACGAGCTCCGGCAGCGGCAGGCCGCCCACCGTCGAGTGGCGCACCATCGGCACCATGTCGTCGCCGTGACCGCCCAGCGTCCAGGCGTGGATGTCCTGCACCGAGACCCCAAGCGCCTCGGCCAGGAAGTAGCGGAAGCGGGCCGAATCGAGCACGCCGGCCATGCCGATCACCTTGTTGTGCGGCAGGCCGGAAAACTCCCGCAGGGCCCAGACCATCGCGTCGAGCGGATTGGTGATGCAGATCACGAAGGCGCCCGGCGCATGGGTCTTGAGGCCGTCGCCGACGGCCTTCATGACCTTGAGGTTGATGCCGAGCAGGTCGTCGCGGCTCATTCCGGGCTTCCGGGGCACCCCGGCGGTGACGATGGCCACGTCCGCGCCGGCGATGCCGGCATAGTCGCTGGCCCCCTTGAGCGCCACGTCGGAGCCGATCACCGGGGTGGCCTCGGCCAAGTCGAGCGCTTTGCCCTGCGGCACGCCGTCGACGATATCGAACAGCACCACGTCGCCCAGGCCCTCACGCGCGGCGATGTGCGCCAGGGTGCC
Organism: Caulobacteraceae bacterium; assembly: GCA_049519835.1. GTDB lineage: Bacteria > Pseudomonadota > Alphaproteobacteria > Caulobacterales > Caulobacteraceae > Acaudatibacter. The sequence goes on along the minus strand of JBEKQJ010000046.1, from coordinate 3,747 downwards.
GCCGATCATTCCGGCCCCGATCAGGGCGATCTTCGCGCGAGCCATCGGCTTCGAACTCCATGGGATGTTTGGAAAGCGGGCGCGGTCTAGACCGTGGGGGCGGGACCTGCAAGGTGAGGCTGGTGTTCACACTTCACCCCGACATCGCCGCCGCTTCGACACCCCTCGCCGACCTGCCACTCTGCGAGGCGCGGCTGCAGAACGACGCCCGTTTCGTTTGGATCGTGCTCGTCCCGCGCGTGGCGGCGGTGAGCGGCATCGAGGATCTGACGGCCGCAGATCAGGCCGCGTTTCTGGCCGAGATCCTGGCCGCTGGGCGGGCCGTTCGGGCGGCGGCCGAGGCGCTCGGCCAACCAGTCGAGCGGCTGAATCTTGGCGTGCTCGGCAACATCACGCCCCAGCTGCACGCTCACATCGTCGGACGGCGCCGCGACGATCCCGCCTGGCCGGGTCCGGTGTGGGGTAGCGGACCTGCGATGCCCTACGCCGAGGGCGTGCTGGCTGTGGCGTGCGCGGCGGCGGTGGCGGTCCTCAGCGCGAACTAGGCGTCAGAAGGTTCGGCGGGCCTCAACCGCACCGCCTCGCCGTAATCCTCAAAATTGTGTTTTGCGATCCGGCCAAGGCGCTCGGTCAGATTCGGAATGCGACTCGCGTTTTCCATCAGGAACGCGAAAACCCGCCGACGTTCGGCGTCGCGCGCGTCGCCTTCGGGGGCCAGGAACGACTCCATCAGGCCGTCCAGAGGCATGGCGATACGCAGGGCGACATTGTGCATGTCCGACCGCAGTTGCGCTTCGTGGAGAGCGACGAGGGATTCGCGGTTGCGTTCGTAGATTTCGACTTCGCGGCGGGTGGCGACCAGCAGCCGTCGGGTGAGCGGACCGAAGGGCTCGCCCGTCTCCACGGAAGCTCGAGCTCCCTCCAGGAGAATTCGCATGGTGGAGAACACCTCGCCGAACAGCAGCGCGGCGGTGCGCTCGCGCTCCCGGCGGAGGGCAAAGGCCTCGTACTGGTTGCCGAGGATTCCACTCAGCGTCGCCAGGACCGCGCCGACGACGACGCCGACCAAAGCGCCGGAATGGAAACTTAGATTGGGTAGATTGGGCAGATTCATGCGGACCTCCAGGCGGCGCGGCGGGCGGGAAAGCTTGGCGCCGGTCGGGGCCAAAGGGAATGCGCCAAGGCTCAGCTCCCGCGCAGGGTGACCACCTCGGCGCGTCCGCCGCGGACCAGCGCGCCACGCCACGCCCGCGGGCCCTCCCGTTCGAGTCGGATCCGACCCACCGTCTCAAGCCGGATCTCGAGATGTCCGTCGCGCCGCGTGCAGTCGGCGTAGCCCCGCGCCCCAGATGGGTCCCGCCAGGCGCAGGCGAGAGCGCCACGCGTCGGCGGATCGCCGATCTGCAGCGTGAGCAGCGTCTCGCCGCGCCGGCCCGCCATGATCCACGTCCCGTCGAGCGGCCCCTGCAGCGCCTGAGCCGCCACGGCCGACGCCGCGATCTGCCTGCCCACGATGTCCTGTGCGAAGGCCGGCGACGCCAGCAAAGCCAGCGCCAGAACGGACGGTCTCACGCCCCAGCCTCGATGGCGTCCGCGACCGCGACCAGCTTGACGGCGACGTCGCGATGCAGGCGCTCGGCGAGGCGCCCGTCCACGCGCAGCGCGCCCTTGCCGGCGTTTTCAGGCGCGTCGAAGGCGGCGATCACCGCCCGACTCCAGGCGACGTCGGCCGGAGCGGGCGTGAATGCGCGGTTGCAGATCTCGAGGTGGCTGGGGTGGATCAGGGTCTTGCCGTCGAAACCGAAATCGCGGCCCTGGCGGCAGACCGCCTCCAGGGCGGCGAGGTCTTCGATCTCGTTGTGCACGCCGTCGAGCACGGCGAGTCCAGCGCCGCGAGCTGCCGTCACCGCCAGCGACAACGCGGCGTGAAACGGTGTCCGCTCCGGCGGCATTCGCGCGCCCATCTCCTTGGCGAGGTCGTTGATCCCCATGACGAAGGCGGAAAGGCGCGTGCGTTTCGCGGCGGCGGCGATCTCGGCCAGGGCGAAGACGGCGGCGCAGGTCTCGATCATCACCCACAGGCGGGTCCGCTCAGGCGCGCCGGCCAGCGCCGCATTGGCCGCCTCGACGTCCGCCGCCGAACTCACCTTGGGAACCAGCACCGCGTCCGGACCGGCCTCGGCCGCGGCGGTGAGATCGCCCGCGCCCCAGGGCGTCGCCAGCGCATTGACGCGTACTACGACCTCGCGCCGGCCGAAACCGCCTTCCCGCAACGCCGCGACGGCAGCCTCGCGCGCCGCCGGCTTCAGATCGGCAAGCACGGAGTCTTCCAGGTCCAGGATCACCACGTCGCAGGCCAGGCTGCGGGCCTTCTCTACCGCGCGGGGATTGGAAGCGGGCATGTAGAGCGCGCTGCGGCGCGGGCGATGGACGAGCGACATGGCGGGGCCTTCATGGCATAAGGGCGCCATGACCATCCGCTACGAGGCTGGCGCGCGCAACGTGCTGGGCGGCGAGTTGCAGCCCTGCTCCCTCTCGCCGCTGACCGGCTTCTACCGCAACGGCTGCTGCGAAACCGGGCCCGAGGACATCGGACAGCACACCGTCTGTGCGGTGATGACCGCCGAGTTCCTTCGCTTCTCGATGAGCGTCGGCAACGACCTGTCGACGCCCCGGCCGGAATACGACTTCCAGGGACTCAATCCCGGCGATCGCTGGTGCCTTTGTGCGCCCAGGTGGAAGGAAGCCCTGGACGCCGGGGCCGCGCCGCGCCTCGTGCTCGAGGCGACCCACGAGGAGATGCTGGCCATCGCCCCGCTCGGCGTCCTCAAAGATCACGCCACGTCTCAGAGCAGCGAATAGGCGCGCTCCAGGCGGTAGACAGAGCCGCCGTCGCCCGGCCAACTCGAATAGAGACCGAAGCGCCGCACCGGGAAGGCTGGCGATTTCAACAGGTTGTGGCTCTGCACCCAGGCCCCGACGGCGGCCGGCTCCGCGCCGCGCAAATAGGCCAAGGTAACGTGAGGCCGGTAGGCGCGGGTCTCTTTGGCCAGCCCAGCCCGGCGGGCGGCGCGCTCGCAGCGGGCGGCAAGACGCTCCAACGGCCGGCTTCTGGCCACGCCAGCCCATACGGCGTTGAGATTGGCGCCCGCGCCGAACGCCCCGGCGCCTTCCAGGCTGAGCTCGAACGGCGCCCCGCCCGCGGCCGCCAACTCCACATCGAGATCGTCGGCTTTGTCTTCCGCAACGGAGCCGAAGAACCGCAGCGTGATGTGCAGAGCCTCAGCCGGGCGCCAGCGGGCCCCGAGGATCCCCTTCTGGCGCGGCGCCAGGCCCGCGGCCACATCGTCGGGGATCGTCACCGCCGCAAACAGACGGATCATGCCACGCCTTTCCGCGGGTGACGCCGGCGTAATGCGCGCCATCCTTGCGCGCCGCCCCGCGCAGGACGATATTCACGCCTAGGCGTCCGTTTCGGGACGCGCGAACAAGGGTCTTGGAACCACATGAGCGACTATGATCGCGGGCTCGCCCGGCCGTCGAGCGCCATCGCGCCGGATATGGCCATCGACGCCGGCCTGCGCAGCTTCATGCTCGGGGTCTACAACAAGGTCGCCTTGGGCCTCGTGCTCTCCGCGGCTCTGGCCTGGGTGACCGGCAACTATCCGCCGGCGCGGGCCTTGCTGTTCCGCCAGGATGAGTATGGGCGCATCGGCTACACTATCCTTGGCATGATCGTGGCCTTCG
>JBEKQJ010000045.1:0-15409 GCA_049519835.1 Caulobacteraceae bacterium | reverse complement strand
GACGAGGGTGCGGACCAGATCGGATCGTGGCTTGAAGTCGGGGGTCATCGGACGGCTCCTTGAAACTGCGGGTCGGAGACCGTCTCCCTGGATGAGGCCGCCGACCGTTGAGGCGGCGGGGCGTGTCAGGCCGGCCGCTCGCTAGCGGGGCGAGCGGTAGTAGCGGCGCGCGATTTGGGCGGGGGTCGACATGGCGGCCTTGCTAGCGGGCGCTCGCGCCAGCCGTCAAGCCGGCTCGGCCTCCAGGCGCTTGTCGAGATAGCCGCCGACCCGCTGCTCGACCTCGACCAGGTTCTCGGTCCAGAAGTGTCCGCCGTCCTCGACCAGCTCATAGTCGATGACGATGCCCTTCTGGGTGCGCAGCTTGGTCACCACCTTTTCTACTTCGACGTAGGGCACCACCGTGTCGGCCGAGCCGTGCAGGATCAGGCCGGAGGCTGGGCAGGGGGCCAGGAAGCTGAAATCGTACATGTTGGTGGGCGGCGAGACGGAGATGAAGCCGTCGGTCTCCGGCCGACGCATCAGTAGTTGCATCCCCACCCAGGCTCCAAAATCGAAACCAGCCACCCAGCACTGCGACGCAGCCGGGTTGGTCGATTGCAGCCAATCCAGCGCCGTGGCGGCATCGGCCAGTTCGCCGATGCCCTGATCGAATTCGCCCTGGCTGCGGCCGACGCCCCGAAAATTGAATCGCATGACGTTGAAGCCGCGCTTCATGAACAGGTGGAAGAGCTGCACCGCCACCGGATGGTTCATATGCCCGCCGGCGCGCGGGTGAGGGGCGAGGATGAGGGCGATGGGGGCGGTTTCTTCCTTGCGCGGCGAGTAGCGCGCCTCGATGCGGCCGGCGCTGCCGGGCAGGATCAGTTCAGGCAAAGGGAGTCCTCATCTTTCGTCGTCACCGGCGAATAGTTGACTAGTGCGCTTGGTCTTACTAGATGCGCAGCATGCTTCTCGCGGCGGCGGCTTGTAGCAAAAAGCCCTGCCGAAAAGCGAGAAAAACCGCACCCCGGACGCCACATGCAGCTGAGCACCAAAGGACGATACGCGGTCATGGCCATGACCGACCTGGCCAGCCGACCGGTTGATCGAGCGACTCCGCTCGCTGCAATCGCGGAAACTCAACAGATTTCAAAGGCGTATCTGGAGCAGTTGTTTTCGCGTCTGAGGCGCCGAGGACTGGTGCGCTCGGTGCGCGGTCCCGGCGGCGGCTATCGCCTCGCCAAGGCGGCCGAGGCCCTCAGCGTCGCCGAAGTCGTCGCCGCCGTCGACGAGCCGCTCAAGGCGACACGCTGCGCAGGCCGAGGGCCCGGCTGCATGAAGGGCGGCGCGCGCTGCCTCACCCATGATCTCTGGGCCGAAACCGGCAAGCAGCTGGAGGCTTATCTGGCGGCGGTGACCTTGGCCGACGTGGTGCGGGGCGACCTGCAACGGGAGCGGGCGGCGTGAACGTCTACCTCGACTACAACGCCACGGCCCCGATCCGGCCGGAGGCGCGCGAGGCGGTCCTGGCGGCGCTGGAGATCGGCGCCAATCCCTCCTCCACCCACGCGGCCGGGCGCGCCGCGCGGGCGGCGCTGGAGCGGGCGCGGGCTCAAGTTGCGGCCCTTGTCGCCGCCGGCCCTCAGGCCGTGACCTTCGTCAGCGGCGGGGTGGAGGCCAATTCGCTGGCCATCGAAAGCGCTCTGGCGGCCGGATTTGACCGGCTGATCGTCGGCGCCACCGAGCACGACAGCGTCTGGGCCTGCGTCCACGCGCTCGCTCCCCTCGTCGAGGTTTGGCCGGTGGATGAGAATGGCGTGGCCAATCTCGGCTGGCTGGCGGACGCTCTGGGCCGGGGCGGCCGCGCGCTCGTCTGCCTGATGGCGGCCAACAACGAGACCGGCGTCATCCAGCCGGTGGCCGAAGCCGCGGCGCTTGTCTGCGAGTTCGGCGGCTGGCTGCACGTCGACGCCGTCCAGGCGGCCGGCAAGATGCCCCTCGATTTCACCGGGCTCGGCGCCGACAGCCTCTCGCTCTCGGCCCATAAGCTCGGTGGCCCGCAAGGCGCCGGCGCGCTGATTGCCGGCGAGCGGGCGACGATCACGCGTCGTCTGCACGGCGGCGGTCAGGAGCGCGGACGCCGCGCCGGCACCGAGAATCTCTCCGGCATCGCCGGATTCGGCGCGGCCGCTGAGGCTGCGCGGCGCGACTTGCCCGGTGTGCCTGCCCACGCCCTCTGGCGCGACGCCTTGGCGGCGCGCATGACGCTGGCCGGCGCGACTGCCCTCGGGGCCGGCGCGCCGCGGCTTTCCCAGACCCTCTGCGTCGCCACACCGGGGTTCTCGTCCGAGATCCAGGTCATGGCCCTCGACCTCGCCGGCGTGTGCGTCAGCGCCGGGGCCGCCTGTTCTTCGGGCAAGGTCAAGGCAAGCCGCGTCGTCGAGGCCATGGGCCGGCCGGATCTCGCCACCGCCTCCATCCGCGTCAGTGGCGGCTGGGCCTCGACCGAAGCCGACTGGGCCCGCTGTGGCGAGATCTGGGAAGAAGCGCTCGCGCGCCGCAGCCGAAAGGAAGTCGCCTGATGGCCGCCGACAGCCGCACCCTCGCCAAGGTCGCCGAGCTCGAGACTTACGAGCACGGCTTCATCACCGACATCGAACAGGAATTCGCGCCCAAGGGGCTGTCGGCGGACACTGTTCGCTACATATCGGCTCAGAAGCGCGAGCCGGAATGGATGCTGGCCTGGCGCCTCGAGGCCTTCGAACGCTGGCAGGCCCTTGAGGAGCCCAACTGGGCCCGGGTGAGCCACGCCAAGATCGACTATCAGGACTCGTACTACTACGCCGCGCCCAAGGAGAAGATCGGGCCGGCCAGTCTCGACGAGGTCGATCCGGAGCTCCTGGCCACCTACGCCAAGCTCGGCATCCCGTTGAAGGAACAGGAAGTTCTGGCCGGGGTGGTCGGCGCGCCGCGCTACGCTGTCGACGCTGTATTCGATAGCGTCTCGGTGATCACCACCTTCAAGAAGGAGCTGGGCGAAGCCGGGGTAATCTTCTGCTCGATGAGCGAGGCGATCCGCGACCACGGCGAACTCGTGCGCCGCTACCTGGGCTCGGTGGTGCCGGTGTCTGACAACTTCTTCGCCTGCCTCAACAGCGCCGTCTTCTCCGACGGCAGCTTCGTCTACGTGCCGCCGGGCGTGCGTTGTCCGATGGAGCTCTCGACCTATTTCCGCATCAACGCCGCCGAGGCCGGGCAGTTCGAGCGCACCCTGATCGTCGCCGACAAGGGGGCTTACGTTTCCTACCTCGAAGGCTGCACGGCGCCGATGCGCGACGAGAACCAGCTGCACGCCGCGGTGGTCGAGCTGGTCGCCCTCGACGACGCCGAGATCAAGTATTCCACCGTCCAGAACTGGTACCCGGGCGACAAGGACGGCAAGGGCGGCATCTACAACTTCGTCACCAAGCGGGCCGACTGCCGCGGCGCGCGCTCGAAGGTCAGCTGGACCCAGGTCGAGACCGGCTCGGCGATCACCTGGAAGTATCCCTCCTGCGTGCTGCGCGGCGACGGCTCCAGCGGCGAATTCTATTCCATCGCCATCACCAACAACCACCAGCAGGCCGATACCGGCACCAAGATGATCCACCTCGGCCGTGATACGCGCTCGCGGATCATCTCCAAGGGCATCTCCGCCGGCCACTCCACCAACACCTACCGCGGCCTGGTCTCGGCCCACCCCAAAGCGACGGGCGCGCGCAACTTCACCCAGTGCGACTCCCTGCTGATCGGCAAGCACTGCGGCGCCCACACCACGCCTTACATCGAGGCGCGCAACGCCTCGGCCAAGTTCGAGCACGAGGCGACCACCTCGCGCCTCTCGGAAGACCAGCTGTTCTACGCCATGCAGCGCGGCCTCACCCAGGAGGAGGCGGTGCAGCTTCTCGTCAACGGCTTCGTCAAGGAGGTGCTGCAGGAGCTGCCGATGGAGTTCGCCGTCGAGGCCCAGAAGCTCGTCGCCATCTCCCTCGAAGGGAGTGTGGGATGACGCTCGAAGCCATCGACCACGTGCAGGTGGCGATTCCGCCGGGCGGGGAAGGGGAGGCGCGCCGGTTCTACGGCGCCTTCCTGGGCCTGCCCGAGCATCCGAAGCCGGCGAACCTCGCTTCGCGAGGCGGCTGCTGGTTCGAGAGCGCGGCGGTGAAGGTCCACTGCGGCGTCGAGGATCCGTTCCGGCCAGCCCGCAAGGCTCACATCGCTTTCCGTGTCGACGACGTCGCCGGCCTCACCGGCCGGGCCCGCGCCGCCGGTTTTGAAACCGCTGCCGACGAGCCCCTGGAGGGCTTCGACCGCGTCTACATCTACGATCCCTTCGGCAATCGGCTGGAATTTCTGCGTCCAACCGCGCCGCACGAAAGCCATTAGAAGACAATGCTTAAGATCGATAACCTTCATGTCCAGGTGGGCGAGGCTGAGATCCTCAAGGGCCTCTCGCTGGCGGTCCCCGCCGGCGAGATCCACGCGGTCATGGGTCCCAATGGGGCCGGCAAATCGACGCTCGCCTACGCCCTGGCCGGCCGGCCGGGCTACGAGGTGACCGAGGGTTCGGCGACGCTGGACGGCCTCGATCTTGTCGGCCTGACGCCTGACGCCCGCGCTGCGCTCGGAGTCTTCTTGTCGTTCCAGTACCCGGCGGCCATCCCCGGCGTGCCGGCCCTGACCTTCCTGCGCACAGCCATGAACGCCCAGCGCAAGGCGCGCGGCGAGCCGGAAGTCACCGCGCCGGAGTTCCTCAAGTCCATCCGAGCCCGCGCCGCCGAGCTGAAGATGGATTTCGAGATGCTCCGCCGCGGCCTCAACGTCGATTTTTCCGGCGGTGAGAAGAAGCGGATGGAAATACTTCAAATGATGATGCTTTCCCCGTGCCTCGCCATTCTCGACGAGACCGATTCCGGCCTTGACATCGACGCCCTGCGCATCGTCTCCGAAGGGGTGAACGCCCTGCGCGCGCCGGATCGTGCGATGCTGGTCATCACCCACTACCAGCGCCTGCTGGACTACATCCGCCCCGACCGCGTGCACGTCCTGGCCGGCGGCCGGATCGTCGCCAGCGGCGGCCCGGAGCTGGCCCTCGAGCTCGAAGCCTCGGGCTACGACCGCTACGCGAGCGCCGCATGAGCCTGGCCCGCGCCATCGAGACCGGCGATCTCGCCGAGCTGCCGTCGCGACGCGACGAAGACTGGCGCTGGACCGACCTGCGCGGTCTGTTGCGGGTCCTTCCCGCCCGTGTGGCGGAAACCGATGCTGAGGCGATCGAGGTCGCGGCCGGTGAGACGCGCCTTGTTCGCTTGGATTTCGTCACCGGCGAAGGGGCCGAGGTTGTCCGCCGCCGCATTCGGATCGGCGGCGAAGCCGTCCTGATCGAGACCCATCGGGGGGGCGGAATCTCGGAGATCGATCTCGCGATCACGCTGGAACCCGGCGCGCGGCTGGAGCGCATCGTCCTTGTCGAAGCGGCCGAGGACGCGGTGCAGGTGGTCATCGCCACTGTCGCGCTCGCCGCCGGCGCCCGGTTCGCTCAGACGGTTGTCACCGGCGGGGCGAAGCGACAACGCATCGAGACCCGTCTGCGCCACGCCGGCGGCGGCGCGGAGGCCCGGCTCGACGGGCTCTATCTTGTCTCGGGACGCCGCCACGCCGATCTGACCACCGTGGTAATTCATGAAGGTCCCGGCGGCGTCACCAACCAGCTGACCAAGGGCGTCGCCACCGACCAGGGCCGCGGCGTCTTCCAGGGCCGCATCGAGGTGAAACCCGGCGCCGATGTGACCGATGCGAAGATGGGCCACCACGCCCTGGTGCTCGGCGACCGCGCGGAGGTCGACGCCAAGCCGGAGCTGGAGATCTGGGCGGACGACGTCGTCTGCTCGCACGGCAATACGATCGGCGCGCTCGACGAGGAGGCGCTGTTCTACGCCCGCCAGCGCGGCATCCCAGAGCCCGAGGCCCGCGCCATGCTGACCGAAGCCTTCCTCGGCGAAGTCATCGATCGCATCGGGAACGAAGAGGCCCGCGACGCCGTCGCCGCCTTTGTGGCCGAGAGACTGGCATGAGCTTCGACGTCGCCGCCATCCGCGCCCAGTTCCCGATCCTCGCCCGCGAGGTCAACGGCCACCCGCTCGTCTACCTCGACAGCGCCGCCTCGGCTCAGAAACCTCGCGCCGTCATCGAGGCGATGGTCGCGGCCATGGAGGGCGGTTACGCCAACGTCCACCGCGGTCTGCACACCCTCGCCAACGAGACCACCGACGCCTACGAGGCCGCCCGCGAAGCGGTGCGCCGGCTGCTGAACGCCCGCTCGGCCAGCGAGATCGTCTTCACCAAGGGGGCCACAGAGGCGATCAATCTCATCGCCGCCACGGCCGGCCGCGACTGGGGCGAGGGCGATGAGATCGTCGTCACCGAAATGGAGCACCACGCCAACATCGTTCCCTGGCATTTCCTGCGCCTGCAGCAGGGCGTGGCCCTGCGCTTCGCTCCGGTGCTGGACGACGGCCGGCTGGACCTTGAGGGGCTCTACGCCCTGATTGGACCCCGCACGCGGATGGTCGCCGTGAGCCACATGTCCAACGTGCTGGGGACGGTGAACCCGGTGCGCGAGATCGTCGCCGCCGCCCATGCCGCCGGGGCTCTGACGCTCATCGACGGCTGTCAGGCGGTCGTCCACCAGGGCGTCGATGTGACCGCCATCGACACCGATTTCTACGTCTTTTCCGGCCACAAGCTCTATGGCCCGACCGGCATCGGCGCGCTCTATGGCAAGGCCGAGCGCCTGGCCGCCCTGCCGCCTTACCAGGGCGGCGGCGAGATGATCGATCATGTCTCGCAGGACCGGATCACCTGGGCCGAGCCGCCACACCGATTCGAGGCCGGCACGCCGCCGATCCTCGAGGCCATCGGTCTCGGCGCTGCGATCGCCTGGCTGGACGGCCAGGATCGCGCCGCCATCGCCGCCCACGAACACGCGCTCTACGCGCGCGTGAAGGCTGGGCTGGCCGGCGCCAACTGGCTGACCGAAATGGGTTCGGCGCCCGGCAAGGGGGCGATCTTTGCCTTCAATATGGAGGGCGCCCACGCCCATGACGTCGCCCAGGTGCTCGACCGATACGGCATCGCCGTGCGGGCCGGCACCCACTGCGCCGAGCCGCTGATGCGCCGCTTCGGTGTCACCGCCAGCGCGCGCGCCTCGTTCGCCCTATATAACACCCTCGAGGAGGCCGACTCGCTGGTCGAGGCGCTCCACAAGACCCGGACCCTGTTCGCCTGATGGATGACGCCACTCACAACCCAGATGCACATGTTGGCGCCAGCGCCCTGCCGCAGGCTGAGCTCGACGCGCTTACCGACAAGCTGGTCGAGAAGCTGAAGACTGTCTTCGATCCGGAGATTCCGGTCGACATCTACGAACTTGGCCTCATCTACCGGGTCGACGTCTCCGACGAGAAGGCCGTGGTCATAGACATGACCCTCACGGCGCCGGGCTGTCCGGTGGCCGGCGACATGCCCGGCTGGGTGCAGGACGCCGTCGAGAGCATCCCCGAAGTCACCGGAGTCACCGTCAACCTGGTCTTCGATCCGCCGTGGGATCCGTCCCTGATGTCGGACGAGGCCAAGCTCGAATTGAACATGTTCTGATGGAAACCGTCCTTCGCACCCGCCGCGAGCGACCCAAGGTCGTCACCCTCACCGAGGCGGCAGCCGCCCGCGTGCGCGAGATCATGGACCGGGCCGAGACGCCCTATGTCGGCTTGCGGGTCGGCGTGAAGAACGGCGGCTGCGCTGGGCAGGAATATGTCCTGGAGTACGCCCACGCCGCCGATCCCCTCGACGAGGTGGTTGAGGACAAGGGCGTCCGCATCCTCATTGAACCCAAGGCGGTGCTGTTCCTGGTCGGCTCTCAGATCGACTACGAGACGACGCGCCTGGCCGCCAAGTTCGTCTTCCACAATCCCAACGAGACCGACGCCTGCGGCTGCGGCGAGAGCGTTACGATCGTACCGGCCAATCTGGAGGCTTAGGGCCGGCGTCTCGCCGACTCTCACGTCCTGATCGGCAACTCTGCCTCGAGCCGCGCCACCCAGGCTTTCACGGCCGGAAAGTCCGCCAGGTCGAACCCACCCTCGTGCGCGACGCGGGTGTAGGCGACGAGGGCGATGTCGGCGAGCGTGAGTTCATCGCCGACCAGGAATCGTGACCCGCCGAGGGCCGCTTCGAGGCGCGCCAGCGCCCCCTCGCCGCGTTCGATCAGCTTCGGGTCGAGCTCGTCACGGCGCTTGCCGAGATAGGCCATCTGGAAGCGGGCGACGGCGACGTAGGGCTCGTGGCTGTACTGCTCCCAGAACATCCACTCTAGCATCTTGGCGCGCGCAAAGGCGTCTGCCGGGATGAGCGGCGAACCCTCGGCCAGATGCAGGATGATGGCGTTGGACTGCGCCAGCGTGCGTCCGTCGTCGAACACCGCCAACGGGACCTGCCCGGCCGGGTTGAGGGCCAGGAAGGCCGGCGTGCGCGTGTCGCCGGTGAGCACGCTGGTCTCGCGCCACTCGAATGGGATGGCGAGGCGCGCGGCCGTCCATTTCACCTTCAGGCAATTGCCCGAAATACTGTCACCGTAGATGATCATGACCATGCGCGCCGGATAACCGCGACCGCTATTGATTTCAACGTAGGCGCCGGCGCCTTGACCGCCGCAACGGCAGGGGCGCATCGCTGCGTCAGGAGGACAAGATGACCCAGGACATGAAGGCCGTTCTCGAGGCCCAGAAGGCCGCTCAGCTGCGCGACGGCGCGCCGAGCGCCGAACAGCGCGCCGAGCGTATCGATCGCTGCATCGGCCTGCTGGTCGATTTTCGCGACGAGATCGAGGCGGCGCTCAACGCCGACTTCGGGGCACGCTCGAAGGAGGCCACCGCATTCACCGACGTCGCCTCGTCGATCGGCACGCTCAAGTACGCCAAGAAGAACCTGCGCGGCTGGATGAAGCCGGAGCGGCGCAGGACCGAGCCGGCGATCCTCAACCTGTTCGGCGCCAAGGCCGAGATCCGCTTCCAGCCCAAGGGCGTGGTGGGGGTGATCAGTCCCTGGAACTTCCCCGTCAACCTCACCTTCACGCCGCTGGCCGGCGTCCTGGCGGCCGGCAATCGGGCGATGATCAAGCCGAGCGAATATACGCCGGCGACGTCCGAATTGATGGCGCGGATGTTTGCCAAGGCATTCCCGCCGGAGGAAATTGCGGTCATCACCGGCGGCCCGGACGTCGGCCAGGCCTTCGCCGCCCTGCCGTTCGACCACCTGGTGTTCACCGGCGCCACCTCGATCGCCGCTCACGTGATGCGCGCGGCGGCTGAGAACCTGACGCCGCTGACCCTGGAGCTCGGCGGCAAGAGCCCGGTGATCCTCTCGCGCACAGCCGACATGAAGACCGCCGCGGCGCGGATCATGAACGGCAAGACCCTGAACGCCGGCCAGATCTGCCTGGCGCCCGACTACGTGTTGGCGCCGGCTGAACGGATGGGCGAGTTCGTCGACGAAGCCAGGGCTGCCGTTGGGGCGATGTTCCCAACCGTCAAGGACAACCCCGACTACACCTCGGTGATCAACCAACGACACTTCGATCGCATCACCGGCTACATCACCGAGGCGCGCGAACGCGGCGCCGAGGTGATCGAGATCAAGCCGGACGGCGAGGACTTCTCACAGCAGGAGCACCACCGCATCCCACCGACCCTGATCCTCGAGCCGGCCGACGACCTCAAGGTGATGCAGGAGGAGATTTTCGGTCCGGTGCTGCCGGTCAAGAGCTATCGCACGGTCGACGAGGCGGTGGCCTACGTCAACGCCCATGCCCGGCCGCTCGGCCTCTACTGGTTCGGCGATGATGCGGCCGAGCGCGAACAGGTGCTGGCCACGACCACCTCCGGCGGGGTCACGGTCAACGACGTCATCTTCCACGTCGCCCAGGAGGATCTGCCGTTCGGCGGCGTCGGGCCGTCTGGCATGGGCGCCTATCACGGCCAGGACGGTTTCCGCGAGTTCAGCCACCGCAAGGCGGTCTACAGCCAGATCAAGAACGAGATGGGCCCGCTGAAAGCCCTGCGGCCGCCCTACGGCGAGGGTATCCGCAAATATCTCGCCGGCGCGATCGTGCGTTGACGGCGCGATCCGGGTGGGGCTCAAGACACCCCTACAAACGGGGTGAATAGATCAGAATTGACGGACGCTCAGTCCTCGGCGCCGACGCGAATGGCGCGGGCCAGGAAGGCCGGGACGTCGCCGCCGAAGCCCTTGACGTTGGGGCCGAGGTCGTCGGAGGCGGACGCCGGCTTCGGCTCTGAGCGTGGCTTCTCGTCGCGCCGCGGCCGGGACTCCTGGTGCGGGCGGCTCTCCGACCGCGGCCTCGCGTCCGGCTTGCGCTCTTGGCGCGGGGCGGGGGCGTCTTCCTTGACCTCGGCCGCGGGCTTCGTCTGCAACGGCTCCATGGCCGCCACCGAGGTTTCGCTGGCGGGCCGGCCGTAGGACCGCTCCGAACGGCCACGGCGCTCGCGCTCGGGCCGCCGCGGCCGGGCGTCGGCGCGGGCCTTGGCCTCCGCCCAGTCGACGTCGAGCTTCAGCTCCTCAGGCGTCTTGCCGATCAGCTTGAGCACCTTGTCGAGCGACCGGCCGTCAGCCGGCGAGACGATCATCACCGAGCGTCCCGACTTGCCGGCCCGGCCGGTGCGGCCGATCCGGTGGACGTAGTCGTCGGCGTGGTGCGGCACGTCATAGTTGAGCACGTGGCTGACGTCCGGGATGTCGAGCCCGCGGGCGGCGACGTCGGAGGCGACGAGAAGCCTGAGTTCGCCTTTGCGGAAGGCGTCGAGGGTCCGCATCCGAGTCTGCTGGTCGAGGTCGCCGTGGATCGGCGCGGCGTCGAGGCCGTGCTTCTTCAGCGACTTGGCGACGATGTCGACATCCGACTTGCGGTTGCAGAAGACGATGGCGTTCTTGATTTCCTCGGCGGTGATGACTGCCCGCAGGGCCAGGCGCTTGACGGCGGGATCTGCGGCCGGGATGCGCACGATGTGCTGGGAGATGGTCTCGGCGGTGGTGGCGGGCTTGGCCACTTCGATGCGGACCGGATCATTCAGGAACTGCTTGGTGAGCCGGGTGATTTCCGGCGGCATGGTGGCCGAGAAGAACAGGGTCTGCTTCTTCGGCGGGGTCAGCTTGAAGATCCGCTCGATGTCCGGGATGAAACCCATGTCGAGCATGCGGTCGGCTTCGTCGACCACCATGATCTGCACGCCGTTGAGCAGCAGCTTGCCGCGCTCGAAGTGGTCGAGCAGACGGCCTGGCGTGGCGATCAGAACATCGACGCCGCGGTCGAGCTTCGTCTCCTGGTCACCGAACGAGACGCCGCCGATCAGCAGCGCCCAGGTGAGCTTCTGGCCCTTGGAGTACTTTTCGAACGAGAGGGCCACCTGGTCGGCCAGCTCGCGCGTCGGCGCGATGACCAGCGAGCGGGGCATGCGGGCCTTGGAGCGGCCGGCGACCAGACGGTCGATCATCGGCAGAGTGAAGGCGGCGGTCTTGCCGGTGCCCGTCTGGGCGATGCCAAGGACGTCGCGGCCGGCCAGCGCCACCGGAATGGCTTCAGCCTGGATCGGCGTGGCGACGGTGTACCCGGTGTCGGCCACCGCCTGTAGGGTCGGGGCGCTCAGCCCCAGTTGGGAAAATTCTGTCATGTCTCGAAAACACCGGGCGGCGATTCTTTGCGCGCGACCTTGCGCGCTCGACGAAGCGGCCCGGGCGGCCGGAACATAGGGGCGATCGGTTTCAAGTCAATGCTGGACAAGGGTCGGCGTTGTCGCAGGCGGCGCGAGCTTCGCTTTACAGATCAACGTCCGCGGCGGCGAACTCGGCGTTTTCCTGGATGAAGCGGTAGCGCAGCTCGGGCTTGCGGCCCATCAGCGTTTCGACCAGCGCCTCCACCGGCTCCTCCGACCTCGGCAGGGCGACTCGCGCCAGGGTGCGGGTCTTCGGATCCATGGTGGTTTCCTTGAGCTGGGCTGGCATCATTTCGCCAAGGCCCTTGAAGCGGCCGATCTCCGGCTTCTTGCCCTTGAACGTCGTCGCCAGCAGCTCGTCCTTGTGAGCGTCGTCACGGGCGTAGGTGGTCTTGCCGCCGTGGGTCAGGCGATAGAGCGGCGGCAGGGCGAGGTAGAGCTTCCCGGCCCGGACCAGCTCTGGCGTGGTGCGGTAGAAGAAGGTGATCAACAGCGAGGCGATGTGGGCGCCATCGACATCGGCGTCGGTCATGATCACCACGCGATCGTAGCGCAGGTCCTCGTCGCGATATTTGCCGTTGGCCTGGACGCCGAGCGCCAGCATCAGGTCGGCGAGCTCCTTGTTGCCGACCATCTTGTCGCCTGAGGCCGAGGCGACGTTGAGGATCTTGCCGCGCAGGGGGAGGATCGCTTGGGTGCGCCGGTCGCGGGCCTGCTTGGCCGAGCCGCCGGCGGAATCGCCTTCGACCAGGAACAGCTCCGCGCCCGCCGCGCTGCCGCAGGAGCAGTCGGCGAGCTTGCCGGGTAGGCGCAGCTTGCGGGTCGCCGAGGCGCGGGCGACCTCCTTCTCCTTGCGCCGCTTGAGCCGCTCCTCGGCGCGCTCGGCCACGAAAGCGAAGAGGGCGCTGGCGGTCTTGGGCTGGGCGGTGAGCCAGTGGTCGAACGGATCGCGCAGGGCGGTCTCGACCAGCCTTTGGGCGTCGGCGGAGGACAGGCGCTCCTTGGTTTGGCCCTGGAACTCGGGGTTGCGGACGAAGACGCTGATCAGCGCCCCGGCTTGGGCGACCACGTCGTCGCCTGTGATCAGCGGACCGCGCTTGTCGCCGGTCAGCTCGGCATAGGCCTTGAGGCCGCGGGTCAGCACGGCGCGCAGGCCCGCCTCGTGCGTGCCCCCCTCGGGCGTCGGCACGGTGTTGCAGTAGGAGCGGACGAAGCCGTCGGCTTCGCCGAAGCCGGCCGGGGTCCAGGTCACCGCCCACTCGACGGCCCCAGCTTCGCCTTGGCGCTCGATGCGGCCGGCGAAGGGCGCGGGCGTCACCAGCTCCTTGCCCTCGGTGCTCTCAGCCAGGAAGTCGGCGAGGCCCCCGGGGAAGCGGAAGGTCGCCTCGGCCGGCGTGCCGTCTGTGATGCGTTCGGCCGCGCACCGCCAGCGGATCTCGACACCGCGGAAGAGATAGGCCTTCGAGCGCGCCATGCGGTAGAGCCGGGCCGGCCGGAAGGCGACGCTCTCGCCGAATATCTCCGGATCCGGCCGGAAACTCACCTGGGTGCCATGGCGGCGGCTCGGCCCCACCTGCTGCAGGCCGCCGATCGGCTTGCCGCGCGCAAAGGCGTGGCGCCACTCGAAGCCGTCCTTCCAGACGGTGATGTCGACCCGCTCTGAGAGGGCGTTGACGACAGAGACGCCGACGCCGTGCAGACCGCCTGAAGTCTCGTAGGCCTTGCCGGAGAACTTCCCGCCCGAGTGCAGGACAGTCATGATCACTTCCAGCGCCGACTTGCCTGGGAACTTGGGATGCGGGTCGACGGGCATGCCACGGCCGTCGTCGCGCACCGCGAGACCACCTTCGGCGTCGAGGCCGACCTCGATCACCTTGGCATGGCCGGCCACGGCCTCGTCCATGGCGTTGTCGAGCACCTCGGCGAAGAGATGGTGCAGCGCCCGCTCATCGACGCCGCCGATGTACATGCCCGGCCGCTTGCGCACCGGTTCGAGGCCTTCGAGGACCTCGATATCCTTGGCCGAGTAGCCCGAGAGCGGATGGGCCGGCGCCAGGGCGTCGTCGAAGAGGTTCGCCTGAGCGGCTTGGGCGGATCTGGCCATCGCGCGATTATCGTCGATTCGCGTGGCGGAGTTCAGGCTGACCTGAAGCGCGGGCTTCCAGCCCGCACCCCAGGGGCTCGGTTAGTGCGGGCAAGACGCCCGCATTCCCGTTAGCACTTGAAGTACATATCGAATTCCACCGGGTGGGGATGGAGCTGGAGGCGCATGACCTCCTCCATCTTCAGTTCGATATAGGCGTCGATGAAGTCGTCATCCATGACGCCGCCCTTCTTGAGGAAGGCGCGGTCCTTATCGAGCGCATCGAGCGCCTCGCGCAGCGAGCCGCAGACTTCCGGCACCTTCTTCTGCTCGCGCGGCGGCAGGTCGTAGAGGTTCTTGTCCATCGGCTGGCCGGGATCGATCTTGTTCTCGATGCCGTCGAGGCCGGCCATGAGCAGGGCGACGAACGTGTAATAGGGGTTGCCCATCGGGTCCGGGAAGCGGACCTCGATGCGCTTGGCCTTGGGGCTCTCCACGTGGGGGATGCGGATCGAGGCCGAGCGGTTGCGGGCCGAATAGGCCAGCTTCACCGGCGCTTCGTAGCCGGGCACCAGGCGCTTGTAGGAGTTGGTGGTCGAGTTGGCGAAGGCGTTGATCGCCTTGGCGTGCTTGATGATGCCGCCGATGTAATAGAGGCAGGTCTGCGAGAGGCCGGCGTACTTGTCGCCGGCGAAGAGCGGCTTGCCCTTGGCCCAGATCGACTGGTGCACGTGCATGCCAGAGCCGTTGTCGCCGAAGTAGGGCTTGGCCATGAAGGTGGCCGTCTTGCCATAGGCGGCGGCGACGTTGTGGATCACGTATTTGTACAGCTGCAAACGGTCGGCCATGGTCACCAGCTCGGCGAACTTGAGGCCCAGTTCGTGCTGGGCCGGCGCCACTTCGTGGTGGTGCTTCTCCGGGTGCATGCCGAGCTCGCCCATCACCGCCAGCATCTCGCCACGCAGGTCCTGAGCGCTATCGACCGGGTTGACCGGGAAGTAGCCGCCCTTGGCCACGGGGCGATGGCCCAGGTTGCCTTCGTCGTATGAGCGGCCGGTGTTGATCGGCAGTTCGACGGAGTCGAACGAATAGCGCGTGTCGTGGGCGGCGGTGTTCCACTTCACATCGTCGAAGATGAAGAACTCGGCCTCGGGGCCGAAGAACACCGTGTCGCCGACCCCCGAGGCCTGGACGTAGGTAAGCGCCTTCTTGGCGGCGCTGCGCGGATCACGGTTGTAGGGCTCGTTGGTGTCGGGGTTCAGCACGTCGCAGAACAGCGTCAGCGTCGTCTGCTGGTAGAACGGGTCGATGTGGGCCGACTCCAGATCGGGGCGCAGCTTCATGTCGGACTCGTTGATCGCCTTCCAGCCGGCGATCGAAGAGCCGTCGAACATCGTCCCGTCGGAGAGGAACTCGTCGTCGACCAGCGACAGGTCGAAGGTGACGTGCTGCATCTGGCCGCGCATATCGGTGAAGCGCAGGTCGACGTACTCGACCTCCTTCTCCTTGATGAGGTCGT
>JBEKQJ010000044.1:0-16072 GCA_049519835.1 Caulobacteraceae bacterium | reverse complement strand
GTTCCTGATGCGCGAGACGGTGTGGATCGGGGCGGTGCTGGCGGCTCTTTCGCTCACCGTCCAGTTCGTCGACGACCTCTTCCCAGCCCTGTTCTCCCGCAAGGCGGCCCCCGGCCAAGCCGTGCGGGCCGCCACCGGCCTTTCAGAGTCGGCGGTCGAGCAGATGGCCGTGCTGGCCTCTGGCCTTTGCCGCCTGGCGCTCCTGGCGCTGGCCTGCGCCGCCATCGTGGCCCCGTTCGGCGCCGACCTCGGTGACGCGTTTTCCCGCGTCGGCCAGCTGCGCTTCCAGCTCAAGATCGGCCAGGTGGTGGTGTCGCCCGCCTCGATCCTGGGCGCCGTCGGTCTGTTCCTGGCCGGCCTCGTCATCACCCGCGGCGTCCGCGGCTGGCTGGAGAGCGAGTACCTGCCGAAGACCGAGATGGACCTCGGCGTGCGCAGCTCGCTCGCCACCGCCATCTCCTACGCCGGCGTCGTACTGGCCGTCATCCTGGCCTTCGCCTACCTCGGGTTGTCGTTCACCCAGATCGCCCTGTTCGCCAGCGCCCTCTCGGTCGGCATCGGCTTCGGACTGCAGTCGATCATTGGCAACTTCGTCTCCGGCCTGATCCTGCTGGCCGAGCGGCCGGTCAAGGTCGGCGACTGGGTGGCGATCGGCGACCTCGAAGGCGACGTGAAGGCGATCAGCATCCGGGCCACGGAAATCGAAATGGCCGACCGTTCGCGCCTCATCGTCCCCAACTCCGATCTGGTGTCCAAGACCGTGCGCAACGTCACCTACGGCGGAGCGCTCGGGCGGGTGCGGATCGTGCTGCGGGTCGACGACAGCGCCGACCCGGCGGAGGTGCGAGAGACGATACTCGGGAGCCTCACCGCCCACGCCGACGTGCTCGCCGATCCGCCGGCGGCGGTCTATCTGACCGACGTGCGCGACGGCGCGCTGGAGTTTACGGCCTACGCCTACGTCGGCTCCCCGCGCTACGCCTTCCGCGTCAAGAGCGAGCTTCTGTTCCGCATTGTGCCGGAGTTGAAAGCCAAGGGAATTGGCCTCGCCAACTCCACGCCGGTGGTCAATGTCGGATTCCCCGATCATCCCATCGAGCCGACGACCGATCCCAAGTCGGCGTGACTTGGCGCGCCGCCGCGCTGGGCCTACATCGGGAGTGCGAAGAACGGACAAGGGGATACCTCATGCGCATGCTCGCCTGTCTTGTCGCCGCCTCCAGCCTGCTTGCGGCTGCGCCGGCCCTGGCCGAGGTCATCAAGTTTACAACCAAGCTCGACGGCGCTTCGGAGACGCCGCCCAACGACAGCAAGGGGGCCGGGGAGGCCAAGGTCATCCTCGACACCGACAAGCACACGGTCAGTTGGGCGGTGACCTATTCCGGCCTGACGGGCCCGGCGACCATGGCCCACCTGCACGGGCCTGCCGGGCCGGGAAAGGCGGCGCCGGTCACGATCCCGCTCGCCGCTCCGCTCGCCAGCCCGATCAAGGGTTCGGCGGCGATCAGCGACACCCAGATCGGCGATCTCAAGGCCGGCATGTGGTACGTGAATGTCCACACCGCGGCGCATCCGGCAGGCGAGATTCGCGGTCAGCTGGTGGCCCCGCACTAACCTCGGTTTCCGCTGGCGGCTTAATCTTAGATTCAAGTTTGGGGCGGAGTATGCGCTTCGAATTCATGCTCAGCGTAAAGGCCGCCCGTGCCCTACGAGCCTCTCCAGATCGCCACGAGGTGGCCGAGCGCGGTCACCATGACGGCGAACGCGATCAGCATCAGCAGTCGCCACGGGGCCAGCCTGGGCGGTCGGCCAGGGATTGCCGGTCGCGCACCCAGCCAGCCGCAGACGCCGGCGGCGATTGCCGCCAGAGCGGCCACCACGAGCGTGGTTTCGACACTCATGCCTTCATCCCGCACTTCCACCCGCTGAACAGGAGCTCCGAGTCCCCATGGCCGCGGCGCAGAGACCCAAGTGGATCGAACCCAACACAAGCTGGGACGACGAAGACAAGGGCCAGGTGGTCGAAATGAACCGTCCCGAGTCGTCCGTCGACCGCTTCCACAACCATGAAGAGATGTCGCCCGAGGGCATGGCCCGGGCGCTCAGCGACCTGCAAGCCTCGGTCGAGGCGATGTCCGGCCGGCTGGCGGCCGCAGAGAGCGGCGCGGCGGGCGCCGCCCAGGCAACCAAGGACCTCGGCGCGAGCATGTTCAAGATGGGCGACGCCGTCTCCAGGCGGGTCAAGACCCTCGAGGATTCGACCGCGGCGGCAAGGGAAGCCGCCGAGGCGCTAGCCGCGGCGGAAAAGAAGCGCGCGATCGCGGCTGCCAAGCGTCAGGCCGGGGATCGCCGGCTGATGTTCGGCGCCCTGGCGGCGGCGGTGGTGGCGATCGCCGTGGCTGGCGGGTCGGTGATGATGTCCAAGCAGGCGGCGTCGCACGCCCCGGCCGCCCCGGTGCTCTACAGCCCGAGCGCCTCCGGCGGCAATTGAGCGCGCGGGCATAGCGCCCGCGCTCACCTCACAGCGGAATGATGTTCTGGTGGCGGCTGTAGGCCAGGTAGCCGACGTTGGCGCCGAGCCTCAGACCCACGCCCGCCCGCATCGGCGCCACCGTGATGCCGTCGGCCCGCTGATAGTTCACGCCCATGCCGCCAATGAGGTAGGCGGAGCCTTCGACGCCCGGGAACCGGCGATAGATCGCGTCGGGATATTCCAGGTCGTAGCAGAGCACGAAGACGCGGCTGGCGTTGCCGCCGAAATCGAATCCGGCCGAAGGGCCTTGCCAGTACACCGCCTGGGTCGGCCGGTCCTTCATGTAGAGCAGGCCCTTGCCGTAGCGCAGCCCGAAGATGAAGGCGGCCGAGCCTTCCTGGCCGGCGATGTAGCCGGTGGGCCGGCCGTTTTCCTTGAACGTCCGCTCGACGACGGCCCCGGCCGATTCGGCGGTCACGCCCATGAAATCCGAGACGCGATGAACGATCTCGTCGTGCGAATAGGGCTGAGCGGGGGCCTGCTGCGGGCCCTGAGGCGGCGGCCCTTGGGGCGTCGGCGGCTGCTGCTCATACGGCTGTGAGTAGGGCTGCTGCTGCTGAGCCAGCGCCGGTCCGGCCAGGAGAGCGAGGCCGGAGGCGAGAAGGGTGCGGCGTTCCATGGGGGTGGGATCCTGATTGCGGCCTGCAAACGCACAGGGCGGGCGCAGGGTTTTGTAGCCTGAACGTGGTTAACGGCGGCTGAATGGCCTTTCCCTCGCGCGGCGCAGAAATGGTTGATACAGAGCGCGCCCTATGCCGACGCCCCTCGCCCAGATCCGCAATTTCGCCATCGTCGCTCACATCGACCACGGCAAGTCCACGCTCTCCGACCGCCTGATCCAGGAAACCGGCGGTCTGACGGCGCGCGAGATGCGCGAGCAGGTGCTCGATTCCATGGAGCTGGAACGCGAGCGCGGCATCACCATCAAGGCCCAGACCGTCCGGCTCAACTACCGGGCCGACGATGGCCGCGACTACGTGCTCAACCTGATGGACACGCCCGGCCACGTCGACTTCGCCTACGAGGTCAGCCGATCGCTCTCGGCCTGCGAAGGCTCCCTGCTGGTGGTCGACGCGAGCCAGGGCGTCGAGGCGCAGACCTTGGCCAACGTGTACCAGGCCCTCGAGCACGATCACGAGATCGTGCCGGTGCTCAACAAGGTCGACCTGCCAGCCGCCGAGCCGGACCGCGTGCGGGCCCAGATCGAGGAAGTGATCGGCATCGACGCTTCCGACGCCGTGGAATGCTCCGCCAAGACCGGCCTTGGCATCCACGACGTTCTCGAGGCCATCGTCACCCGCCTGCCGGCCCCCAAGGGCGAGGAATCCGCGCCGCTGAAAGCGCTGCTGGTCGACGCCTGGTACGACCCTTACCTCGGCGTGGTAGTGCTGGTGCGGGTCATCGACGGCCGCCTGCACGCCGGAACGACCGTCCGGATGATGCAGACCGGGGCGAGCTACCGCGTCGACAAGATCGGCGTCTTCGAGCCCAAGCCCACGGACGTCGCCTCTCTCGGACCTGGCGAGATCGGCTTCCTCACCGCCCAGATCAAGGATGTCGCCGACGCTGCTGTGGGCGAAACCATCACCGACGAGCGGCGCCCCACGGCCGCCGCCCTGCCGGGCTTCAAGCCCGTGCAGCCGGTGGTGTTCTGCGGCCTGTTCCCGGTCGATGCGGCCGACTTCGAGGATCTCCGCGCCGCGGTCGGCAAGCTGCGGCTCAACGACGCCAGCTTCACCTACGAGATGGAGACCAGCGCCGCGCTCGGCTTCGGCTTCCGATGCGGCTTCCTGGGGCTGCTGCATCTGGAGATCATCGAGGAGCGTCTGTCGCGCGAGTTCAACCTCGACCTTATCGCCACCGCTCCGAGCGTCATCTACCGCATCACGCTGACCAGCGGCGAGACGATCGAGATGCACAATCCGGCCGATATGCCCGATCCGGTGCGCATCGCCTCGATCGCCGAGCCGTGGATCCGGGCGACGATCTTCACCCCCGACGAATACCTCGGCGCGGTGATCAAGCTCTGCCAGGACCGCCGCGGCGAGCAGAAGGAGCTCTCCTGGGTCGGCCAGCGGGCCATGGTGGTCTACGACCTGCCGCTCAACGAGGTGGTGTTCGACTTCTACGACCGGTTGAAAAGTATCTCGAAGGGCTACGCCAGCTTCGACTACCAGATCGAGGACTACCGGGTCGGCGATCTGGTGAAAATGTCGATCCTGGTCAACGCCGAGCCTGTGGACGCCCTCTCGATGCTGGTCCATCGCCAGCGGGCGGAGATGCGCGGCCGCGGCATGGTCGAGAAGATGAAGGAGCTGATCCCGCCGCACCTCTTCACCATCCCGATCCAGGCGGCGATCGGCGGCAAGATCATCGCCCGCGAGACGGTCCGCGCCCTGCGCAAGGACGTGACCGCCAAGTGCTACGGTGGCGACGCCACCCGCAAACGCAAGCTTCTGGACAAGCAGAAGGAGGGCAAGAAGCGCTTGCGACAGTTCGGCAAGGTGGAGATCCCGCAGGAGGCTTTCATCGCCGCCCTGAAGATGGACGCGGACTAACCTAGGCGATCTGGGCCGGCTGTGCGGCCGCCGGCCACCGCCGGTTCACGAACACCCAGACCAGGGCGAAAGCGACCACAGACACGGCCACGTCGAGCCAGGCCAGATCGGGGGCGGCGACCGTGAAGACGCCGGGGCTGCCGCGCAGCACGTCGTCGGTAGAGACGATCAGTATCGCGCCGAACAGGTTGTTGGCCACGTGCATACCCCAACCGAAGCCAAGGCCGCCGGTGCGCATGGCGATCATCGCCGTGACAATCCCGAACACCAGGGCGCCGGCGGCCTGCGGCCAGCCGTTTGGAATGTGCAGCGAGGCGAAGATTGCGCCGCTGATCAGCGCGGTGACCAGCGGCCGCTTGGTCGCCAGCAGCACGCCCTGCGTGACATAGCCCCGAAACAGGAACTCCTCGCAGAAGGTCTGCAAACCCAGCGAGGGGATCGCGAATAGCGCCAGCACCGCGGTCTCTGGTCCGAGTGTGAGGCGGAAGGCGCCTGGGCGCACCGCATAGTCGACGAGGGCCCCGACGATGCAGAGAACCACCCACAGGCCGGCGCCCAAGGCTACGTCCCGCCAGCGCCAGGCGCCGACGATGTCTCCCGGCCGCTTGCCCTGGATCGCCCAGGCCGCCAGCCCGACGGCGACGGCGAAGCCGGCGAAGACGACGCCGGTGAAGCCATAGAAGATGGCCGGATGCGACGGATCCTTGGCCAGGTCGCTGAAGTTGGCGGGCAGCAGATGCAAAAGCATCGCACCCACGGTGAAGGCGACGATCACGATCAGCCAGACCACGACGGCCGCCGCCGGGGCCAGCACATACCGCCACCAATCGTTCCGGCCACGCCGGGCGTATTCGAGAAATTGCGACACTGCGCGACCCATCCCCTCGGCAGGCTCTAGTGGAACCCGCGACCTCTAGTGGTGTCCGAGCGGAAGCGCGAGTGCGTGAGCGATCTGCAGCGGCCCGAGCGTGAGCCATAGCGTGAGCATGACGCTGTAGAGCGAGGCCAGAACCGGCCGGCCGCCTCGGAAGTTGATAACGATGCCGGCGGTGAGCGGCCCCGAGATGGGACCGAGCGCGAAGTAGGGGGCCAGCCGAGCGAAACGGCCGGCGCCCAAGCGCTGAACGAAAGACGGGCCAGGGGACTTGCTCACGCGGTTTTTCTCCGGTCGCCCTGCCCGAGGAGTTAATTCGCCATTGGCTTAGCTGTTCCAGGCCCAAGCAGAAAAATTGCGACATTTTGTCGCGGGGGGTGATTGGCGTTCTCAGCCAAACGACCCTATGCAGAAGCAACGGCCCGGTCGAAGCCGCAAGGGAGTAACGATGGACGCCCACGCCGCGGCCGAGGTTGCAACGTCGGCGCCGGCGCCTGTCCGTCCAGGCGCCGGCCTGCTGGGCGCGTACTCTGCGGGCGCCCTGACCGAGACCACGATTAATTTCACGCTCGGCCAGTTCGCGCTCTTCTATCTGACCATCGTCTGCGGCCTGACTGGCGTGGAAGCCGGCTTCGTCGGCTTAATCTCGACGTTGGTCGACGCCTTCATCGACCCTTGGGTGGGGTCGCTGTCTGACAACTTCCGCTCAAGGCATGGGCGGCGACATCCGTTCATGATCGGCGCCACCCTGCCGACCGCCGCGGCCCTGGTTCTGTTGTTCTCAATTCCGGCCGGACTGCACGGCCCCGTGTTGATGATCTACGCCACGGTCCTGTCCCTGGCCCTGCGGATCGGTCTCTCCTTCTTCCAGGTGCCCTATTACGCCCTCGGTGCGGAGCTCACCGACGATTACAGCGCCCGCTCGACCGTCGTCGCCGCGCGCGCGATCGTAGCGGTGGTCGCTACGATCGCGGTGACGCTGCTCAGCTATCGCCTCTTTCTCTCCGCGCCAGGAGCAACCGCCACGCGCAGCGCCTATCTGCCCCTGGCGCTGTGTCTGGGCGCGATGGTCGTCGTGGGCGGCTTGGTGGCGAGTTTCGGCACGCTGTCAGTGCGCGCCCGCCTGCATGCGCCGCCGGCGGGCAAAGGTGGCTTGAAGCGACTCGCCGCCGAGGTGCGCGAGGTGTTCCGCAGCGCCTCGTTCCGCGTCCTGTTTTCGGGCGTTCTGCTGTTCTTTCTGGCGGCGGGCGTCTCCACCTCGCTCACCCTCTACGCCAACACCTATTTCTGGCGACTTTCGACCGCCGACATCGGCACCCTGACGCTCATCTACACCGCCGGGACCACCGTCGGCATCGTCCTGACCGGTGTGGTTTCCCGCCGCGTCGAAAAGCGGTCGCTGGCGCTCGCCGGCCTCGTCATGATCTTCGCGAGCCAGCTGATCCCGGCCCCGCTGAGGGTCGCTGGCCTTCTGCCCAGCCACGCGAGCGTCATGCTGGTCCTCACCCTGGCGGTCATTCTGCTGGGATTTGGCGTCAGCGCCGCGGCGATCGGCTACCAGTCGATGATGGCCGATGCGGCCGACGAACACGAACATCTGTTCGGCGGCCGTCGCGAAGGACTCTACTTCGCAGGGGTCAACTTCTCGGCCAAGGCCACGAGCGGTTTTGGCGTTCTCGCCGCCGGCATCATCCTCGATCTGATCGGATTTCCGCACGGCCTCGCCCCCGGCCACCTCGCCAACCTGTCGCGATCCACGGTCAATGAGTTGGGCCTCATCTACGGCCCTGGCGCAGCACTGCTCTCGCTGGGGTCAGTGCTGATCGTCATGCGCTACCGGCTCGACCGCAAGGGACACGCGGCCGTGCTGCTGGCTCTGGGGCGCATGCCGGCGACCCCGAACCTGCCGCACTAGCTCGCCAAGCGACTACAGCCCGGCGATGATGGTTCAGCGCCAGCCTCGCCGTGACGGCTCCTGAGTTCGCGCTCTCAGCCTTCGGCCGGGCGGAAGCGCGGCGGACGCTTCTCGCGGTGCGAGGCGAGGCCTTCCCTGGCCTCCGGTCCGGTGAAACCGAGAAACTCCAGAGCGAGGGAGGCGTCGAAGGTGGGGCCGGCGGCGCGCAGCCAGTTGTTGAGTGCGTGCTTGGTCCAGCGGATGGCGGCCGGCGCGCCATCAGCGAGCTTGCCGGCGATCTCGACCGCCTTGGCGTCCAGCTCGTCGTCCTCGGCCAGCAGCGAGATCAGGCCGATCCGCTCCGCCTCCGCTCCGGTCAGCGGCTCGCACAGCAGCAGATAGTACTTGGCCTTGGCGAGACCGCAGAGCAGCGGCCAGACGATGGCCGCGTGGTCGCCGGCCGCGACTCCCAGGCGGGTGTGGCCGTCGATGATCCGCGCCTGCGGCGTCGCGATCGAGATGTCGGCCAACAGGCCGCAGACGAGGCCGGCGCCGACCGCCGGCCCGCGCATCGCCGAGACGATGGGCTTCGAACAGTCGATGACGTTGTGGACGATCTCGCGGGCTTCGCGCATCACCCGCGCCCGGGTCACGAAGTCGTCCATGATCTCCTCGATCATGGCGAAGTCGCCGCCGGCCGAAAAAGCCTTGCCGGCCCCGGTCAGGACCACCGCCGCGACGCTGTCGTCGCGATCGACATCGCGCCAGATGTCGGCCAGTTCGGCGTGCATCACCGCGTCAGCCGCATTGAGGCGGCCGGGGTTGTTCATCGTGATCCGCAGGACGCCGGGCCGCGGTCGGTCGAAGGCCAGGCGCTGGTAGCGGCCGTAAGCGCTCATCGGCCGGCGAACGCCGCCGGCCGCTTCTCGAGAAAGGCCCGCACGCCCTCGGCGAAGTCGGCGCTCTTGCCGGCGATGCGTTGCGCCACGCGCTCGCGATGCAACTGTTCGGCCCAGTCCGAGTCGAGCGACTGGTTGATGATCTGGCGGGTGAGGCCGAGCGAGGCGGGCCCGGTGGCCAGGGCCTGGGCGAGGCCCTTGGCCGTGGTCATCAGATCGGCATCGGGAACCACCCGATTGACAAGGCCCCATTCCAGCGCCTGGGCGGCGGGGATGCGTTCGCCGAGCAGAGCCATCTCCATGGCCCGGGCGCGGCCGATCATGCGCGGCAGCAGGTAGGTCGAGCCGCCGTCCGGCACCAGGCCGATGCGGCGGAAGGCCTGCAGGAAATAGGCGCTCTCGGCGGCGACGATCAGGTCGCCCAACAGGGCGAGCGAACAGCCGACCCCGGCTGCCGCCCCATTCACCGCCGTGACGATCGGGACCGGCGACTCACGGATGAAGGTGACGAGCGGGTTGTAGAGCGTCTCCAGCGCGCCGCCGGCGTCGGGCTTGCCGTCGCCGTCGGCGCTGCGCCCGGCGGGGCCGGCGCTGAGGTTGGCGCCCGAGCAGAAGCCGCGGCCCTCGCCAGTGATCAGCAGCGCTCGGGCCGGCGTTTCGCCCATCGTCGCGCCTTTGAGGGCGTGCAACAGCTCGCCGGCCGTGTCCATGCCGAGCGCGTTCATGGTCGCAGGGTCGTTGAGGGTGATGATCGTCACCGCCCCGTCCGCGACCACCTTGATCTTCTCATAAGCCATGCCGTCTCTCCCTTTGGCGTCCGCCGTGCTCAATAGATCGTGTAGCCGCCGTCGATGACCATGCTGTCGCCGGTGTGGAACCGCGAGGCATCGGAGGCGAGATAGACCGCCAGGCCGGCGAAATCCCCAGGCTCGCCCCAACGCCGCATCGGCACCCGCTTGATCACCTGCTCGTTGAACTTGTCCCAGCCCTGCAGGCCGGCAGTCATGTCCGAGCGGATCCAGCCGGGCAGCACCGCGTTGGCACGGATTCCGTAGCGGGCGTACTCGACCGCCAGGCCGCGGATCATCGCCAGCACGCCACTTTTGGTGGACGCGTAGGCCTGATTATGGGGCGCGCCGTCGATGGCCGAGGTGGAGGAGGTGACGAGTAGCGAGCCACCGGCGTCGCCGGCTTTGGCGCGCTCGGCCATGTGTTTGCAGGCCTCGCGGAAGGTCCAGAATACGGCGTCGAGATTGACCGTCGTCACCCGCCGCCACTGTTCGGTGGTGAACTGGTCGAAGGACGCCGCGCCGCCGCCGATACCAGCATTGGCGGCCACGAAATCCAGCCGCCCGAAGGTCTGCAGCGCCTGGGCGACGCCGTCGACGACCTGCTGCTCGTCCGAGACGTCGACCCGCTGGACGAGCACCTCGCCGCCGTGGGCCTTGAGCGCCGCTTCGGCGGCGGCGTTCTTCTCGGGATTCAGTCCCCAGACGGCGACCTTGGCCCCGGCCGCCGCCAGGCCCTCGGCCATGCCCAGTCCGATGCCGCCATTGCCGCCGGTGACGAGCGCTGTCTTGCCTGTCAGGTCGAAAGGCTGGAAAGCCATGGCCGCGTCTCCTCGTCTTTGGCGGCGAGTTACACGGCGGCGCGGCGGCCGGGTCAACCTAGACGTGGCGTCAAGTTCCCCACCCTGATGGGGAGGTGGTCAGTTCATCGCCGGATCAGCCGGCGAGGCAGGCTTGCAAGGCCTTGTTCGCGGCCGCCACCCTCGCCTTCGCCGGAGTCAGATAGTCCTTCTCCTTCGCGGCGATGTCAGCAATGCGAGGTCGCCACCCAGCTAACCTTAGGGAAACACTGAAGCTCGCTAAGGGTAATGGTCGGTTCGACTGACATGAAAAACCTCGATTTGGGCGGAGTTGGACAAACATTCGTATGCGACGATCAGCACATACAACGGGGTGTTTATTGTCAATCAGCTGGCGTATTCAAACCTTAGGTCTGGATCGACTCAGGCCACATTGGGCGGATATTCTGATCTGATATTGGGGGCGCGTGCTCAAGATATTCCAACTGCGCCCGCTATCACGGAGCTATCCAGCCGCGCGCGGCTACGGGAGGCTGGTCGGTGGATTGATTCAGCCAACTGCGCATTGAGTGCAGCGCCACCGACGGCCAAATTTCCACAATGGACGCCCTGACCGCCTATGGCCTGTTCGCCGTATCCGCCATGCTGGTCTGCTACGCGCTGGAGGCCCGCTCGACATGGTGGACGCTCGCCTTTGCCGGCGCGTGTCTGCTCGGATCGTCCTACGGCTTCCTGCAGGGCGCCTGGCCATTCGGTCTGGTCGAAGGCGTCTGGGCAGTAATCGCGGCCCGGAAGTGGTGGGGCTTGCGAAATCGTTTGGGAAACTGAGACACTCCCCGAGCCCGCTCAATCTTGACGCGCGGGGGCGCCTTCCGGTATGTGCCCCGCTCTTCGCGCGCCAGCGCGATCTCAAGTTTTTGGAAAGCGCCATGTCCCGCCGTTGCGAACTCACCGGTGTCGGTCCGATGACCGGCAACCGCGTGAGCCACTCGAACATCAAGTCCAAGCGGCGTTTCCTGCCGGCGCTCGCGCCCGCCTCGCTGCAATCCGACGCGCTCGGCCAGACGTTCAGGCTGCGGATCAGCAACGCGGCCCTGCGCACCCTGGATTTCCGCGGCGGCCTTGACCCGTTCCTGATGAAGGCCAGCGACGAGAATCTCTCGCCGCGCGCCCTGAAGATCAAGCGTCAGCTCAAGGCGAAGCTCGCCAGCTGACGTCGGAGCGCGTTCCGCAAACGTGTGAAGCGCTTTTGCGAAACGAACGCGCTCAAGACTTTAGAATCGAGAGCCCGATTCAACGGCTCAGGCAGAGTTGCCTGAGCCTGTCGTGCTCTCGACGAGGCCGCGGTCGGCGTCTCTCACATCCGTGCAGCCGGTGAGCGACATCGCCACCTTGAGTTCGCTGCGCAGAATCTGCAGCACGTGGGCGACGCCCGCTTCGCCGCGCGCACCGAGCGCATAGGCCCAGGCGCGACCGATCAGGCAGGCCTTGGCGCCGAGCGAGAGGGCGCGCAGCACATCGAGGCCGGAGCGCACGCCGCCGTCCATGAGCACGCTCAGTCGGTCGCCCACGGCGTCGGCCACGCCCGGCAGGGCGGCGATCCCCGAGCTGACCCCGTCGAGCTGTCGCCCACCGTGGTTCGAAACCACGATCCCGTCGGCGCCGATTCCGGCGGCCTCGCGCGCGTCCTCGGCGTCGAGCACGCCCTTGATCACCAGGGGACCTGGCCAACGTTCGCGCACCCAGTCGATGTCTTTCCACGTGACCGACGGATCGAAGTTGCGGCCGATCCAGGTCCAGAACTGGGTCAGGGATTTCAGGTCCGGCGCGACGGCGGCGACATTGCCGGGGGTCAGCGGCCGGCCATTCGCCCACACGTCCCACATCCAGCCGGGGCGCGCGAGCGCATCGCGCGCCTGCCTGAGCCGGGCGGCGAAGCTGTCGGCCGCCATGCCGTTGCGTGCGTCGCGGTAGCGGGCGCCGGGCACCGGCAGGTCGACGGTAAATACCAGGACCGGGCAGGCGGCTTCGCGGGCGCGCGCCAGCATTTCGCCCATGAAGCCGCGGTCGCGGATCATGTAGAGCTGGAACCACGGCGGACTTGCGCCCTCGGCCACCTCTGCGATGGGACAAAGGCCTACCGTCGAGAGGGTGAACGGGACGCCCGCCGCCTTTGCGGCTCTCGCCGCCTGGACCTCGCCGCGGCGGGCGTACATGCCGGCGATGCCGATCGGGGCCAGGACCACCGGCATCGACAGACTCTGGCCGAAGAGCTCGGTCGCCATCGAGAGCTTGGCGACATCGCGCAGCACGCGCTGGCGCAGTTTCACGGCCCGCAGGTCGGCGACGTTGGCGGCCAGGGTCTGCTCGGCGTAGGCGCCGCCGTCGATGTAATCGAACAGGATCTTTGGCAGTCGGGCGCGGGCGGCGAGGCGATAGTCGTCGACGCAGACGGGCCTCACGCCGGCTCCCGCACCTTGCGGACCGGCCGGCCGGGCACGACGCTCGGCGGCGGCTCAAGCAGGGCGGCGCTGACGCGTCCGGTGACCGCCGCAGGCTGCTCCTCGAACAGAGCCGCGAGTTGCTCGGTGATCGCCCCGCCCAGTTGCTCGACGTCGACGATGGTCACCGCCCGGCGATAGTAGCGGGTGACGTCGTGACCGATGCCGATGGCGATCAGCTCCACCGAGCTCCTGGCTTCGATCTCGGCGATCACCCGCCGCAGGTGCCGCTCGAGGTAGTGGCCGGAGTTCACCGACAGGGTGGAGTCGTCGACCGGCGCGCCATCGGAGATCACCATCAGGATGCGCCGCTGCTCCGAGCGGCCAACCAGCCGCTGGTGAGCCCACATCAGGGCTTCGCCGTCGATGTTCTCCTTGAGCAGGCCCTCCCGCATCATCAGGCCAAGGTTCTTGCGGGCCCGCCGCCACGGCGCATCGGCCGACTTGTAGATGATGTGGCGCAGGTCGTTGAGGCGGCCGGGCGTCGGTGGCTTGCCGGCCTTG
Organism: Caulobacteraceae bacterium; assembly: GCA_049519835.1. GTDB lineage: Bacteria > Pseudomonadota > Alphaproteobacteria > Caulobacterales > Caulobacteraceae > Acaudatibacter. The sequence continues at coordinate 2,721 of JBEKQJ010000044.1, read as the reverse complement.
AGCCAGTCGTCGCGTGAGGCGCCGCCCTTCCAGGCCCGGGTCGTGAAGCCGAGGATCTCCACCTTGACGCCGCAGCGCTCGAGGGTGCGGGCGAGGATGTCGGCGCAGACCGCCGCCACCATGATCGGCCGGCCCCGCATGGAGCCGGAATTGTCGATGAGCAGGGTGACCACCGTGTCCCGAAACTCGGTGTCCTGCTCTTGCTTGAACGACAGCGGGGCGGTGGGATCGACGATCACCCGCGTCAGACGGGCTACGTCGAGGATGCCTTCCTCGAGGTCGAAGCTCCAGGCGCGGTTCTGCTGGGCCATCAATTTGCGTTGAAGGCGGTTGGCGAGCCGGGAGACGACGTTGGAGAGATTGGCCAGTTGCTGGTCGAGATAGGCGCGCAGGCGGGTCAGTTCGTCCGGATCGCACAGCTCCTCGGCCGAGATGATCTCGTCATGCTCGGTAGTGAACACCTTGTAGGCCGGCTCCGGCTTGCCGGAATCCTTGATGTCCGGACGGGCCGGCTTCTCACCCTCGGAAAACTCCGCGTCGTCCTCGCCGGCGGGGTTTTCGTCGGAGTCGGAGAGTTCGGCCTCGGCGGTCTCGCTCTCGCTGGACGACTGCTCGGCCTCATCCATGGCCTCGCCCGGCGCGGACTGGTCTTCGCCCTCGCCTTCGCCGGAGGCCTCCGGCTCGCCTTCCTCGTTCTCGTCCTCCTGGCTATCCTGCTCCGGCGCGTCGGAGAGATCGTCCGAAAGCTGAAGATCGCGGATCACCGCCCGGGCGATGCGGGCGAAGGCCTGCTGATCGGCGACCGCTTCGGTCAGGCGGTCGAGATCCGGGCCGGCCTGGGCTTCGATCTGCTCACGGAAGGAGTCGACCAGTGCCTTGGCGGCCGGCGGCGGCGGGCAGCCGGTCATGCGCTCGCGGGCCAGCAGGGCGATGACGTCGGCGATCGGTGCGGTGGCGCGGTCGCCAAGGTGGTTCCAACCCTTGCGCAGGGCGGTGTGGTCGAGCACGGCCGAGAGGTTGTCGCGTACGCCGAGGAGCGCATTGGCGCCGATGGCCTCGATCCGCGCCTGCTCAAGGGCCTCGTAGATCTGCCCTCCCTCGACCGACTTCGGCTTGGATCTGGCGTGGACGACGCCGTCGTGGTGGGCGACGCGCAGGGCGATCTGGTCAGCCAGGCCGCGGATGCGGCTGGCTTCGGGCCCCGAGAGCTCGCGCGGCGGATGCGGCAGCACCGCGCGGTGACCGACCAGCGCCGGCCCGTCGCCCGAGAACACCACCTCCAGGTCCGGCTGTTCGGCCAGCGAGCGGGCGGCATTGGCCAGCGCCCGCTTGAAGACCTCGCTCGGGCTCTCCTTCTGAGACATGCGGAAGTCCTAGGGCCGGGCGCGCGCCTTGGGAAGGGGAGGGCGATCATCCGCAGATGGCGCGGATGGCAGCTCGCGGGTATCTCTACCGCTATGCACCACAAGCGCCGACGCAATCGCAACGCCCGCGCGGGCTGCAAGCTCTGCAAGCCTTGGAAGGCTAACGGCTTTGCGACCGCGCGCCGGGACGGGGAGAAGTTCGGCGATCACCGCCGCAGGGACGCGGCCCGCCGGTCTTTGGGCAGCAGCGCGGCCGAGTAGGCCTCTCGAAGACCCCTCTCCCTCGAGGGAGAGGTGAAGAGGGCGCTATTGCGCCGCTGCGCGGCCGCGCTTACCCAGAACGTGCCTGATCAAAAGGAACGCCCCATGTCGCGGCTGAAGACTTGGTCGATCCATGCCGGCGTGTGGGTGGTCATCGCCCTGGTGGCGGCGGGCGGGACGGCGCTGTGGCTGCTGACCGCGCCGATGCGCTCGCCCGCACCGGTCCTCACCGCCGGCCTGGCGGGAAGCTGGTCGGAGCAGAGCGTCACCTTCGACAAGCGCGTGCGCGCCCGCTACGCGATCGGAACCGCCGACCAGAATCTTGGCGCCGATCTCGACAAGCAGGGCTTCGTCCGCAAGGACTGGAGCTCATCGGCGTCGCAGGAGCACCTGGCCAGCCTCACCCGCAAGGGCCTCTTCTGCCGCGATGTCTACAACGTCTATTGGCGGGCCGACGAAGCTGGCCGCCTGTCGTCGGTGCGCGGCGAGCACCCGGCCTCGACCTGCCCCTGACCCTTACTTGCGCGCCTCACGCCAGGCGCGGCCTTCCTCGCGGACCAGGGTGACGAGGTTGCCCATGTTGAGGTTGGCGTCGATCAGATGCAGGCCCCAGTCGCTCATCACATGGCCGCCGACCACCACGTCGCCGTTGATATCGCTCGTTCGGCCGCCGGTCGGGTCGGGGGTGACGTGAATGGCGAGGTAGTTGAAGCCGTCGGTGGTGACGCACTTGGCCGACAGCATGCCGGGCAGGCTGACAAAGGGCGTGTCGATGGTCTTGCCCTTTGCCCACTGCGGGGCCGGCGCGGCCCCGGCGGCGATCTGATGGGCGCCTGAGGCAAGGTAGGCGTGCAGTTCGCCCGAGCCGCCGGCGAGATTAGCGGGATTGACGCAGGCGGCGACGAGACCGGGCCCCGGCGTGCGCGGCTTGCCGAACCGCGAGTTGGCCGGCGGCGGGCTGGTCTCGCGGAATGAGGCGAAGGCGATGGCGCAACCGGTGTCCTTGGCCGAGTGGCAGAGCGGCATCGACTTGAAGTCGCCGCCGACATCCTTGCCGTCGGGTATGGCGAGGCTGGTCCCCATCAGGATGGCGGAG
>JBEKQJ010000043.1:0-20917 GCA_049519835.1 Caulobacteraceae bacterium | reverse complement strand
GGCTGGGATCGTTCGCCTGCAGCTCGGCCGGATCAAGAAGCGCATCGCCGAGAACCACGGAATCGAGATCACTTTCGGCGACGACGTGGTCGATCTGATCGTCTCGCGCTGCAACGAAGTGGCGTCAGGCGGTCGGGTCATCGACGCCATCCTCACCAACACCATGCTGCCGGAGTTGTCCGTGAGTCTGCTCGAAAAGCAGATGTCCGGCGAAGAGGTGACCACCATCGCGGTCGGCGTCGCCGACGGCGGCTTCTCCTACGACTTTGGGGCGGCGGCATGACGGCTGCGGCCGGCCGGCTCGCGGAGGCCCTGCCGAGCTGGACCGCCTACGACGAGGCACCCTACCTCAGCCACGTCTATCCTCAGGCCCATCCCGATCGGCTGGCGACGCACGCGACGCTGCTGGGCGTTCCCTGCGCGCCAGTCGAGACTTGCCGCACTCTGGAGATCGGCTGCGGCGATGCGGTGAACCTGATCTCCCTAGCCTACACGCATCCCAAGGCCCGCTTCGTCGGCATCGACCTTGCCTCTACGGCGATCGCCCGTGGCCAGGCGATGATCGACGCCCTGGGATTGAATAACATCAACCTTGTTCAGGCCGATATCCTGGACGCCGACCCCGGCGAGTTCGACTATATCCTGGCGCACGGCGTCTACGCCTGGATCCCGCCGGCAGCGCGTGAGGCCATGCTGGCCATGATCCGGCGCGCTCTGGCGCCGGCCGGCGTCGCCTTCGTCAGCTACAATGCGCTGCCAGGCTGCCGTGTCCGGCAGGTCGTGCGCGACATGCTCCGATTTGCGCTGAAGGGCGTTGAGGGCGTCTCCGCGCGGGCCGAAGCCGCCCGCGACGTGCTGCGGGAAATCGCCGAAGATCTGCCCGGGGAGTCACCCTTCCACACCGCCGTACGCGAGGAAGCCAAGGACACCCGCGCCAGGCCCCTGTCTCTGGTGGCGCACGACGAGTTGAGTGACGACTATCACCCCGTCCACCTGTTCGAATTTGTCGACCACTGCGCCCGCCACGGCCTGGCGTTCCTGACCGAGGCCGAGCCACGGAACTCCGCCGCCGGCTTCCTGCCGCCCCATGCCTTGGACGACCCGAACTTCGATGTCATCGCTCGGGCCCAACATGCCGACTTCGCCCTGATGCGATGCTTCCATCAGACGTTGGTGGTGCGTGACGACCTTCACTTCTCCCGCCGGCCGCAGCCTAAAAACCTATTCGGCCTCCACGCGGCGACCCCGGCCACGCTCAACGACAAGGGCGTGTTCGAGACCAGCCAACAGACCTTCGAGATTGAGGATGAGACCACCTCGGCGGCCATTCGACGCCTGGGCCAGGCCTGGCCAAATACGCTGCCGGTGCGCGAGCTGATCGGGGAGGACGCGGTCCGGGCCGAAGCGCTGCTCAACATGTATTGGGCCGGCGCCGTCGAACTCCATGCCGAGCCTCGCGCCTGCGTGACGACACCAGGAGAACGCCCGGAGGCCAGCGCCCTGGCGCGACTTCAGGCGCGTTCGGGGACCGGCCGCCTCGTCACGCTGCGCCACGCCACGGTCGAATTCCAGGACGACTTCAGCCGTGAGTTCATCGGCGGCCTCGATGGAACCCGGACCGTCGAGGAGATCGTCCGTGATGTTTGCGCGAGATTGGACGGGCCGCCCGACAAGATCGACCACGAGGTGAGAACCAACCTGGTGGCCATGGCGGAGATGTCCCTGCTCGTTCGGTGACTCGCCCGGGCGCGAAGGCCTTCTCGCTCTAGGGACGGCCGCCAGCGTGGGCGGCGACGTGCGAGAGGATCTGTCCGGTCATAAGCACGATCGACTCCCGCAGCGGCCCGGGCGCCAGCGGATCCTCGAGCGGATTGGCGACGAAGTCGCTGGAGTTGACCAGGACGGCGGCCGGCGTCGGCCAGCCGCGCAGCGCGTGAGCGACATCGCGCAATGAAGACAGAGTCACGCCGCAGGCCTGCCAGCCGCCGGCGGTGACGATCAGGCCTACCGGCCGCCCGTCGAGATAGGGGCGTGGATCATCGCGCAGGTCTTCGAGTTGGTCGATGGCGTTCTTGACCAAGCCCGACACCCCGCCGTGATAGCCGGGCGTGCCGATGACGACGCCGTCGGCCTCGCGCACGGCTTCGACCATCGCCGTCTGGTCTGAGCTCCGCTCCGTCGCGTCCGGGGTGAAATGGGGCAGGCGCACGAGATCTGGGCCGGCGAACATCCGGGTCCGCGCGCCGCCGACCTCGGCCAGGCCCAGGACGGCGCGGATCAGCCGCTCGCTCGTCGAGCCGGGCCGCGTCGTCCCGCCGATGCCGACGATCAAGGGCGGTCTGGCAGGCATGATCGGCGGACCCCGAGCGGCGAGGCTTTCCGAGCGCCCCAATCCGTCATAACCAGATTGCGTCATGGCTGGACTCTATTTCGAGGAATTTTCCGTCGGGCAGGTGTTTCACCATCCCATCCGACGAACCGTGACCGAGGCGGACAACGTCTTCTTCACCGCCATGACCCACAATCCGGCCCAGCTCCATCTCGACGAGGAGTATGGCAAGACCACCGAATTCGGCGCCCGCATCGTCAATTCGCTGTTCACGCTCGGCCTGATGATCGGCATTTCGGTCGGCGAGACGACGCTCGGCACCACCGTTGCCAATCTTGGCATGGACGAAGTGCGCTTTCCCAAGCCGGTGTTCCACGGCGACACGCTGCACGTCGAGACCGAGGTGTTGGAGCTGCGCGAGAGCAAGTCGCGGCCGCAGAACGGTATCGTGCTCTTCGCTCACCGCGCCATCAACCAGAGGGGTGAGATCGTCGCCCAGTGCAAGCGCTCGGCGCTCATGCTGCGGGAGCCGACGCGACCCTGATCGGCTTCGGTCGTCGAGCCCCGGTCGGTGCTTCGAGCCGGAGCGCCGCCACAGCGCCCTGTCCGGCAGTCCCTGGCGCGCAGCAGTGGGAGGATCGGCCGGAGCTGCTCCTCCTGTACGATGTAGGCTGAACTCCGCCCTTCGTTCACGTTTCTTCCTTGGTATCGCAGACGGCCGACGGCGGCTTTGCACGCCCTTGCGCCCAGTTTTTGCATTTCTTGCCCTTGGGTGAGGTGGTTTAGTCGTGGTCAAAGGTTGAGCGGGATCGAAGGCGCGATGGACGTGGCGACGCGATTGGACGAGTTCCGCGCCGAGGCGCGGGTGTGGCTGGAAGCCAACTTCCCCGCTTCGCTGGTGGGGCTCTCGGCTCTGGCGCTGATGGATGGAGGCCCGGCGGAAGGCGACCTCGCCCTGTGGAAGCAGCGCATGGGCGCCAAGGGCTGGGGCGCGCCCACCTGGCCGGCGGAGTACGGCGGCGGCGGCCTCGGCCGGGAAGAGGCGCGCGTGCTGCAGCAGGAGATGGCCCGCATCGGGGCCTTCAACCCGCTGCTGGCCGGTATGGGGATCACGATGATCGGCCCAACCATCCTCGACTACGGCACGGAAGAGCAAAAGCGCCGCCATATCCCGCCGATCGCGCGCGGCGAGGTGCGCTGGTGCGTGGGCTATTCGGAGCCGAACGCCGGCTCGGACCTCGCCTCGCTGCAGATGAAGTGCGAGGACAAGGGCGACCATTGGCGGGTCAACGGTCAGAAGACCTGGACCAGCGGCGCGCAGTGGTCCGATTGGTGCGGCGCCCTGGTGCGGACCAATCCGCAGGCCCCCAAGCACGACGGGATCAGTTTCCTCCTCATCGATATGCGCCAGGCGGGCGTCGAGACCCGGCCAATCCAACTGATCTCCGGCGCCTCGCCGTTCTGTGAGACCTTCTTCACCGACGCCGTGGCGCCCAAGGACGACCTGCTCGGTGAGGTCGACAAGGGCTGGACGGTGGGCAAGCGCCTCCTGCAGCACGAGCGGGCCAGCCAGACCGGCGGGCCGCCAGGCGCTCGCGAGACGTCGCTGGTCGACACCGCCAGGCGCTACTTGGAGACCGACGCCGCGGGCCGCTTCACCGATCCGGATCTGCGCAGCCGCCTCACTGGTCATCTCATGGACGCCCGGGCCCACGCCCTGACGCTCGCCAGGGCCAGGGCCGAGGCGCGGGAGGGGGCGAGCAACGCCGCCTCGGTGCTCAAGAACTCGGCCACCCACGTCGCCCAGACGCGCGCCGAGCTGACCCTGGAGATCATGGGCGCACAGGGTCTCGGCTGGGAGGGAGAGGCGTTCGCCCCCGGCGAGATCGAGGCCGTACGCGGCTGGCTGTTCGGCAAGGCGATGTCGATCTACGGCGGCTCGTTCGAGATCCAGAACAACATCGTCGCCAAGCGCATCCTCGGCCTGCCGGAGACGACCCAGGCCGGTTGATCGATTTTACGATCTATCGATTTTTCGGCGTCGGCGCCCGTTCGCCGGTGACCATCATGTGCAGCAGCCGGGCGGTGGTCTCCACCAGGCGGCGATGAGAGAAGCCGGAGGCCATGAGCAGGTCGTACTTGGCGCCGGTGGATCCCAGGATGTTGACGCACTCATAGCCGGCCAGGCGCGGCGAAATCGCGTCGGAGAGGCTGCCCGTCGCCTGGGCGTGCCGGATCTTGTCCTCGAACGCGCCGAAGACCGTGCGCATCTGGTCGGCCCGCACGGCGGCGAACGGGCCGTGCATTCGGTCGGCCAGGACTCCGACAATGGTCAGGATCGCCTTGTTGCGCCGCCAGAAGGCGATCGCCGCCTCGACCAGGGCCCGGGCGTGAGCGAGGCCGGCCTCGCCCGACCAGTCCGGCTCCAGATGGACTTTTAATTCGTCGCCCGAGACCTCTTTCGCGGCGGCCAGCAGCGCGTCCTCGCGGCCGCTGGGCGAGGAGCCGCAGCGTGGCGTCGAGGATGCGCCGGCGCGTCCGCTCGCCTTTTGACCCAAGCGCCTTCGCGTCCTTGACGGGGATGTCCATGGCCAGCGAATCAATGAGCTATAAATTCATCTGGTCATAGCCGCACTCGGCGGGTCGCGCCAGGGCTCAGGACATCCCGCCGTCGACGCGCACGATCGCGCCGGTGGTGAACGAGGAGGCGGAGCTGGCCAGAAACAGCGCCGCGGTGACAATTTCCTCCGGGCGGCCGGGACGGCCGAGGGCGTTCGAGGCGGTTTCGCGGGCCTCCGCCGGCCAGGCCTTGGCGATGTCGGTGAGGAAGGGGCCGGCTGAGATCGTGTTGACCCTGACCTTCGGGCCGTACTCGTGGGCCAGAGAGACGGTCATGGCGTTCAGGGCCGCCTTGGCGCCGGCGTAGGGCACCACGCCGGGCAGCGGGACGAGTGCGCCGGAAGAAGAGATGTTGATGATCACCCCGCCTGCGCCGTCGGCCATGCGCTTGGCGACCTGCGAGGCGAGGCGGAACGGGCCCTTGAAGTTGAGATTGACCACCGAGTCGAACAGGGCCTCGGTCACTTCGTGTGAGGGCGCGCGCGGCGACATGCCGGCGTTGTTGACCAGGATGTCGATGCGGCCAAAGCGCTGGTAGGCGGCCTCGATCAAGCGATCGAGATCGTCCCAACGGCCGGCGTGAGCGGAGACGGCCAGAGCTTCGCGGCCTAGGGCCCGCACCTCGTCGGCCGCGGCTTCGCAGGCGTCAAGTTTGCGGCTGGCGACCACCACGTCGGCGCCGGCGCTGGCGAAGGCCCTAACCATCTCGAGCCCCAGGCCGCGGCTGCCGCCGGTGACCAGGGCGATCTTGCCGGTGAGGTCGAAGAGGTTGTCCGACATCGGGTCCTCGCACACGTGTTGACGTTTGCGGCCGGCTATGGCCGTTCCGACCTGTTTCGCACGGAATGAATGCCCGATGCTCCTGCGTTCGCTGCTCTTCGTCCCCGCCGACAGCGAGCGGAAGCTCGAGAAGGCGAAGTCCGCCGGGGCCGACGCCCTGATCCTCGACCTCGAAGACTCCGTCGCGGCGGCGAACCGCCCCGCCGCACGGCGACTCGCCGCCGACTATCTGACGCTCGCGGCGGGCGGCCCGGCCCTTTTCGTGCGCGTCAATCCTATCGGCACCGCCGACTGCGAGGCCGACCTCGACGCCGTGGTGGCGGCCGCGCCGATCGGCCTGGTCGTGCCCAAGGCGGAATCGCCGGCGGCGCTCGCCGAGCTCGATCGTCGGATCGCCGCGCGCGAGGCGGCGCATGGCCTGCCGGCCGGCGTAATCAAGCTGCTGCCGGTAGCCACCGAGACGCCGGCCGCGGTGCTGGGTCTGATGCGCTACGCCGAGCCGCCGCCCAGGCTGATCGCTCTCACCTGGGGGGCCGAAGATCTCTCCGCCGCGCTCGGCGCAGTCGGAAATCGCGATGAGGACGGGGAATTCCTGTTCACTTACCGCGTCGTGCGCTCGCTCTGCCTGATCGCCGCCAAGGCGGCCGGCGTCGAGGCCATCGAGACCCTGCATGCCGATTTCCGCGACGAGGCCGGTCTCCGGCGAGCCGCCCGGGCCGCCCAGCGCGAGGGCTTTTCTGGCATGCTCGCCATCCACCCGGCCCAGGTGGCGCCGATCAACGAGGCCTTCGCGCCATCGGCCGAGGACGTCGCGCACGCCGAGCGGGTCGTCGCCGCCTTTCAGGCCGGCGCGGGCGTCGCTTCGTTGGACGGCAAGATGCTCGACCAGCCGCATCTCAAGCAGGCCGAACACGTCCTCGCCCTGGCGACGGCCCTGCAGAGGCGCTGACCACGGCATCAGGATAAGTCGCTCAGCCGCGCGGCGCCGAACCTCTAAGCTGTGTGCAGGCTTTCGGGAGACGAACGATGTCCGCGGACAACTCGGAATGGAGGGCGCCGCGCGGCGCCGCGCTGGTGGTCGGCGTCGGGGCGTCTCGCGGTCTCGGGGCCGCCATCGCGCGCCGGTTCGCGGCCGGCGGCTACCCGGTCGCCATCGCCGGACGCAGCGAGGAGAAGCTCGCCGCCACCCTGGCAGGGCTGCAAGCCAGCGGCGCGACCGCGGCGGCGATCACCGGCGACGCCGCCCTGGCCAAGGACGCGGCGCGGTTCGTCGAGGCGGCGGAGCGGCTCGCTCCTCTGGCCCTTGCCGTCCACAATGCCGGCGGCAACCGGCCCTCACCGTTTCTCCAGGTCACGGCCGAAGACTATGAACAGCACTGGCGCGAACATGCGCTAGGCGGCTTTCATCTGGCTCAGGCCGCCATCCCGGCCCTGCTGGCGCATGGCGGCGGCAGCCTGATCTTCACCGGCGCCAGCGGGAGCCTGCGCGGCAGCGCCCGGTTCGCGCCCTTCGCGGCGGCCAAGGCGGCGGTCCGCAACACCGCCCAGAGCATCGCCCGGGAGTTCGGACCGCAGGGGATCCACGTCGGCCATGTCGTCGTCGACGGCGGCATCGAGGGCGACCGGCTGCTCAGTCGCGTTCCGGGCCTGAAGGCCGAGCGCGGTCCGGACGGCATGCTCGACCCCGACGCCATCGCCGAGGCCTATTGGACCCTTCACAATCAGCATCGCAGCGCCTGGACGCTCGAGCTGGATGTGCGGCCGTGGTCGGAGAAGTTCTGACTCCCCAAGATCGCGCGACGCCTTGTGCGGGGCGGCAAGGGATGATTGCTGTCTCGCCGCTGCGCCTGAATGGAGAGGGTCGTGAGGGTCTTGGTCACCGGGGGCGCCGGATATATCGGCAGCCACGCTTGCAAGGCCCTGGCGGCCGCCGGCCACACACCGATCGCCTATGACAGCCTGCGTACCGGGCATCGCTGGGCCGTGCGCTGGGGACCCTTCGAACACGGCGACCTTCTCGACGCCTCGCGCCTCGCCGCGGTCATGCGCGCCCACCGGCCGGATGCGGTGATGCACTTCGCCGCGCTGGCCTATGTCGGGGAGTCGGTCGAACAGCCGGATCTCTACTATCGGGTCAACGTCGGCGGCACGCTCAGCCTAATCGAAGCAATGCGCACCGCGGGAGTCGGCCGCTTTGTGTTTTCCAGCACGTGCGCCACCTACGGCGAGCCGGCCGTCACCCCGATCGCCGAGACCGCGCCGCAACAGCCTGTGAACCCGTATGGCCGCTCCAAGCTGATGGCCGAGGAGATCCTGCGCGACGCGTCACGGGCCTACGGCCTCAGCGTCACCGCCCTGCGCTACTTCAACGCCGCCGGCGCCGATCCGGATGGCGAACTCGGCGAGGAGCACGATCCGGAGACCCATCTTCTGCCGCTCGTGCTCGAGGCCGCGGCCGGCCTGCGCCCGCATATCGATATCTTCGGCGACGACTACCCGACACCGGACGGGACCTGCGTGCGTGACTACATCCACGTCTGCGATCTCGCCGCCGCCCATGTCGCGGCCCTGGACCGGGCCGGCCCCAACGCTTTCGCCGCCTACAATCTCGGCGTCGGCCGCGGCGCCAGCGTCAAGGCGGTGATCGAGGCGGCCCGGCGCGTCACCGGCCGGGAGGTTCCGACTCGACCCGCTGGCCGCCGACCGGGCGACCCGCCTGTGTTGGTGGCCGACGCCAGCCTAGCCGGCGAGGCGCTGGGCTGGACGCCACAGCTGCCTGACCTCGACTCGATGATCGAAACCGCCTGGGCCTGGATGACCCGCCATCGCGCCAGCGCCATGTCTCGCACGCCGTGAGCGTCCCGGCGGAGCGAAGACCTGTCGGCTGACGTCCACAACGATGCGGCCGCGCAGATTGCCGTCCAACAAGTCTGGCAATTGGCTCGAGCCGTCGGCAACTTGGCGCTGGGAGGTCAGGCCCATGTCCGGTCCCGAATTTTACGCGCCGTCCGCTTGGACTCGGCGAACCCTCGCCCAGGCGGGGCTCGCACTTAGCCTCACCGCCGCAGCGCCGGAGCGCTCGGCGATTTCCGAGACTTACGAGCCGGTCCTCGAAAGCAACGTGCGCGTGCCGATGCGCGATGGCGTGTATCTGGCCACCGACATCTATCGTCCGGGCCGGAACGGGCGCCCCGTCGAAGGCCGATTCCCGGCCATCATGGAGCGCACGCCTTACGGCCGGATTCTGACCAGCTTTCGCAACATCACGGCGGCGAGCGCCACGCCGGAGACTCAGCTCCAGGTGGCCGAGACCTATGTGCGCCAGGGCTTCGTGGTGATCTTCCAGGACTGCCGTGGCCGCTACGATTCCGAGGGGGAGTTCATAAAGTACGTCAACGAGGGGGCCGACGGGTTCGACACCTGCGCCTGGCTCGCGGCCCAGCCATGGTTCGACGGCCGGCTCGGGACCATGGGCCTTTCCTATGCCGCTCACACCCAGGTGGCTCTGGCCTGCCTGCGCCCGCCGATCCTTAAATCGATGTTCGTGGACTGCGGCGGCTTCTCCAACGCCTTCCAGGACGGCATCCGCCAGGGCGGCGCCTTCGAGCTGAAGCAGGTGACCTGGGCCTACAACCTCGGCCTGGAGAGCAAGGAAGCGCAGTCGGACCCGAGGTTGAAGCGCGCGCTCGGCGACATCGACCTGAAAGCCTGGTTCGCCAGCATGCCGTGGAAGCGGGGTCACACGCCGCTGAGCCTGCTGCCGGGCTATGAGGACTATGTCTACGAACAATGGGAGCACGGCCGCTTCGACGACTTCTGGAAGCGAGTCGGCCTTTACGCCGAAGGCTACTACGACCGCTTCGCCGACGTAGCCCAGACTCACATGTCCGGCTGGTACGACGCCTATTCGCGCACCGCCGTCGATAACTATGTCGGGCTGAGCCGTCAGGGCCGCGCGGAGGTGCGCCTCATCATGGGGCCCTGGACGCACGGCGCCCGTTCAACCAGCCATTCCGGCGATGTCGAGTTCGGGCCCGCGGCGACCATCGACGCCTTGGCTGGCGAGGACATCTTCCACACGCGCCTCGACTGGTTCGAGCATACGCTGAAAGGCGCGCCAGACGGGCGGTCCTCCCCGCCCGTGCGCCTGTTCATCATGGGCGGGGGAACAGGCCGCAAGACGGCCGAAGGCCGGCTCGATCACGGCGGCCGGTGGCGTTCCGAGAACGCGTGGCCGATCCCGGATCGGCGCGAGACGCCCTTTTACCTGCACGCGTCCGGCGCCCTTTCACCAGCCACACCCGGCGCGGGCGAAGCCTCGATCAGCTTCGATTTTGATCCAAACAACCCCGTGCCGACGATCGGTGGGTCGGTCACTTCTGGCGAGCCGTTGATGTATGCGGGCGGATTCGATCAGCGCACAGGGCCGGGCGTCTACGGCGCCTGCCCGCCTTTCCTGCCGCTCGACGCTCGGCCCGATGTGCTGGTGTTCCAGACTCAGCCGCTAGGGGAGGATGTCGAGGTGACCGGCGCCATCATCGTCCACCTGTGGGTCGCCTCGGATGGATCCGATACGGACTTCACGCTGAAGCTCGTCGATCTCTACCCGCCAAGTGACGACTATCCCGATGGTTACGCCCTGAACCTGACCGACGCGATCCTGCGCTGCCGGTATCGCGATTCATGGACCGATCCGAGCCCGATGACACCCGGGCAAGTCTACCAGATCACACTCGAGGCCTTCCCGACCTCAAACCTCTTCAAGCGCGGCCATCGCATCCGCCTCGATATTTCGTCGAGCAATTTCCCGCGCTTTGACGTCAATCCCAATACCGGCGGGCCGGAGGGAACCGGTCTGGCGCGGCGCATCGCCCGCAACACGGTCTTCGCGGACAGCGATCGGCCGTCGCACGTGATCCTGCCGATCATTCCTGGGCGGGTCTGATGGGGGCGGTCGACCCTCATCCGCATCGGCGCAGCCCTGTCGTCTCGGCCTTCATCGTCTCCAGCGGCAACTTCCTGGAGATGTATGATTTCATGGTCTACGGCTACTACGCCCAGGCCATCGCGAAGGCCTATTTCCCGGCCTCGGATCCCTACGCCTCGACGCTGGCGACCTTCGCCGCCTTCGGGGCGGGCTTTCTCATGCGGCCGGTGGGCGCCCTGACGCTGGGGGCGGTGATCGATCGGTTGGGCCGGCGAACGGGGCTGCTGATCACGCTCGGCCTGATGGCGATCGGCACGGCGACCATCGCCGCTACGCCCGCCTATGCCCGCATCGGCCTGGCCGCCCCGATCGCAGTGGTCCTCGGCCGTCTGATCCAGGGCCTCTCGGCGGGGGTCGAGCTAGGCGGCGTCTCGGTCTATCTGGCCGAGATGGCGGGACCCGGCTCGAAAGGGTTCTGGGTGTCGTGGCAATCGGCCAGCCAGCAGGTCGCCGTCGTTTTCGCCGCCCTGATCGGGGTCACTCTAGCCGGCCGGCTGGACGCGGCGGCAATGGCAGCCTGGGGCTGGCGCATCCCTTTCATCCTCGGTTGCGCCCTGATCCCGTTCCTGTTCCTGATCCGCAGCCAGCTCCAGGAGACGCCGGCGTTCGCGCAGCGCACCGAGCGGCCGACGTTCAGGCAGATCCTGGCTACGCTCGGCGCCCATGCGCCGGTGATCGGTCTCGGCGCCATGATGGTGACCCTGACCACGGTCGCCTTCTATCTCGTCACCGCCTACACGCCGACCTACGGCACGGAGGTCCTGCACCTTTCGACGCGCAAGGCCTTCGGCGCGACGCTGTGCGTCGGCCTGCTCAATTTTGCCCTGCTGCCCACGGCCGGGGCCTTGTCGGACCGGATCGGACGCAGGCCGATCCTCATCGCCGCGGCGCTGCTGTTGCTCATCACCGCCTATCCGATCCTCCATTGGCTGGCCGCGGCGCCTTCGTTCGGCCGCCTGTTGGCCGCGGAGCTGTGGCTGGCGGCGCTCTATGCGACCTACAACGGCGCGATGGTCGTGTATCTGACGGAGGTCATGCCGCCGGCGGCGCGCACCTCGGCCTTCTCGCTCGCCTACAGTCTGGCGACGGCCCTGTTCGGCGGTTTCACGCCGCTTGTCTGCACCTGGCTCATCCATGCCACCGGCGACAAGGCCGCACCGGGGCTGTGGGTTGGGGCGGCCGCTGGCGTCGCCCTGATTGGCGTCCTAGGTCTGAGGCTGAAGCGCTGGACCGCGGATTCAGCCTGACTGGCCGGCCACTTCGTCGGCGATGGCCGCCAGAGCCGCCGCCATCGGGCCCGTGAGGTCGCTGGCCTCCAGTCCGTGCCGCGCCGCGATCCAGGCCGGGTCGTTGTAACCGAGCCAGGTTATGCCGGCTTCATCCTCCCAGACGAGCATCTTGAGCGGCAGGTCGATGCCGATTGTCTGAACGGCCTGCATGAGCGGCGTTCCGCCGCGCGGATTGCCGAAGAGCATGACGAGGGTTGGCCTCAGAGCCATCCCCACCGCAGCCGCCCCCTCCGCGTGGTCGATCCGGGCCATGACAGTCATGTGCCGGGAGGTTACGGCATTGACCAGCCGCGCGACGGTCTCGGCATGGCCGAAACGACTCTCCACGATATTGAGGCCTTCGAGGCTCACGCGGGAACCAGCCCCACCCAGGTCCCGCAGACCAAAACCTTGCCGCCGACGATCGGCAGGCCGCGTCGGTCGGCCTCGGTCCGGACCGCCGGGGCGTCGGCCGCCTTGACGTCGAACCCCCTCAGGCCCTCGCCGCGATCGTCCTGCAGGGAGACGAAGCGGATATTGCTGTCGTCCAGGCCGATGCGCCAGGTCTCGCCGTCGCGCTCGACGCTCCGACCGAGCACCTCGGCCCAGCGCGTCGCCATCCTGTCCGGCGCTTCGGCCTGCAGTTCCGCGCCGACGATGGCCTGGACGCGATCGGTGCGCATGTTCTTGCGCCAGTGTGGGCCGCCCCAGTCCCAGCGGCCGGGCGGATCCATCCAGTCGATCGACAGGATCGCCGCGCCAACATCGCGCGGATGGATGTGAGTGAAAGCGACGCCGTCGCCATCGAACTGGTCGACGATTCGGGCGCCCGCCGCGCCGATTCGCGCGCGCGCCTCGGCCAGGCCATCGGTCTGCAGGATGACCATGTAGCCGCCGTCGCCACCTCGTTTTTCTAGCAGCCGCCCGGCCGTGGTGCCCTCGGTCTTTGGCGAGACCACCTCCAGGAAGGTCATGCCGATCGGGAAGACGGCGTTGTGAAGGCCGTATTTGCCGACGCCCGGGTCGTCATAGGCGTAGTCGACCGCGAACAGGGACGCGATCTCGACGCGGGCGAGCTCAAGATCCTTGGCCACCAGGGCGATCTGGCGAAGTCGAAGGCTCATCGGTGTCAGCGCCCCTTGAACACGGGTTCGCGCTTTTCGACGAAGGCCTTCGCCGCCTCGCGATGGTCCTCCGTCGCGGCGCAATGCACGTGGTGCGTCGCCTCCAGGTCGAGGCATTCTTCGAGCGCGCCGGCCATGGCCCGGTTGAGGTTCTCCTTCATGTAGCGATAGGCGACGGTGGGGCCGGCGGCGAGGCGGCGGGCGATCTCCTGCGTCCGCGCCTCGAGCGCCTCTGGCTCGCACACCCAGTTGACGAGACCCAGGCGCAAAGCCTCGTCGGCGCTGACCCGTTCGGAGAGGTAGTAGAGCTCGCGCGCCTTGGCGGCGCCGACGAGCTGGGTCAGGAAATAGGTGCCCCCATAGTCGCCCGAGAAGCCGACGCGCGCGAAGGCGGTGGTGAGGATCGCGGTGCTGGCCATGATGCGAAGATCGCAGGCCAGCGCCAGGGCGAGGCCCGCGCCCGCCGCCGGACCGGGCAAGGAAGCGAGCGTCGGCTTCGGCATGGCGAAGAGGCGTCCCGAAGTCGCGCGCTGGTTCGTCCGCTGGCGATGAATCGCCGCGTCGATGGTCATGGTCCGCCCGTCCCGCGCCGCCATGCCCTTGACGTCGCCGCCGGCGCAGAAGCCCTTGCCGGCCCCGGTCAGCACAACGCACTTCACGGCCGGCTCCAGTTCGGCCCAGGCCAGCATGCGGCCAAGGCCCTGGTTCATGCCATCGCTCATCGCATTGCGCGCCTCGGGCCGGTTGAGGGTGAGGGTGAGAACCCCTCCCTCCAGTGAGGCCAGCAGGTCGCTGCTGCCCGTGTCCGGGGCGGCGACATCGCTTGGGACGGTTTCGATGGACATGGACGTCTCCCTGTTTGCCGACACTCTACCGCCAACCCGTCCTCGCTTGCAGTGACTTAGGCCGCCGCTGGACCGGCCCGCGCCGCTTCGATCTCGGCGATGTCGATCTTCACCATGGTCATCATCGCCTCCATCGCCCGCTTCGCGGCGGCGCGATCGGGATCGCTCATCGCGGCCAGCAGCGCTCGTGGCACGATCTGCCATGAAAAGCCCCAGCGGTCGCGGCACCAGCCGCAGACGTTTTCGGCCCCGCCGTTGTCGACGATCGCCTGCCAGTAGCGGTCGGTCTCGGCCTGATCGTCAGTCAGCACCTGGAAGCTCACCGCCTCGTTGGGTTTGTGGGCGGGCCCTGCGTTCAGGCCGACGAAAGCCTGGCCGAGCAGCGTAAACTCGACCGTCAGCTCGGACCCCTGCTGACCGCCCGGGAAGTCGGTTGCGGCAAGATTGACATGCCCGAGGTGGGTGTCGGGAAAGGTGGCGGCGTAGAATTCCGCCGCCTTGCGCGCCTCGCCATGGTCGAACCACAGGCAGGTGATGAGTTTGTTCATGGCGTTTCTCCCGCTTCGGGCGTCGAAGCTACCCCCGGCTCCAGACGGCCCGCCAATCAAAATCCGGTTTTCGAAGTGTCACGCCGGGTCGGCGTCCGGCTGTCGGCTCGGGTGGGCCTCGGCGAAAGCCGGCAGCGCCGCCGCAGCGCGCGCCACCCGCATGAGGGAAGGGTAGGGCGCGAGGTCGGCGCCAAAGCGCCCGGCATTGTAGACCTGCGGCACGAGGGCGCAGTCGGCCAGGGTCGGGGCGTCGCCGAAGCTGAACTCGCCGCCATGCGCGGCGATCAGCGTTTCCAGAGCCGCGAAGCCGTCGGCGATCCACTTGTGGATCCAGGCCTGTGTCTGCACCTCGCTGGCGCCGAGGTCGCGCCGCAGGACGCCCAGCACCCGCAGGTTGTTGAGCGGGTGAATGTCGGCGGCGACGATCTGGGCCATGCCGCGCACGATCGCCCGCGCGCCGGGCGTCTTGGGAAGGAGAGGCGGGTCCGGATGGCGTTCCTCGAGCCACTCGAGGATGGCGAGGCTCTGGGTGAGGACGCCGTCCGAGGTTTCCAGAGTCGGTACGAGGCCTTGCGGATCCAGCGCCAGATAGTCGACGGCGCGATGCGCATCCGTCCGCAGGTCATGCGTCACCTGAGCGTAGGCGACGCCCTTTAGATTGAGGCCAATGCGAACGCGATACGCCGCCGACGAGCGCCAGTAGCTGTGCAGGACAAGACCAGTCATGGCGCCTCCCAGATCACCGGCCGTCGGCCGCTCAAGGCGATCAGCATCGCACTCCTCGCCGCGACGCCCAAGGCATTCACAAACCGCCCGCTTGCTGCGAACCTTTCACTGGCCGCCTTGGTCGATCAATCACCGGAGGAAAACCCGATGAGAGTGGTCGCTGTCGTCGCCTACTGCCGCACCGGGATCGCCAAGGCAGGGCGGGGGGCTCTGAACCTCACCCACGGCATCCCCATGGCAGGGCATGTGCTCGCCAAGGTGGTCGAGCGGGCCGGGATAGAGGCTGGCGAGGTCGAGGACGTCGTCATGGGTTGCGGCCTGCCGGAGGGCTACACAGGCCACAACATCGCCCGCACCTCGGCGCTATGGGCCGGCTTCGGCGACGGCGTGCCTGGCGTCACCATCAACCGCTACTGTGGCTCAGGCCTTACGGCGGCTTCGATCGCCGCCAATCGGATCATAACCGGCGAAGCCGACATCGTCGTCGCCGCGGGGGTGGAGAGCATCAGCCTCACTCAGAGTCACCTGAATCTCCAGGGCTTTTTCTACGAACCCCTGCAGCTGAAGATGCCCGCCGTGTGGTGGAGCATGAACCAGACCGCCGATTTCGTGGCCGAGAAATACGGTTTCACGCGCGAATCCCTGGATAGCTATGTGGTCGAAAGCCAGAAGCGGGTGGAAGCGGCCCGTGCGGCCGGCAAGTTCGCCGAGGAGATCGTCCCCTTCGCCACCACCATGCAGGTGACCGACAAGGCGAGCGGCGAGACCCATACGGCAGACGTCGTCCTCGATCACGACGAGGGGCCCAGGCCGGGGACCACCCTCGAGGGCCTGCTGACGCTCAAGCCGGTCTATCCCGGCGGCACGACGACGGCGGGCAACGCCTCGCAGCTCTCCGACGGCGCGGCGGCCGCAGTCTTGATGGACGCTGATCTCGCCGCCCGCCGCGGGTTGCCGATCCTCGGCCGATTCCGCGGCCTGCAGCTCGGCGCCGTGGACCCGGCGGAAATGAGCGTCGCCATCACCCCGGCCATCCGCAAGCTGATGAAGAAACACGCCCTCTCGATGGACGAGATCGATCTCTGGGAGCTCCACGAGGCCTACGCTGTCACCACGCTCTACAACCAGCGCGAGCTGGGCACGCCGTGGGAGACCACCAACGTCAACGGCGGGGCCATCGCACTGGGCCACCCCTACGGCATGTCTGGCGTACGCTACCTCGGCCAGACGCTGATGGAGCTCGGCCGGCGGGGGGCGAAGAAGGCGATCGCCGGCGTCTGCACCGCCGGCGGCATGTCAACCGCCGTTTATCTGGAGCGCTAGGAGGGCCCGCCCCCAAAAACCATCAGCGGCCGGCGAACGCCGCCAAGATGATATCGGCGGGGTCGACGTCGTGGTTGGTCGCGCCCAGCAGGCCGAACGCCAGGGGCGGCCGGCCGTAGTAGGCGTGGCCGCCGCCGTTGACGCGATAGAGAGCGACCTCGGTGCCGGGCCGGCAGCCGGTCCAGGCGATCCGGTCGACCGTTGTAGTTTCGGTGGCGTCTCGATGCGGGACTGGCGCCGCCCGGCTCGAGCCGCAGCCATCGACCTTGGCGAACAGGGCCGCCGTCCGTTCAGCTCCCCACACGTCGCCCCGCCCGCCGCGCAGGCCGACTTCGCCGCCGGCAAAGGGCACCATCGGATCGGCCGTGCCGTTGAACATCACGACCGGCATCGGCCCTGGTGCACAGCGCGGCAGGCCGGCGGGCAGGGTGGCGATCACCGTGCCCAGGCCAGCGACGAGGTCCGGCGCCTCGCAGGCCATGGTGAAGGACATCATGCCGCCGTTGGAGATGCCGGCGAAATAGATCCGGCCACGCTGAGCGACGCCATCGGTGATCAGCCGCTCGGCCAGGGCGCGCAGGAAGGCGACATCATCGGGCCCATCGGTCTCGCCGCCACGCCGGCCGTCATTCCACTGGCGCTTCAGACCATCTGGAAAGACGACCGCAAAACCGCGCTTGCGGGCTGCATCGACGAATCCGGTCGAGCGCGCGGTCTGGGCGCCCGATCCCAGATGTCCGTGCAGGACGATGACCGTCGGACCGGGTCCCGAGTCCGCCGCATAGACAATGGCGTGGCGCGGCCCGTCGGCCGTGGTCAGGACGAGATCCTTGGCTGTCTGGGCCCTGGCCGCGATCACCACTGCGGCCAAGGCGAACACCAGGGAAAGAGCGCCAATCCGCTTCATTGATCGTTCCGCCGTTTCGGACTGGGCGCGATCGCTAGGCCAAACAGACTGAACTGAAACTGAACGCCGCGCGGTTCGTCAGATTGCCGACTTGTCAGGCCTTCAACGCACGGCCTGATCATCCGAGGCGTTGGTTTCGGCGCGGCGCTGAGCGGAGAAATGAGCGATCGGCAAATGCCAGCCGTGCCTGATCGCCATGAAGCGAAGGCCGAAGCACAAGACGCCTCCGGCCACAGCCGAGAGGGCATAGGGAAGGCCAAGCTTGTCGCCGCCGACGACCACCGACGCGCCGGCCAGCGCCGCGATGGCGTACAGGTCAGACCGCAACACCTGGGGGATTTCCGCCAGCAACACGTCGCGCATCATGCCGCCGCCAATGCCGGTCAACATGCCGAGGAGCGCCGACATCACCGGGTTCAATCCAAAATCGAGCGCCTTCTGCGCCCCGACGATGGCGAAGAACGACAGGCCCGCCGCATCGAACATCAGCACGGGCGTCCGCAGCTTATCGACGCCGGCGTAAGAGAAGAAGGTGACGAGCCCGGCCAGGACCGAAACCAGCAGATAGCGTCCATCGGTCAGAGCCGCCGGCGGCACGGCGCCGATCAGCAGATCGCGGGTGATTCCACCAAAGTTCCCGGCCACGAAAGACAGGACGAGGATTCCGAAGAGATCTAGTCGGCGATTGACCGCAGCGACCGCGCCGCTGATCGCGAAGACGAATGTGCCGCCGAGATCAAGAACGGGCACAAAGGTCTGGATGGTGATCATGGCGAGGTTATCAGGCCTGCATGCCTAAGCCGATTCTCCGCCTGATCCCCCGCCCGGCGCCCCTCAGGCCACCTGACCCTGGAAGCCATCGCGCAGCTCGCGCTTCAGCACCTTGCCGATGGCCGAGCGGGGAAGGCTGTCGACCAGCTCATAGGCGGAGGGCCGCTGGGTCTTGCCGACCTGGGCGGCGACGAACTCGGCAAGTTCCGGGATCGAGATCGCGGCGCCAGGACGGGCCGTGACGAACGCCACCGGCGTTTCGCCCCACTTGTCCGACGGAACGCCCACGACCGCGGCTTCCAGCACGGCCGGATGCTGAACGATCACCGCCTCGATGTCGGAGGGATAGATGTTGAATCCGCCCGAGATGATCATGTCCTTCTTGCGGTCCATCAGGGTCAGAAAGCCGTCCGCGTCGAAACGGCCGACATCGCCGGTGCGGATGAAGCGCTCGCCCTCCGGGCTGCGCCACTCGGCGGCCGCGGTCTTCTCCGGTTGGTTGTGATAGCCGTTCATCATCGCGTTGGAGCGGCCGACCACCTCGCCGATCTCGCCGGCCGCGACTTCCTTGCCGTCCTCGTCGATCAGTCGGATGTCGTGCTCGGGGGCGGGCTGGCCCACGGTGTGCAGCTTGTCCGGATGTTCGTGCGCCACCAGGACGAACGAGCCGCCGCCTTCGGTCATGCCGTAGTATTCGATCAGGCCGCCCGGCCAGCGCCGAAGCACGTCGGCCTTGAGCTCGGCTGCGAACGGGGCCGAAGTCGAGAACTTCATGCGGAAGGCGGAAAGATCGAAGCGGTCGAATTCCGGCAGCGCCATGATGCGGCGATACTGTACGGGCACCAGCATGGCGTGGGTGACACGATGCTTCTCGGCCAGGGCCAGAAAGCCGAGCGCGTCGAATTTCTTCATCAGCACCAGGGTTGCCCCGTGGGCCACGGTCGGAAGCACGCTCACCAGGGTGGTGTTGGAATAAAGGGGGGTCGAAGCCAGGGTCACGGCGCCGGGGCCGTATCCGGAGTTGGCGCCGCGGGCGATGTGCCGCCAGCGCATGGCGTGGCTCTGGACAATGCCCTTCGGAGCCCCCGTCGTGCCGGATGAATAGATGATGTTGAATGGCCACGCGGGTTGGATCTCCACCGGCTCGGGCTTGGCGTCGGCAGGCGGCAGCCAGGCGTCGAAGGCCTCGCCGGCGTCCGACCTGTCGAGCGCGATGCGATGCGCCTGGATGCGGCTTGCGACCGGGGCCATCAACTCGGCCACGCCGGCGTCCAGGAAGAACAAAGGCGCGGCGCAGTCATCCAGCATCATGATCAACTGGTCGGGCGTGGAGGAGGGCGCCAGCGGCGAGACCGCAACGCCGGCTTTCAAGGCGCCCAGGAACACCGCCACGTATTCGATCGAAGAATAGGCGCAGACGGCGATCGCCTGGGTCGGCCGGAGTCCATCGCGCTGCAGGCCGGCGGCGACGCGGTCCATGAGGGCGTTCAATTCCCGGCGGGTCACCGATCGCTCCCCATCGATGACGGCGATGGCGTCCGGATCGTCTTCGGCCTGCGCCGCGATCAGCGCCGGCAGGGTGCCGAACTCCAGCTCGAGAAGGGCGTCGGGGGTCATGGCGGGCGTCTCCTTCCGGGCGGTCTGGCCGCCGGAGCCAGCCTTACTTGTTTGGACGTCGCTCGATTGGCAAGAGAGGTTGGCGGCGGCTGTGTCCGCTGCAGCAGCCGCAAGGGCGCCATCAGTCCAACGGCGCCCTTGCGCCAGTGGTGAGCTTCCCTTCTCTGATCCGGGCATGAGAGTGACACTCCACCGTTTTCGCCTCGGGGCCGGCTTCGTGGCGGCCGTGCTGACGCTGACCGCCGGCGCGGCCATCGCCCAGCCGCAGGCGAGGCCGATCGAGATCCGGGTGGTGGTGGTCACCACCTGGGAGGCGGCGCGCGGCGACAGGGACTTCTACGGCGAGCTGCACGCCTGGCGAACCCAGTGGCCGATGCAGACCCAGCTGCCATTTCCGGCCGGTGTGCATCCCTTGCTGTATGACCCTCAGCGCCACGTGCTGGCGGTGCTGACCGGCATGGCGACCGCCCGCGCCTCGGCCTCGATCATGGCGCTCGGCCTCGATCCGCGGTTCGACCTCTCGCACGCCTACTGGCTGCTGGCCGGCACCGCCGGCGGCGACCCCAAGGTTGCGCCGCTGGGCTCCGTCGCCATCGAGCGGTTCGTGGTCGACGGCGACCTCGGTCAGGAAGTCGACGCCC
Source organism: Caulobacteraceae bacterium (assembly GCA_049519835.1). Taxonomy (GTDB): domain Bacteria; phylum Pseudomonadota; class Alphaproteobacteria; order Caulobacterales; family Caulobacteraceae; genus Acaudatibacter. Next base: position 432 of record JBEKQJ010000043.1, on the reverse strand, counting down.
GCGACATGCCGCCCAATTGGCCAACCGGCATCCTCCCCAACGGCCGCGAGACGCCGTTCGCCGAGCCAGCGCCACAGCCGTTCACCGATGACGGCGACACCGCCTTCGCCCTCAACCGCGGCCTCGCCGACTGGGCGTTCGCCCTCACGCGAAGCGTCAAGCTGGCCGACACGCCGCGCCTGGCCAAGGCGCGCGCGCCCTATCCCGGCCCCGGCGCCGCGCCGCCGTCGGTCATCGAGGGCGACGGGCTGATGTCCTCGCGGTTCTGGTACGGCGAGCATATGACCGCCTGGGCGGAGCGCTGGGTCCCCTACTGGACCCGCGGCCAGGGCGTGTTCGCCATGTCGGCCGAGGAGGACACCGGCGTCATGCAGGCCTTGACCCAGCTCGCCAGGGCCGGGCGGGCGCGCACCGACCGGGTGCTGATGTTGC
>JBEKQJ010000042.1:0-16160 GCA_049519835.1 Caulobacteraceae bacterium | reverse complement strand
GGTGTGCGTAGTCGATCTTTTTAAGCATCGAGAGGTTGGGCCGGTCGACGCGGATGACGGTCATGGCCAGCCCAGTGACCAGCAGGCCGGGCAGGATGTTGATGTAGAAGATCGATCGCCAGCCGATCGCGTCGGTGAGCCAGCCGCCGACCGTGGGGCCGAGCGTCGGGGCCAGCACCGAGACCATGCCGAGCACGGCCGGGATCATCGCCCGCTCCTTGCCCGAGAACATCAGGTAGCCGGTGGCGAACACCGTGGGGACCATTGCGCCGCCGACGAAGCCCTGGATGATCCGGAAGAGGATCATCGAGTTGATGTCCCAGGCCATGCCGCAGAGCGCGCTCGCCACCGTGAAGAGGCCGGCCGACAGGGTGAACAGCCAACGGGTGGAGAGCGCCTGAGCGAGGAAGGCCGAGAACGGGATCATCACCAGTTCGGCCATCAGATAGCCGGTCTGCACCCAGCTGATCTCGTCAGGCCCCGCCGAGAGCCCCGCCTGAACGTCGTTGAGCGAGGCGGCGACGATCTGGATGTCGATCAGGGCCATGAACTGGCCGAACGCCATCACCGCGAAGATCAGCAGCCTGCGCGCCCTCGGCAGGTCGGCCGGCGCCAGCGGCGGCGGAGCGGCGACGTCTTTCACAACAGGCCTCTTGATGAAATGACGGTCGTAATATTATATTGATCATATCAAGGAGTGTGCAAGCCATGCGCTATGCCGCCGAGCACAAGGAAGAGACCCGCCGCCGGGTGCTGCGGGCCGCCGCCGACGCCGTCCGCGCCGAGGGACCGCACAAGGTCGGGGTGGCCGAGGTGATGGCAAAGGCTGGCCTGACCCACGGCGGCTTCTATGCCCACTTCGCGTCCAAGGACGATCTGATCGCCGCCGCCATCGGCGAGATGTTCCGTCAGAGCAGCAAGCGGCTGGCGGCCGAGTCCGAAGACCCCGCCCGGGGACTGGCCGGCTATATCGACTTCTATCTCTCGGCCGAACATCGCGACGCTCGCGGGCAGGGCTGTCCGCTGCCCTACCTCAGCGGCGATGCGCCGCGGATGGGCGCCCCGGCCCAGGCCGCCTTCGCCGCCGGCGTCACCGGCCTGGCAGACAAGCTCGCTGACCGCTTGACCGCGATGGGCCGGCCGGCGGCCGAAGCGACCTCGCTGCTGGCCGAGCTTGTCGGCGCGCTGGCCCTGGCCCGCGCCGAACCCGACCGCGACCGCTCCGACGCGATCCTCGCCGCCTCACGCCAGTCACTGAGGCGCCGTTTCAACCTGGAGACCTTGTCATGAGCCTCGCCGAAGTTCCCACCGAATCCGGTCTGGAGGCCTTGCGCCAACGGCTGCGCGAGCGGGCTCAGGGCGGCATCGTCACTGCCCTCGACTTCGATCTGGTCGAGATCGACGAGGGCCGGGCGGTGTTCGCCGGGACCCCCGGGCGCAAGGTCTACAACCCGATCGGCACGGTGCACGGCGGCTATGCCGCCACCCTGCTCGACTCCGCCTGCGGCTGCGCGGTGCATTCGATGCTGGGCGCCGGCGAGGGCTACACGACGCTCGAACTCAAAGTGGCCTATCACCGGGCGATGAGCGAGGCGACCGGTGAGGTGCGCGCCGAGGGGCGGGTGGTCAGCATCGGCCGCCGGACGGCCTTCGCCGAAGCGACGCTGAAGGACGCCGCCGGCCGGCTCTACGCCTCGGCGACTTCGACTCTTCTCGTGATGCGTCCGTGACGGCGACGACGCTTCAGGAGGCGCCGACGAGGCAGGCCCTTCGGCTGCCGTTCGCGCCGCGCACGATGCTGGCCGTGGCCGCCGCGGCGATCCTGGCGGTCGTCGGCGCGGTCTGGATCGCCCTGCCCAAGGCGAGCGAATCCACCGACGCGGCCTATCTGCAGGCCGACAGCGCCGTGGTGGCGCCGCGCGTCCGCGGCCTCGTCGCCGAGGTGCTGGTCGACCACGACCAGCGGGTCAAGAAGGGCGATCCGCTGGTGCGCATCGATCCAGAGGAGTTCGACGCCCGGGTCGCCGCCGCCGAGGCCGATGTCGAGACCGCCAAGGCGCAGTTGCTGGCCGCCAAGGCCGCCTTCACCACCCAGGCCGCCGACGAGGGCCTGGCGGCGGCCAATGTCCGCGCCGCCGAGACCACCATCCGCTCGGCCGACGCCCAAGAGGCTCGGGCCGAGGCCGACAGGGCCCGCTACGACAACCTCATCGCCTCTGGCGCCGTCGCCAAGCACGAGGTGGACGTCGTCCGCGCCGCCGCGGTCACCGCTCAGTCCGACGCCGACCACAGCCGAGCCGAGCTCGCCGTCAGCCGCAGCCAGGCGAGCGTGACGACCGCCAGGCGCGCCACATTGCAAGCCAACTTCGCCCAGACCCAGGCGGGGCTGGCGCGGGCGACGGCCGCCCTCGACCTGGCCCGCCAGGACCAGGGCCACGCCCTCATCCGCGCCCCGATCGACGGGGTGGTCGGCGACCGCCAGGTGGAGAGCGGCGACTATGTGCAGCCGGGAACGCGCCTGCTGACCATCGTGCCCCTGCAGGCGCTCTATGTGACGGCCAACTTCAAGGAGACCCAGGTGGCGCGCATGCTGCCCGGCCAGAAGGCGTTCGTGCGGGTCGATGCGCTCGGCGGCGCCTCGCTCAGCGGCCACGTGGCCAGCCTCGCGCCAGGATCCGGCTCGCAATTTTCGCTTCTGCCGTTCGAGCCCGGCACGGGCAACTTCACCAAGATCGTCCAACGCGTGCCGGTGCGCATCGCCCTCGACCCGGGTCAGAAGGACCTCGCGCGCCTACGGCCGGGGCTTTCGACCACGGTCACCGTGCGGCTGTCCGGGGACTAGGCTGGCGCGAGCGTGACCGCCGCGCCATGTTGACGGTCATGAACCTGCCCGACTGGCCCGTGTTCGGATTCGCCGACGATGTGCGTCCGGCGCTGCGCGCGGCGCTGGCGGCCAGCCAGCCTGCGGCCCTGGCGACCATCGTCGGGCTGGACGGCGGTGGCCCGCGGCCGCTGGGAACCCAGATGGTGGTCGCCGAAGGCTTCGTCGCCGGCTTTCTCTCCGGCGGTTGCCTGGAGGGCGACATCGCCGGCCACGCCCAGGCGGTGATCGCCAGCGGGCGGCCGATGCGCCTGGTCTACGGCCGCGGCAGCCCGTGGCCGGACATCCGGCTGATGTGTGGCGCGAGGGTCGAGGTCCTGCTGGAACGTATCGCCCCGGATGATGCGGCCGCCGCCCGCCTCTTCGCGTTCGCTGACGCCCGCGCGCCGGCTCTGTGGCTGAGCGACGGCGAGACCCGCGTCTGCGACACCCTGGAGGCCGCGCCCGCGCCCTGGGCGGAGGCCTTTATGCGGATCAGCGAGCCGTCTCCGCGCCTGGTGGTGCTGGGCGGTGACCCAACCGCCCTGGCCATCGCCACGCTGGGCGTCCAGGCCGGCTGGGAGACGACCCTCATCCGTCCCCGGGGACCGATCGAACCGCCGCCGATCGCCGGCGTCGCCTACCTTCGCGATGAGCCGGCCGAGGCCCTGGCCGCCGTCGGCCTCGACCCCTGGACGGCGGTGGCCGTGGCCAGCCACGACGCCGAACTGGATCGCGACGCCCTCGTCGCCGCCCTGCCGTCGGATGCCTTCTACGTCGGCGCGCTCGGCGCCCGCCGACGCGCGCCGGAGCGGCGGGCGCAGCTGACCGCGGCCGGCCTCACCGCCGCCGCCATCGACCGCCTGCGCTCGCCGATCGGTTTGGAGGTCGGCGGCAAGGCGCCGTGGGAGATCGCCGTCTCGGCGCTGGCCGAGATCACCACCTTGCGTAGCGCCGCCAGCGTCGCGCTCGAAGAGACTTGGCGCGCTCAAATCGCGCGCAACCCGGCGATCGTCGCCGCCGGCTGAGCCACTGTCACCAATTCAGGGTAGTCGCGCCTGCGCCCCTGGGCGAAGTTGCCCTTCCCTCCTGCTGAAGGACGACCGCATGCGCCTGCCCCTCATTCCGCCCGCCGAGCTGACGCCTGAGCAGAAGGCGCTCTACGACGACATGCGCAAAGGCGTCGCCAGCAATTTCAACACCTTCAAGGCGGTGCGCGAGGACGGCGCGCTGATGGGGCCGTGGAACCCGTGGCTGCACGAGCCGGTCATCGGCAAGGCGATCTGGGACCTGACGCTGGCGATGACCGCCGGCGCCACGCTGAAGGACGAGGTCCGGCAGATCGCCATCCTGGCGGTCGGCGCACGCTTCGGTTCGGCCTACGAGATCTACGCCCACATCGCCGTGGCCGAATACGAGGGCATGAAGCCCGAGCGGCTCGCGACGCTGGTCGCCGACCTCAAGCCCGGCGATCTCGACCCTGAGGAGAGCGTGGCCTTCGACGTCGCCTACGCCCTGGCGCGCGGCGGGGTGCTGCCCGAGCCGCTCTACCGGTTGGCGGTCGACACTTTCGGCCAGCACGGCGCCAACGAGCTTTTTTATCTCGTCGGTCTTTACAGCCTGGTGTCGGTGACGCTGAACGCATTCAACGTGCCGGTTCCCGAGCGGGAGTGAGTCTCCGCTGGACGCCGGCCTCCAGTTGGCGTTTGTTCAAGCCGGGAGCGGTGAGGAGGAACATCGGATCATGAAGGCCTTCAACGTCTTGGCGGCCGCGGCCGTCGCCAGCGCCCTCCTCGCGGGAGCCGCATCAGCGGCCGGGACCGACTGCTTCCTGCAGCGGAGCGTCAACGGCTTCTCTGCGGCGGACGATCGCACCGTCTACATCCGGGTTGGCGTCAAAGAGATCTGGCGGCTCGATCTGATGACCAGCTGCACCGGCCTCACCTTCCGCAATGGCTTCGGGCTGCAGGGCTCGCCTACCGGGCCGTGGATCTGCCATCCGCTCGATGCCACGGTGATCATCCGCAACACCGGTATCACCCAGCGCTGCCCGGTCACCGCTATCCATCACCTGACCCCCGACGAAGCCGCCGCGCTCCCGAAGAAACTGCGGCCTTAGTCCCCCTGCGTCATCCCGGGCAAAGCAACGCGCAGCTTTGCGGAGACCCGGGACCCGTAGGCGGCTTGCGTCGGCGGTTGAGGCCCTTGGGTCCCGGATATCTCGCTGCGCTCGGTTCCGGGATGACGCAGTTGGGGAGTGGGTTTAGCGCCCGTCCAGAAACCCGATCATCGCGGCGTTGAACTGGGGCGGGTCCTGCAGCATGGCGAAATGGCTGACGTCCTTGAGGATGATCAGCTTTGCACCCGGGATCGAATGGGCGAGATATTCGGTGTGGTCGCGCTTGATGGCCTCATCGTGGTCGCCGTCGACGATGGCCGTGGGCGTGACGATGCGGGCGAGGTCGGCGGCGGTGTAGTTCGGCTCGTCGGCCCACATCTTCTCGATGGCGGCGACGAAGGCGGCATAATCATGTGGCGTTGGTGAGAGCGCGGCGTAGCTCGCCTGATTCTCGCCGATGAAGCGGGCGAAGGTGGGGTTGGTCTCAGTGTCGGACTTGACGCCGCTGGGGTCCATGTTGGCGGCGAAGGCGAAGACGCGGGTCAGCCGCTCCGGGTCCTTGAGCGCCATGACCAGACCGATGATCGCCCCGTCGCTCCAGCCGACCACCGCCGCGCGCCGGACGCGCAGCGCGTCCATGACGGCGACGACGTCAGAAGCCATCAGCTCGTAGGTGTAGGGCCGCGCGTCACGGCTGCTGCGGCCATGGCCGCGGGAATCGATCAGGATCACGCGGTGGTGGTCGGCGACGAGCGGACCGACCTGGTCGCCCCAGTAGCGCTGGCTGGCGAGGCCGCCGTGCAGGAGGACGACCGGCGACCCCGCGCCGTAAGTCGAATAATAGATGCGCGCGCCGTCATGCGGCACGTAACCGCTGGTCTTCGGCGCCGGCAGTGGCTTCGGATCGGGCAGGGTCTGCCATCTGGCCGGCGCCTGCGCGAGGACCGGCGCGGCGAGGGCCAGAATCATGAGTGCCAAGACTGGCGCGCGCATGGCTGTAACCCCCATCTAGTGTGCATGATGCGACGGGCCGGCGCGCGCTTCAACGCCGGCCGATCATGGTTACCGGCGTTGTGGTTAATTTCGGTTCATATACAATAGGTTGTGGTGAACAAAGGCCGAATTGGCGGGGATGACTGATTCGGTCATGATTCGTTTCGCTCCTGTTCGCGGACGTTAACCATGTCGCTTAACTCGAGCAGCGGCGATCTGGTCGCGGTTCTGGGGCCGACCAACACCGGCAAGACCCACCTCGCCGTCGAACGGATGCTGGGCCACGCCTCAGGCATGATCGGCCTGCCGCTGCGGCTGCTGGCGCGGGAGATCTACGACCGCGTCAGCGCGGTCCGCGGGGCCGCGTCGGTGGCGCTGATCACCGGCGAGGAGAAGATCGTCCCGGCCCATCCGGCCTATTTTGTCGCCACCGCAGAGGCCATGCCGCTCGGCCGGCCGGTGGAATTCCTGGCCGTCGACGAGATCCAGCTGGCCGCCGACCCCGAGCGTGGCCACGTCTTCACCCATCGGCTGCTACACGCCCGCGGCCGGTCGGAGACCATGCTGCTCGGCGCGGCGACGATGGCCCCGCTGGTGCGCCGCTTGCTGCCCGAGGCGCGGATCGTCAGCCGTGAGCGCTATTCGGCCCTGACCTTCGCCGGCGCCCGCAAGGTGAGCCGCCTGCCGAGGCGCACGGCGATCGTCGCGTTCTCGGCTGAGGAAGTCTACGCCATCGCCGAGCTGATCCGCCGCCAGCGGGGCGGGGCGGCCGTGGTCATGGGTTCGCTGTCGCCACGCACCCGCAACGCCCAGGTGGCGCTTTTCCAGTCGGGCGAGGTCGACTTCCTGGTCGCCACTGATGCGATCGGCATGGGTCTCAACATGGACGTCGATCATGTGGCCTTCGCCGGGCTCTCCAAGTTCGACGGCCGCAGGCGCCGGCCGCTCTACGCCCATGAGGTTGGCCAGATCGCCGGCCGGGCTGGCCGCTTCCAGCGCAACGGCACATTCGGCGTCACCGCCGGCTGCGAGGACATGGACGCCGAACTCGCCGAGGCGGTAGAGAGCCACCGCTTCGATCCGGTCGAGCAGGCCCTGTGGCGCAACGCCGACCTCGATTTCCGCGACCTCGCCAGCTTGTTGCGGTCCCTGGCCGCGCCGGCCCCGCGCCCCGTCCTGAAAGCCTCCGAAGACGCTCTCGACGAGCGGGTGCTGCGCCGTTTGGCGAGCGACGAGGGGGTGGCGCGGCGGGTGCGCGACCGCTCGGCGCTTATCCGGCTGTGGGATGTCTGCCAGACGCCGGACTTCCGCAAGACCACCTTCGACGACCACGTGCGGCTGGTTGGCGATCTCTTCGCGCACCTGATCAGCGACGACGAGCGCATCTCCGACGACTGGATGGCCGAAGGCTTGGCGAGACTCGACCGCCTGGATGGCGAGATCGAAGCTCTTCAGACCCGCCTCGCCGGCGTGCGCACCCTGGCCTATGTCTCGCACCGGCCTGACTGGCTGGGCGATGCACGTCACTGGCGCGAACGCACCCGCGCGCTGGAAGATCGACTCTCCGACACCCTGCACGAAAAGCTGATGGCGCGGTTCGTCGACCAGCGGACCAGCGCTCTGCTGCGCGGCCTGGGCGATCGGCGCGAACTGCTGGCCGGGCTCGGGTCCGACGGCGTGGTGACGGTGGAGGGCTTCGCGGTCGGCCGACTCGCCGGCCTCGCCTTCAGCCCGGCCAAGGGCTCCAGCGCGCTCGAACAGAAGGCCCTGCGGCAGGCGGCCGAGCGCGTCGTCGGTCCGGAGGTCAACCGCCGCCTGGGGGCCCTGGCCGCCGACCGGGATGCGGCCTTCGACCTCGCGCCGGACGGGTTGGTGCTGTGGCGCGGCGAAGCGGCCGGGGCGATCGCCGGCGGCGATCCGTTCAACCCCAGCGTGCGACTGCTCACTGAGCTCGGAGCCGCGGCGGCGCGCGAGCGGGGCGCGCGGCGGCTGGAGGCCTTCGTCGCCGCCGAGGCGGGCCGACGCTTCGCGGCTCTCCGGCGGCTGTCGCGGGCGGTGGCCGACGGCGCGGTGACCGGCCTTGCGCGTGGAATCGCCTGGCGCCTCACTGAGGCCGGCGGCGTGATCGACCGCCGCGCCGTCGAGGCCGACCTGGCCGCGCTCAGCCGCGTCGAGCGGCGGGTTCTCAAACGTTTCGGCGTTCGTATCGACACCTTCTGCCTGTCGCTGCCGGTTCATAGCGGCCAGGTCCCGTTCGCGGCGGCGTTCGCCGCGCGCCTGCCGCCGTCCAAAGCCGACGCTCTGGCTGGCCGCCTGAGGCTGGGCGAGATCGCCCCAGAGGTCGCGGACCTGGAAGCTCTATCCGCCACCCTGCGCGCCGCGCCGAGGCTGAAGGGCGGACGGGTCCTGGCCGACCTGGATCCCCGCGCCATCCGCCTGCTTCGTGCGCTCGGCTTCAGTTGCGCTGGCAAGCCAGGGGAGCCGCAGATCTGGCGCCGACGGCGCGAAGGCGCCCGCCCGCAGGTTGCGCCGCACTCCCCCTTCGCGTCCCTGGCGGGCCTAGAGGCCAAGGCACCACCCCGGCGTCGGGCCCGCCGTGGTTGAGGACTCGCTGCGCGTCGATCTCTGGCTGTGGCGCGCCCGGCTGTTCAGGACCCGCGCCATGGCGGCGGCCAAGGCGGCGGAGGGCCGCATCCGCCTCAGGCGGGCCGGCGAAGACAGCCGTGTCAACAAGGCGTCGCGCGCGGTGCGACCTGGCGATGAGCTGGTGTTCGCCGTGGGGACGCGGATCGTCGCTGTCCGCGTGCTGGCGTTGGGCGCGCGCCGTGGCCCCGCCGAGGAGGCCAGCGCGCTCTACGTCCCGCTCGACCCTGCGGCCCACCCTCAGGTTGACAACGGGGCGGCCGGACACAGATAAGACGCGGCTTCGCGCCCGACCCTTCGAGACCTTGATGACCTACATCGTCACCGACGCCTGCGTTCGCTGCAAGTTCATGGACTGCGTCGAGGTGTGCCCGGTGGATTGCTTCTACGAGGGCGAGAACTTCCTGGTCATCAGCCCGGACGAATGCATCGACTGCGGGGTGTGCGAGCCCGAATGCCCGGTGGACGCCATCAAGCCCGACACCGAAGACGACCCGGACGGCAAGTGGCTGAAGGTCAATACCGACTACGCCAAGATCTGGCCGAACATCACCGTCAAGGGCCCGCCGCCGGCCGACGCCGAAGAGTTCGAACGGGAAACCGGCAAGTTCGAGAAGTACTTCAGCGAGAAGCCGGGCGCCGGCTCCTGACGGCGGCAAACGAGCGGCGCTTCAAATCCTGCCATTTTTGAGCTATATGAGGGATGAGGCGGCGACCTGAGGTCGCCCGCGTTTGTGGTGTTCGCGCATGGCGCGGCATCCGACCGCGGAAGCTCGCCTCTCGGAAAAACCGTTCCAGAGCCTGCCAGCGGCAATCGCGCCATCAGGCGCGGCGGGTCCTGTGTTCGCCGGTCCGGGCTTTCGACCGGCGCTTGAGAGAGGAACTAGAACAGCGTGACCACGAAGACCGAACTCGACTTCAAAGTCGGAGACCATGTCGTTTACCCCGCGCACGGCGTGGGCGTCGTAGCCGGGGTCGAGACCCAGAGCGTCGCCGGCACCTCACTGGAAGTCTATGTGATCACTTTCGACCACGAGAAGATGACCCTTCGGGTGCCGACCCGGAAGGCGCGCACGGCCGGCCTGCGGGCGCTGGCCGAAGGCAATACCGTTTCCCAGGCCCTGACGACGCTGAAAGGCCGCGCCCGCATCAAGCGGACGATGTGGAGCCGGCGGGCGCAGGAATACGAAGCCAAGATCAATTCCGGCGACCTGATCTCGATCGCCGAGGTGGTGCGCGACCTGCACCGTTCCGACAGCCAGCCCGAGCAGTCCTATTCCGAGCGCCAACTCTATGAGTCAGCGCTGGACCGTATGGCTCGCGAAGTGGCGGCGATCGAACGCATCGACCGCGACGCGGCCGTCAACCTGCTGCACAAGTCGCTGCAGAAGGCGGCTTAAGAAGCCCCCCTCCCGGCCTTCGGCCGTACTCCCCCCAGAGGGGGGAGAGAACGCCAACCTTCTCCTCCCCCTCTGGGGGAGGGGGACCCCGATCGCGCAGCGGAGGCGCGAAGCAGCCAACGGGTGTAGGGGGTTCGTCCTTCAGGCCGCCGTCGCCAGTTCGCTGAGCCGCTCCCAGCTCGTCGCCGCGAAACTCGGGCGCGCGGCCATCCGCGCAGCCCAGGCGCGCAGGTTGTCGTGCGGCGCCGCGAGCTCGCGGCCTTCTTCGAACTCGCCCAGGAACAACACCTGGGGGGCGAGATGGAGGTCGGCCAGCGAAACCGTCTCACCGCCGAAATAGGGCTGGTGGCCCAGGAGGCGCGCCAGCTCGGTAAGGCTGACGCGCGCTTTCGGCAGGTTCTCGGCGATCTTCGCCTCATCGGTCGGCATGCCGAACATCGGCGCGATCAGCCGCGGGAACACCACGCCCGAGCTGAGTTGCGGAAAGACGTACCAGTCGGTGACGCCCAGCACTTGATCCATGCGCGCCGCGGCCTCGGGGTTAGTCGGCGTGAGGGCGGGCTCGGGCAGGATGCGGTCCAGATAGCGCAGGATGGCCTGGGCCTCGTAGAGTCGGAAGTCGCCATGATCGAGCACGGGCATACGGCCGAACGGGTGCCGGGCCAGGTGGGCTGGGCTCTGGGCCTCGCCCATGCCGAGTGGCGCCAGCCGCCAGGAGGCGCCCTTCTCCTCCAGGCCGAGCAGCGCGCTGCGCACATAGGGGCTGCCGGGCACGCCCCAGACAACGAAGTCCGCCATGGTCACACTCCCTCTTCCATGTGTTGATCGGTGAAAGCGGCGAACCCCTCGACGATGGTCGGCCAGCCGCCGCCCAGAGTCTTGGCGATCGCCTCCGCCTCGGCGCCGAAACGCTCGAGATTGCGATGCTCCACGCGCACGCGCGTTCCGGCGCCATGCGGCTCGAAGGTGATTTCAAGCTCGGTCTCGAACTCGGGGTCGTAGGTGAAATCGGCCCGGAGTTGCCAGGCGAGCAGCACCTGCCCCGGTGGCGTCCAGGCCAGCACCTTGCCCCACAACGTCTCCGAACCGTCCTCGCCGCGTTCGAACCAGCGGCCGCCGGCGAACGGCTCGATGACAATGTCCTCGAACGCTGTTCCGCCAATGTGGTGGCTGGCCGGCCACCAGGCCTCCATGCGTCCGGTGAAGAGTTCGAAGGCGCGGGCCGGCGCGCACTTGACGTCGACGGTCTTGATCACCGGCGCGATGGTCATTCCTGGTTTCCTTCCGTTTCGGCGTCAGCATCGGCAAAGGCCTTGAACGAGGCCAGGGCCGCGTCGTGCCAGGCGTCCAGCATCTCGCGCACGGCGCCGATGCCGCGCGGATCAAGGCGGTAGATGCGGCGGGTACCCTCGGCGCTCTCGGTCACCAGGCCGGCCTCCCTGAGGACCCGCAGGTGTTGGCTGACCGCCGGACGCGAGACCGGCAGCCCGGCGGCGAGCGCGCCGACGGCGCTCGGCCCTGCGGCGACGCGCTCGAAGATCGTCCGCCGGGTCGGATCTCCGAGGGCGTCGAAAGCAGCGCGAGCGCGGTGGGCGGCGGCGGGCAAATCAGGCCTCTATAAGTAAGTAACCACTTACAGTAAGTGATGACTTACGGATGAGTCAAGCGGAAACCAAGGCCGGCGCCTTGCCGCCGAGTTCAGCCGCCAGCCGAGCGCGGTCGAGGGTGCCTTCCCAGCGGGCTACGGCCAGGGTCGCCACGCCGTTGCCGATGACGTTGGTGAGGGCCCGGCCTTCGGAAAGGAAGCGGTCGACGCCAAGGATCAGAGCCATGGCCGCCACCGGAATGACGCCCACAGCCGACAGGGTGAGCGCGAGGGTCACGAAGCCGGCGCCGGCGACGCCGCTGGCGCCTTTCGAGGTCAGCATGGCCACCACCAGCAGCCCGGCTTCCTGTCCGAAGGTCAGATGGGTGTTGGTCGCCTGGGCAAGGAACAGGGTCGCCAGGGTCATGTAGATGTTGGTGCCGTCCAGATTGAATGAATAGCCGGCCGGCACCACCAGGCCGACCACGGCCCTGGGCGCTCCGAGCCGCTCGAGCTTGGCCATGAGCTGGGGCAGAGCCGCCTCGCTCGAGGAGGCGCCGAGAACAATGGCCAGCTCCTCGCGGATGTAGATGAGGAAGCGCCACAGTGAGAAGCCGCAGGCCCATGCCACGCAGCCCAGGACCACGGCGACGAAGAGACCCGAGGTCAGGTAGACGCAACCGACCAGGGCGGCGAGCTTCAGAAGCGCCGCCGGACCATAGGCGCCGATCGTATAGGCCATGGCGCCGAACGCCCCGATTGGCGCGGCGCGAACGACGATGCGGATGATGGCGAACACCACCTCGCCCACCCGCTCAAGGGCGTGGGCCGCCAGCTCCCCGGTCGGGCCCAGCCGGGCGATGGCAAAGCCGGTGAGGATGGCCAGCAGCAGCACCTGCAGCACGTCGCCGTCCGCGAAGGCGGAGACGAAGGTGTTCGGGATCAGGTGCAGCAGGAAGGCTGGCACGCTCTCCATCTGGTGGGCCTTGGAGACGTAATCGCCCACCGCCCTCGGATCGAGCGAGGCGACGGGGACATTGAACCCAGCTCCCGGCTTGACCACTTCGGCCACGACCACGCCGATCAGCAGGGCCAGGGTCGATATGGCCTCGAAATAGACCATGGCCCGCAGGCCCACCGACCCAACTCGCTTGAGATCGCTCATCCGGGCGATGCCGCCGGCCACCGTGCAGAAGATGATCGGCGTGATCAGCATCTTGATCAGCTTGACGAAGCCGTCGCCGAGCGGCTTGAGCGCCACGGCGAGGTGCGGCGCGGCGACGCCGACCGCGACCCCCAGCAGGATCGCCACGATGACCTGGAAATAGAGCGACTTCAGCAGCTTCATGGCCAAGGTATAGCCGCGCCTCCTGGCGTTGTCGCCGCGCCGCTCAGGTCGTATGAGAGCCCCCGCGCCGTCCCGTTAGCTCAGCAGGATAGAGCATCGGTTTCCTAAACCGGGGGTCGCAGGTTCGAGTCCTGCACGGGACGCCAGGGCACAGTTCCGCAAGGTTCCGATGCCTCAGGTTCGGAGCCGGCCGACATGCGCCCATTCACGCCATGGAGCGCGTCCACGCTGATCTGGGTCTCACCCAATTCTAATGGGCTCAGTCACGCCTCAGGCGACGACTTAGGTGGCCCAAAAGGCCACGTCCGAGAGCGCGGGGGGCACGTGCTCAGCCGCGAGGACGCCTTCGTCCTCGAGGGAGAAGCTTCCGGAGAGTATCGTCCGTATTTGGGCGCCATCGTTCACCCAGGCCGCCTTCCGTGTCGGAACAGCGCTGAGCTGGTTGTTGACGACGAAGAGTTTGGCGCCGGGATTCATGGCCGCCCTGATCGGACCCACATCCGCTCCTGGGGCGGGGCAATGTTGGAGCACCCAAACAGCGATGGCGCCGTCGACGCGCAAGCCCCGGGCGATGAGCGCCGAAAAACCGTCAGGCGCACAGGCGATGAAGCGATCTGACGCCACATAGGAGGCGGCCAGCGCGCGCTTGTTGGCGCTGATATCCACGCCGATCACGCGGCATCCGCTGCGCTCGATCTTCGCCTTCCAAGCGGCCGACGTCGCAGCCGTAATCGAGAATAAGGCTATCCGGCCCGGGACGAATTAGGGCGTCGATCATTGCGCTCAGATAGGGCGCCTCCGATCGCCATCTCTCCTCGGTCGTCGCACCCCCTTCCGAGGTCAGGATGATAGCCCTCGCCTGCTCCAGGTTGGAGACATCAAAGATGGCCGGGAAATAGGTCAGGGACATCAACGACGGGTGACATGAATTGAGCGCATGGTGGAGCAAGTGGAACTCGCCAGCGGCGCGCCGGGGCGGCCGTGGCCTCGGAGATCGCCATCCACTAGCATTGCGACTGGATCATCCCGAGTAGGGCGGCCACCGGATGTCCGGGCGTTGCGCGGTTCGGAGTCGGATGAATCGGGGGATGCTAGTGTTTCGTGCGTTCTTTATCGCGCTGATCGTCAGCACCGTCGCGGTCGGTCCCGGCGTGGCGCAGCCCGCAGCCGGCGGCGACATCGTCAAACCGCGGATCGAGATCTTCGACGCTCGCGCCAAGTCGGTCGCGTTCGGCTGTGACGCACCGGCTGGCAACGTCTGCTTCTTCCATGTGCTCATGCGGTTGCGCAACGTCGCCCAGCGGTTCTCGATTACCGGCGGCGGACGCTACGTGGTCACGGGGCTCATCCCCGGAATCGACCAATACATCGTCACGGTGAATCAAGTCCCGCCGTTGACGATGGACTGTCGCGCCGCCCCCGATCTGGAGAAGTTCTGCAAGGTGAGCACGGTGGGGCCGGACTACAACAATTGATACGTTTTCCAAGATGGCGGCTTTGACACCCTCGCGCCCGGCTGGATCGGGCTCGCTCGGGCTGCGCGCACTTCTCTTCGCGGCGTGCGTCGTTTGCGCCTCACCCGCGCCGGGCGCCGAGCCCGATACGGCCGTTCCCGATCCGCCAAACGCCAAAGCCATTCGCCTGTTCGGCGAGGCGATCTCGCTGGTCCGTTCGCAATATGTGACACCGCTGGATGAGACGGCGCTGACCGAAGCGGCGCTCAGGGGGATGCTCGCCTCCCTCGACAGCCACTCCTCCTACATGTCGCCCAAGGAATACGCCGCGTTCACCCAGTCCCTCAGCGGCGCTTTCACCGGCGTCGGCCTGACCATCGGGATCGAGAATGGCGAGGTGAAGGTCGTCTCACCCGTCGATGAAAGCCCCGCCGCGCGGGCCGGAATCCAGTCGGGCGCCGTGGTCACCGCCATCGACGGCCAGCCCACCGCCGGCCTGGGTCTCGGCGAGGTGACAGCCAGGTTGCGCGGCCCGAAAGGCTCTTCGGTGCGCCTGACGATCAAGTATAGCGACAAGCCGCCAACCGACGTCACGCTGGTGCGCGACGTCATCGAGACGAAGAGCGTCTACGCCCGTTCGATCGGCGGCTTCGGCTATCTGCGGATCACGTCATTCGAACAGACGACACCGGCCGAGTTCGACGCCGCCGTCGCCAGGCTGAAGCGAGACCTGCCGGGCATGAAGGGGCTGGTCCTGGACCTGCGCAACGATCCCGGCGGGGTGTTCGACGTCGCCGTGGCGGTGGCCTCGCGCCTGCTCGAACCAGGCCAGGATGTGGGCCGGAGCGGCAAGAACGCCGGCGAGGCGAAAACCATCGCCGTGCGACCGCCGGTCAACGTCCTGCCGGCCGTCAGGATGGTGGTCCTCGTCAACAGCGGTTCCGCCAGCTGCGCCGAGTTTCTGGCCGGCGCGCTGGAAGACAATCACCGAGCGGTGGTCGTGGGCATGACCAGCTGGGGCAAGGGCATCGTGCAGACAATCATTCCATTGGACGAAGGTCGCGATGGCGCGCTCTCGGTCACCACCGTGCGCTACTACACGCCGACGGGGCGCTCGATCCAAAGACTCGGCATCGTGCCTGATCTCCAGGTCGCCCAGTCCGTGGATGAAGTGAAGACCGCCCTCGATGCGAATGCGATGCGATCCGAGGGGACGGTGGCCAACGCGCTCGACAATGAGAGCCACCTCGCGCGTCAGCCGCCCCGCGACGTGGAGATTCCGCCCGAACAGGCTTTGGCGCCGCAGGCCCCGCAGGTTCTGTTCGCGCACCCTCTGCCGGACGACAGCGACATCGCCGCCGACTTCCAGCTGCAGCGGGCCCTTGACGTCCTCAGCTTCGGCGGCGTCGCCGAGGCCAAAGCCCGCAAGCCCGCCCGGATTTATCCGCCGACCGCCGGCGGACAGCCCCCGTGAGATTGGACGCCCCGACTAGGATTCGTCATCTGGACCCAAAAGGCAGCAAAACAAGCGTGCGGCGCTGCGGAGCGCCTCGACCGGCGTCGACGCCGGCCTGTCAGGGCGTGACGCCGATCTTGCGGAAGACCTCGTCGACGCTGGAATCCGCGCGTCGCGCCGCGGCCAGGTCTTCGCGGCCGCGCACCTCGTCGCCCTTGCGCAGAAAGGCCACGCCGCGCCCGTAGAGCGAATAGGCGGCCCCCGGATGGAAGCTCAGGGCCATGTCATAATCCGCGATCGCA